>CAZION010000227.1:0-8747 GCA_964540865.1 uncultured Victivallis sp.
ATCTAACTCCTGAAGAACCCGAATGGCTAAGTGGACAGGGCTATCGTTGGGAAAATGCCAAATGGTTAAAACTGCAAATAGAAGAAGCTCATAAGCAAGGCATCAAGGCTATTTCTTATGGCAAGGGCATCGCCGGAGGCCCGTCGGCATATCAGCTTTTGCGATTGAAGCCGGATTTTTTCATGCGCGACAAATTGACAGGACGCTGGGGAGAAAATGCAGACCTGTGGGATCTGGAGAATTGGAATAATGTCGATCTTCATATTTTAAAGAAAGGTGATGTGAATGAAAAGTTTGCAGGAGGTTGGCACAAAATACTTCCAGACTTAAGCAAGACGGAAGCTCTCGATCATGGTATCCAAGAACTGATCGCCTCGTCCAAGGAATTCGGATTCGACGGCGTAAGATTCGATGGCCAGTTTTCAGCGGTTGACGATGTGGTGTCAACGTACAACATGCGCCGTATGAAGGAGAAGATATTGGCGGAAAAGCCCGACTACCTGTTCGGTTTCAACCTTTGCAGTGTCCACGACTATCCGGATCCGTTCCCGCATGAAGTCAGAGAGGGTATTGCCGGAGGCGCACACTGGATGAACGAAGCAATTGGGCAATGGACATATGACGGCTCGAAACGCTACAATGGCTGGCGTCATTATGCCGGAAACGAGAACAAGGCTTCGAAGCGCGTTCAAGCTGCCGGTGGCACCTACCACTACATATACCGCCTGGACACTATTGATAATGAAGCCAGGAAATACTACAAATTTATGATCGGCATTCTGAACGCGGCTCATCCCTGCTATGGGGATCATGAGTTTGCGCCGGGCTGCCAAAACTGGGGAAGCTTGCTTACCCGTTGGGGATGCTTGTTCTGGCATCCCGGACGGAAAAACATCGAGGCTGATGCAATCGGCATCAAGGTTGAAAATATCCCTACTGAAGTCGAATGGAAGTTGTGGGCGAGTTCAGTACCGTTGTCAGCAGAGCGGGAACTGCTGGTATTTCCTTTCCTGCGATTTCCGGACACCGATGATATTGAAAAAACGGAAAGCTATCCGGCCCCGGTTTCCGGTGCACTTTTTAAGCTTGATAATCCCAGTCTGAAATCCAGACTGAAGCAAGTCTGGTGGCTAACCCCGGATCAGGACATGATAAAACTTTCCATCAACAAGGACGGGGTTATTCCATTGCCGGAAATAGCTCCATTCGGCATACTTGTTCTTGAACTGAAAGGATGTCCCGGTTATCAATCAGTTAATCGTCCGCGTTTCACAGAACCAGTGCCTCAGGCTGAACTTGAAAGGAGCCTGGCTAGCGGGGCAAGGAAAATTGTGGTGGATCCGCTGAGGCCGGAACTGAACACGGTCAGCGACGAAATAATCCACACTGCCGAATCTGAAGACCACTCATGGTCGATGGGAAGAATAGTTTTTGATGATCCCGAAGCGTCTCACGGCAAGGCCGCAGGCGCGGACAAAGCCTTGAAACAATGCTGTACCGGTGGATATCTCAATGATTTGAGCCCGGGCCGTTACAGGATTACCGCGAGAATGAAATTGACGGAACCGGTGTCCGGAGGCGGGCAGATGACAGTATATGAAAACGTAACTCATCCGGGCCCGACTTGGAAAGACCGTGAAGGAAGCAGAGTTCAAAAATCCTTCAATACTTCACAACTCGGAAATGAATATCGTGAAATAGAGATTACTGATAAATACGAGCATTACGGGATAGGATTTTGCACTGTATTCATTCATTTCGGAATTCCTGCCGATGCGCCTGCGGACACGCGTTTCATGGTTGACTGGGTCCGGGCGGAACGTCTGGAGGAATACTCGGACAAGTCCATCTCTTCAAAAAGTGCGATTGAAAAAAGCTCCATTGAAAGTGTTGGCCCTCGTAACCGTATTCTGTGGATCCGCGGCATGTACGACGACCTTTACAGGATTGACGAGGCGGTCAAAGCGACGATGCCGAACGCCGAACTTGACAAGTGTTACCAGCGCAATATGCCGAAACCAGATCAGCTAGCAAAATATGGAACCATCATCATGCCAAATGTTCCCGTCGACAAGATGTCATTGAAGGAGAGGAAGGCTTATAGCGACTGGACGATGGAGGGGGGCCACCTTGTGATTCTGGGCGGCGACTACAGTCTCGGGCAAGGCATGATGCGGAACACATTCTTCGAGGATGTTTTGCCGTGCCGTCTGTTGCGAAATGACGATGTCGCAAAGATGCCGGAAAATAGTGCAGTGAAATTAATGGAATCAAAAAATAAAGACCGTAACAGGATTTATTACGCCCATGTTACAGAAGCCAAGCCAGACGCGGAAGTCTCAGCAAAGGCAGGAGAAATTCCGCTGCTCATGTCCCGTAAGGCTGGCAAAGGACGTTGCACTGTATTCGCAGGCACAGTGCTTGGAGCCGCAAAAGATGATCCTGAAGCATTCTGGAACGGGAAAACGTGGGTGGAGCTGCTTGCAAAAGGCATTGCGTCTAAAGGAGTAACTAAATGAGCAGCAACGCCAAAATCAGCGCGACTTTCATTGATTTCTCAGAGCGGACTAATGCCTACGACAAGCCGTTGCAGCGAGACCTTCCCTTCTGGCAGACTGAGTTGCGCGACATGCGCGAGGCGGGAATAGAGGATGTGGTAATTGCCCGCAGCGTGGTGCTTGGCCGTGCACACTATCATTCGGAGATCTTTGAGGAATGGATGGAGGAGGATGCTGTCTCCATGATCATGCAGGCGGCCGGGGAACAGGGATTGGGAGTTTACCTGGGCTTGGATCTAAATATGTACTTCTGGGACAAGAACCGTGAGTTCAAGCGGATGATGCGGCGTGATCTGCGACGCAATCAAATTGTCCTTGAGGAACTGTTATCGCAGTATAGCGACCATCCGATGCTCCGCGGCATATATATATCCAACGAGCCAGACCGGGACAACGTCTCCACTACAGAACGAGCTGACGCCCTGCGCAATTTCCTCGGGGAAATGTACCAGCTTGTGAAGTCCTCAAGTGGGCTGCCTGTTTTCTGCTCCCCCTTCTTTTCAAAATCCCTGCCTCCTGCGGAACTCGCAAAATGCTGGGACGGCTTTGTGGACCGCCCGATGTTCGACATCATTGCCATGCAGGATGGCGTAGGTTGCCGACAGAGAAAGATTAACCCGGAAGACATTCCGCCTCTGTATGAGAGGCTGGCGCCGGTTCTGGCCGGCAAGGGGATACGTTTCTGGAACAATGTCGAGACTTTCGTTTTTGAACGTTTTGGCGAACCTCTTACTCCTGCGCCTATGGAAAGGATCAGCAGGCAGTACGAGGCAGGTTGCCAGTTTGTAAAGCGCACAATCACCTGGGAATACGGCCATTTCCTCGGTCGCCAGCAGGTAGGCGAGGAACGTTACTGCGAATTTCGTAAATGGAACCTTTCGATATAAATCTAACTTTTGGGAAATGTTATGAGCAGACAAAAAAACATTGATGTGCTGAAAAAACTGGCTGCGCGTTATGCGGAGATCTCCGCCCTGCCAGTGCAGGAGGAGAAACGAATACTGTGGACGGAACACTTCAGTCTGAAACCGACACGTGTTCCTATTCTGGCAACCTACGGCATGTGGAACGTGTGGTGCCGGGAGGTTTTCGGGGATGACAAAATGGAGTGTGAAGATTCATTTTATCGCAACTTCGAGCGGGATTTGAAGATGAGGATCTTCCAACACGAGGTGGTCGGAGATGATTTTATACAGGAACCGTGGATAACCATTGGGGCTGCTGTCAAAGGCGGCTGGGGAAATCTGTGGGGCGTGGAGGAGACCATGCACCGTTCCGACGTGGATGGTGGCGCAGCCTCCTATGATCCGCCACTGAAGAGCTGGGATGATGTCAGCAAACTGCGAATGACGCACCATGAGATAGATGAAGCCGCTACCGCCCGCAACATTGAAAAGCTTTCGGAAGCGGTTGGCGGCATACTGCCAATTGACGTACAGCGCACGCCGGCCCATATCGGTTTCATGGCCGACATCTCGACCAGTATAAATAAGCTCCGCGGAATGGAGCAATTCATGCTTGACATGTATGAGTCTCCGGAGGAATTGCATAGGCTCCTGGCGTTTATGCGCGATGGCATCCTGAAGAACAACCAGGAGGCAGAGGATGCCGGAGATTTCTCTTTAACATCTGGGCAGAACCAGGCCATGTGCTATGCAAATGGGCTGGAACGTCCGAGGCCGAACAGCGGCGCACGCAAGAGGAAAGACATCTGGGGATTCTGCGCCGCCCAGGAGTTCACTCTGATTTCGCCCGAGTTCCATGAGGAGTTCATGTTCCAATATCAAAAGCCCATCTACGAACACTTCGGCCTAGTGCACTACGGCTGCTGCGAGGATCTGGGGCGCAAGATTGGCATGTTACGCAAGCTCAAAAATCTGCGCAGCATAGCAGTAACACCGGTGGCTGATGTCCGGCTTTGCGCCGAACAGATTGGAACAGATTACGCAATATCCTGGCGGCCCAACCCAACAGACATGGTCTGCTGCGGTTACGACGAGGATAGGATCCGCAGAATCATCGGAGATGGTCTTTCAGCCTGTCGCGGGGGATATCTGCATATTCATCTCAAGGATGTCGAAACAGTTGAAGGTGATCCTGCAAGACTGACACGCTGGGTCAAGCTGATACGTGAATTGACGGCCAAATGATCAGTTCGGAGTGACAGGGAAGATAAGTTTATGTCAAGGAATTTCAAAGTTGTTATTAGAAAACTAAAAAAGAACGCGGCAGCAGAGTGCCGCGGCTACAGCAGTGGATTTGTTGTAGCCACGTCACTCTGTTGACGTGCTCTGATTATTAAAGTTGCGGCATTCTGGCCGCCTAATTCATTGCAAAACCTTCAAAAATACAGGGATGATAATTATGGAATTTGAAATTATAGACCGGCCCGGACATGTGAAAATCGAGTTTGACGGCGACGATGTGCTGGAACTTATCAATGAACATGCCTGGTTCCGGAATCTGCGAAATATCAATTTGCGGACACGTCCGCATGGTCCCGTAGAATGCATCAATGTCGGGACGAGTTGTTTTTACGAGAATCACTATTTGCGTGCGAAGATTGCAACATCTAAATCCGGAGAACATGAGGTTCAAATCATTCTCACGCCGGAAAAGGTGGAGCATGAGCTGGACAAGATAGTTCATGAAACGAGAACGATAACGCTGCGTTATCTTCCAGAGAAAAACCGCTTCCGTTACGATGTACATGTGCGCTTGCATTTCCTGCAGGATGTTATGCCAAAGACACCGTTCCTGTCCATCACCGCAATGCCGCAATGGGGCAATGATGATTACGCTGTAGTGGAATTCGACGATCCGATGCTGGCCGGCGGTGTCGGACCGCAGGTACCGATGACTCAGGACTGGCAAGGAGTAATGGAGCCCTGGTTCGACGAGCATTGCTTCACCACGCAATGGCGGAAGCGCTACACGCACGCAATCCTAAACACTGCCGAACGCGGCTGGAAGAAAATCCTTTTAAGCAAAACCGGGAATTCTGCACAGCAGTTTTACAACCGCCACCTTCTTCGCTGTGTTCAACAGTCAACATTCTATTACCTGAAGACCGATGGTAATTACTTGGCTATCAGCCACGATTACCCTCAGGAATGCGGACATCACATCTGCGAGTGGGGCATGGATATGCACTGCTATGCGCTGTTCGCAAAGAGCGGGTCTGATCGCCTATTTTCCGCCGGACAGGAGATCACTCTCGGCTACCATATCGGAGAGCTGAAGTCTGATGAGATACCAAAATGCGTCGTTGCCGCGCCTCTCGCGGAACTTGCGCCGGAAGAACTGAAAATGGCCGATGCTCCTATATATGAGGAACCATGCTGTCATTTCAAAGCATCAGCTCTTGACCATCCTGATGCCCAGGCATGGCGACTGGAAGGCTCAGGTTCCTGGCAGCGTAACGGCGGATGTCGCCCGGAGGAAGGTGCGTTAGTCATTGAGCATGGCGATAACGCAAAAAAGTCACAATGGATTTTCAAATTCTACGGCCCGTCCCGCGCCTGCAATCCGATTCTTCCTTTGTCGCGGCACAAGATCTCTGCCTGGGTAAAGGCGACTCAATCTGAGGAATTTGCATTGGAATTGCGGTTGACCCATTTCAACGGGCCGGCAATGGTCTCATCGCGAGAAGTAAAAGTTTTTCCGGTGACATCTGCAAACATTATCCGTAGAGAAGGCGACTGGCATTATCTTGAGTGTGTCACTGAACCTTGCGGAGCTTATGTGCTCTGCGGAGAAATAGTTTTCATATATCGCGGGTTAGGATGCGCTCTGCTTTCCGAGCTGTCTGTGGCGCGGATATGATAACTAGAAATCAAAAAGCACGTCAGCAGAGTGACGTGGCTACAACAAATCTAGGCTGTAGCCGCGTCACTCTGTTGACGCGCCTATTTTCTAATGAATGTGATTTTCTATATGAGAATCAACAACAATAATACAGAAAACCAAGGAGAATTATATGTGGAAAATAACGAAGGTTGCGATGATCGTATTTGCCATTTTTGGCCTGCTTACAGTAAGGATTAACGCGGCAGATGTGGATGTCGAGAAAATAAAAATCCCGGAGGAATATCGGAATACCGGAGAGTCCAGCGTTTTTCTGGCCAAGGTATGGCCTCAGAAACTTTTCGTCTGGCAGGGAGATCCGGTCAAGGGCACGGTGGAAATACTTAACCGTGGTGAAAAGGAAATCGGTGTCGGACTGCGCGTCTGGCTCACCAACGATATGGATACGGTTGTGGGCGAGAAAAAACAGGAAGTGGCAATTCCTCCAAAGTCATTGAAAATCGTTCCCCTTGAATGGGAAGGCGGGCTGATCCCCCGATATGGACATGCAATGTCGGCCGAGTTAAGCGTAAGCGGGAAGGTGATCTCCAGCGGTGAAGAGTATTTCGGCTCGTCAAAAAATGTCTG
Source organism: uncultured Victivallis sp. (assembly GCA_964540865.1). GTDB lineage: Bacteria > Verrucomicrobiota > Lentisphaeria > Victivallales > GWF2-50-93 > GWF2-50-93. The sequence continues at coordinate 6,993 of CAZION010000227.1, forward strand.
GGATATAGGTATTTCCGGGCACCATCCCGAAGGCGGGCAAACTGCCAGATCCGGTCTTGCCATGAAATCGCTGGAGCAGAGTGTCGACAATTTTCGCAAGGCATACCTTAACACGTTCGAGAAATTTTTCTGGGCTCCCGATGATTTCGCCAATCTGACGCCCAAAGAGGATGAATGGTTTTCCGGACAGGCACGGTATCACGAGAACAAGGAAAAGCTCAAGCATCTATGCGACTACGGAAATGAGATTGGTGTTCTTCCTACAACTTACGGGAAGAGCATTGGTTCCGGTTCGGGAGCTCAGGATTTTATCAGGGCGAATCCGGAAATGGTCTATGGTTTCGGCGGAGTCATGAGCTTCACACCAAACACCGATGAACTGGCCAAATGGCAGATTGACACCGAGAAGCAGGGCGGCAAATACTGGCAGTCCATCGGCTGGGCCATGTATAACATGAATGATCCGTCCGTTGTCCAGCACGGGATAAGCCAGCTCATTGAGTCAACGAAGATGTTTGGATGGGCCGGTGTCCGTTTCGACGGACATTTCCAGGCCAGAACCGGCAAACAGCGCGTCGGCGACAAAACAGTGGATTTTTCTGCAGATGACGCAGACCGTCAGACAGCCGCCAATCAAAAAGAGATGAAGAAACAGTTGCGCAAAGCGTTTCCAAAATACGTTTTCGGATACAATTACAGTGATTGCGGATTCTTTAACAGATTCTACGGTCAGATCAGGGAAACAGTTGAACTCTGTGCTGATGGTGGGACCATCATGGACGAATATGCAGCTGCAAACATTGGGCTTGACCATCCCTATCGCAATTGGGCTGACTGGTCGCGCTTAATGACAGAACAGGCTGAACAGGTTCACCGTCTGGGAGGACAGTTATATCCGATTTTATCTAGGGAGGAGGCCATAGGCCGTTATCAGCATATCCTGTCGTATGCTGCTGGGGCGCATTCTTTTTACGGGGGAATCAGTCAACGGACATACAATCGCTTTGCCACGCGGTATAGCGGTATTCTCTGGAACAAGGACATGCGTTGGATATGGAATCCCATGGGTATCTTCGTCATTGACCGATCGGTCTGGTGGCAAAACAATGTGCGCGAGATTCCCCTTGGCAAGGATCGAAAACGCATGGTGGTTCATCTCGTAAATCCTCCCGCCCAGGGAAGCGCACCGGAAACTTTGGCCGCAGTCAAAGAGACTATCGAACGAGAGAAGAAACGCAAAGAAATTGAAGTGCAGGCGAAAAAGGACAATAAAAATCCGGATTATTCGGCTCTCGATGCCCTGCCTCCTGTGGCAGTTTATCCGAATCCTGCGGCCAATGTGCGGGTCCGGCTGCTTCCCAATGCCCTGGGCGGAGACTGGAAGGTGGATCGGGTGCTGCTACTTGATCCGGAAACAAGCACCCACACTGCAATTAAACTGGACACATCAGATCCCTACTTCTGGGAATGCACTGTGCCTGAAGTGAAGTTCTGGTCTGTCCTTGTACTTGATATGACTAAAAAATAAATTTAAGGAGCTTTTCTAATGAAACAAATATTTTTAAGCCTTGTTCTGATTTTAACGTTCAGCCTGTCGGTGCTTTCAGCCAATATTACTGTGGAACGCGAGAAAGACGCACCTAACTTCATCCGCATCCAGAATCAATGGCTGACGCTGCGTATAGACCTATCAAGAGGTGCGCTCGTTTCAAGTCTGCTCTACAAGGGATTTGAGGATCAGGACATCATTTCCGA
>CAZION010000228.1:0-8714 GCA_964540865.1 uncultured Victivallis sp.
AGCCTCATCGATAAAAAATACATTGCGATTCCCGCAAAAATGCAAAAAGCCGCACTTGGCATCCTTATAGCCCATTTCTCAAGCCCAAAAAGATTGACAACAGGGAGAGATATGGTATAGACGTAAACAGGATCCCAATATCCACCGAAACTCCTGAAATAGAGTGGATATCTGATTCCGTTCTCTTCCGCGCCAGTCTTGGAAATGCAATAGGCGCTATAAGCACCAGCTGTCTCATCAACATGAATTCCCGGAGGCATTTCTCCAATCTTCCAGAAGTGCAGGAAACATGTTGAAAGCAACAAGAACCCTGCAAGTGAATACATAATGAAACTATTTTTAAATATATGTTTTCCTGTAACTGTTCTAACATCCATGATAAAATCCATTACGGGTTTAATTCACTAAATCTAATGGGAACCTCTAAAAATTCGCATATGGCGCGTTGCGGAAGATTTTTGAAAGCTCAAAAAGAATTTCTGAACGGAGGCGTATCGAGTAGATACGCCGAGAGAGGAACATTCCTTCTTGAGCCAAAAAGAACCGCAATCCAAATGGCGACAGACTCTTATGGATTCCGGCATTGTCGCAAACACAGTCACAGCCTGCTACGGGGCTGCTCCTGATATTTGCTCCTAGCCGTATCTCCATACTCTCCTGTCGCGCGCCATATGCCAATTTCTAGAGGTTCCCTTTAAGTCATTCAAGATACTCTGAAAAAACAATATCTCAAGAGGGAAGAACATCCGGGATTGAAATCAGAGCGGGCTTGGATGACTTCCTTATGTGACCTCTAAAAATGGCATATATCGAACTGAAGAGAATTATGGAATTATGACACTATGGTATTATTTCGCCTCTTAAAATGATACTCACGGCAAATCCTCACCGGTGTTGGATTTAGTGTGCTTCAGCGAGCAAAGATTATTCAGAAGTTTAAATCCAATTCAGCTGTAAATACCATTGATTGCAATATAAATTAACCAAGGAAATCTCTAAAAATACAAATAAGTCATTTTTTTGCGCATAGGTGACGGGGCAGCGCTTGTAAAAACGGAAAAAAATCAAGGGAATCAAAATGCCAGACAAAATTTCTAAACATATGATTAAGCCTTTATTCATATTCGAACTTGCAAACAACCATTGCGGAAATCTTGAACACGGACTTACGATCATCAGGAAATTCCACGATACCGTGAAAGATTATAAGGAATTTTTCAATTTCGGATTTAAGCTCCAGTATCGCCACTTGGACACATTCATACATCCTGACTTCAAGGATAGGAATGATATTAAATATGTAAAACGATTCCTTGACACACGCCTTGCCCCAGGACAGTTCAAGATGCTGAAAGATGAAATGACAAAACTAGGGTTCATATCAATATGCACGCCTTTCGATGAAGAATCCGTCGATTTGATCATAGAACATTCTTTCGACATCATAAAGGTTGCCAGCTGCTCGTTCACGGATTGGCCACTTCTTGAAAGAATTGCAAGCACAGATAAGCCCTTAATATTGTCTACCGCCGGGGCCTCCTTGGAGGAAATCGATCAGATAGCCGCTTTTCTTGACCATCGCAATAAATCATTCTGCCTAATGCACTGCATAGGGGAATATCCTACACTGGATAAGCAGCTCCAGTTGAATCAGCTTGATTTGTTTAGACAGAGGTATCCCCAGATCCCTGCTGGATTCTCCACCCATGAAGATCCTGCAAACACTGATGCTGTGAAGATAGCAATAGCAAAAGGTGCCTGCACATTTGAAAGGCATGTTGGAATACCTATGGACAAATACCCTCTGAACGCCTACTCATCTAATCCCGAACAGATCAGAATATGGCTTGATGCTGCAAAGAAAGCGTTTGATATTTGTGGAGTCAATAACAGAAGGCACGATATTTCAGCAAAAGAGAAGGAGGATTTGAGGGGTTTGAAACGAGGAGTGTTTGCAGGAAGCAACATTGACTCCGGCACCCGCTTGAATAAAAAGAATATTTTCCTGGCAATTCCGAATCAGCCCGGACAGCTTCTCGCTAACGATTTGTCAAAATATACTGAATACACACTGAAAATAAATAAGACGACAAACGCTCCAATACTATTAAGCGATCTGGAAATAAAAAACCTGAGGGCTGATATAATCAAGATTGTCCAGGAACTCAAAAAGCTAATCAAGGCAAGCGGCATAAAGCTTCAAAACAAGATGGAGTGCGAGCTGTCACACCATTATGGGGTCGACAAGTTCTTCCAATACGGCTGCGCCATAATCAGCTGCGTAAACCGTGAATACTGCAAGAAAATCATCATGCTCCTGCCAGGGCAGTGCAATCCCGTACATGTCCATAAAAAAAAGGAGGAAACTTTCCACGTCCTATATGGGGAAGTTGTGATATCCCTAGGTGAAACTGAAAAGATGTACAAGGAGGGGGAACTGATAGTAGTTGAAAGAAATGTACCTCATTCCTTCAAATCTGAAAATGGCGCAGTGCTCGAGGAAATATCCACTACTCATTATACCGATGACTCATATTATAGCGATTCCTCCATAATGGACAACAAGGACCGGAAAACACGTCTTACATTCTGGGCCGACTGGATGTTCAAAGACATCCGGTGAATGGGTTGAATGTTACACGCGTTGAAACCGTTACACGTTGAACGGCTTCCAAGATAAGACCTCTGTCCGTTCCTCAACAGGGATGAGTTCGAGAGAGACATGCTTGACAATAAGCACTCGGCAGATACATTTTCCTCTATGAAAAAAACACTATCAGTATCGACATTCGAAAGAGAAGTATCTGAAAACAAGAAGTACTGGAGGAGCAAGACTCCGGAAGACAGGCTTGACGCTTTGGAGAACTTGAGACTTCAATCAGGGAAGTTCCTTTATGAATATCCAGCAAGACTTTCAAGAGTTATTGAAATTGTTAGAAAAGCACAGGGTTGAATACATGATAGTCGGCGGCTACGCCGTCGCTTTTTATGGATATCCCCGGTTTACTAAGGATTTGGATATCTTTTATTCATTGACTTCCAAAAATATTTCTTCTCTTAAAAAGGTCCTGATTGAATTTGGTTTCAAAGAAAATAACTTGCCTCATGATTTGTTTGAAAAGAGCAATATCATCAAAATCGGGATAGAACCCGTAAGAGTGGATTTCATTAACGAGATTGACGGGATTGAGTTTTCTTCAGCAAAGAAATCAGTTGTCAAGGGTAAATACGGGGATGTTGAAGTGACTTTTATTGGAAAAAAGGAGCTGATAAGGAATAAGAAAGCGACAAAACGACTACAGGACAGGGCCGACGTGGAAAAACTAATAGATATTCACCACTAATCCGCACTAACTCTTCACTAACAGGAATTAAAAATACAAACCTTGCTGTGAGTATTATTTTGGAAAGAAAAATATAATTGTCAAAAAGCAAGTTGAAACCGTTACACGTTGAAGACGTGACACGACTTCAACGATGCACCATTATTAAAAAACTAGAAAAAATGACTAACCACCGATTACCGATTACCGAATACCAATTACCGACTACGGCCCCGGCTCTCGGATTACCAACGACCGATCACAAATCCCCGATTACCATATTCTGGGACGTTGATGATGTCCTAAACGATTTAATGAAGGAATGGCTTGAGCATTACAGTCACGACAAGGGTCTCCATATGGATTATGTTCAGCTTATATCCAACCCTCCCCATGAGCTGCTTGGAATATCAATACATGCTTTCCGAGAATCTCTAGATGAATTCAGACTTTCTGAAAAATTCTCAAAATTGCAACCGATACCATCAGTATATAAATGGTTTGAAACCAAAGCTGCAAGTACAAGGAATATAGCCCTGACTGCGACTTCAATAAGAACAGCACCGTGCTCTTCCGCCTGGGTTTATAAAAACTATTCAACATGGATCAGGACATTCCATGTCGTGCCTTCACCTCGGAGAAACGAAGTCCTCCCAGAATATGATCGGGATAAGATTGATGCGATGTCCCAGCTTAGCCGGAATGGCATCTTAATAGACGATAATGAAGACAATGTCCAGAAAGCGGTTTCATCAGGTTATAGCGGCTTGATTTTCCCTCGTCCATGGAACTCAAATGCCGGTCAATCCATAGATGACTTCCTTAAAGGACTTGACAGGACATTGGAAAAACAAATCAATGGAGACTTCACCACTAATCGTCACTTTTAGGGGTAAAGTATTTTTCGTGTGTTTAGAGTGTTTCATGGTTTACATTCTTCCGTGTGTTCTGTGTTAAAAAAAAGGATTGATCATGATTAAAGTTTCAGATTTTGTAATTAATTTCATTGCAGATCTCGGAGTGAAGCATATTTTCATGCTGCCGGGAGGCGGGTGCATGCATCTAGTTGATTCCCTTGGAAAGAACAAGCATTTACAATATATATGCAACCTGCATGAACAGGCGTCTGCGATTGCTGCAGAGGCTTATGGTCAATATACCAATACCCTAGGGGTGGCTCTTGTTACAACTGGACCAGGTGGAACAAACACAATAACCGGGCTCGCCGGCGCGTGGATAGATTCAACGCCCATGTTAATCATATCCGGACAGGCCAAAAAAGAGGATATGCTTACCGGACGTGGTGTAAGACAGATGGGAATACAGGAAGTCGATATCATATCGGTTGTTTCACCTATAACCAAATATGCTGTCACTGTCGTAGAACCTGAAATGATAAAATTCCATCTCCAAAAAGCCGTATATGAAGCCCGCAATGGACGCAAAGGCCCCGTATGGCTGGATTTGCCGCTTGATGTACAGGGGGCAATAGTTGACGAAGATAAACTTAAGGAATTCAAAGCTCCTCTCCCATCAAATGCGATTGAAAAGAATGCGCAAGAGACTGCCAGCAAAATCTTGGACATTCTTGCCAGCTCAATTCGTCCTGTCATTCTGGCTGGCAATGGCATCCGCCTGTCAAATGCCATGACAGAAAGCCTGAAGTTTTTCGAGCATATAGGGGCTCCAATTCTAACCACCTGGAAAATGTCAGACTTCATCCCCGAGGACCACCCTTTATTTTGCGGCAGACCAGGCATGGTTGGCCAACGTGGAGCTAACTTCACGCAGCAGAACGCCGACTGCCTTTTGATTCTAGGAGCCAGACTCGATCTTTGCCAAACTGCTTTCAATCACCCCAACTTTGCCAAGAATGCAAGGAAAATAATAATCGACATCGATCAGAAGGAAATTGACAAGCTTGACATGAACTTTGAGCTGGCAGTGTCAGCAGATATAGGACCAATAATAAAACACTGCCACAATCTTGCGGGAAAATATCATTTTGATTTCTCAAAATGGCTATCCTCCTGCAAGTGGCTCCACCTGAAGTATCCGGTAATACTCCCAGAATACAAGAAAAGCTCCGGACTTGTAAACACTTATAATCTGCTCGATGTGCTGTCTGAAATATTGACCGAGAAAGATATTATAGTTCCGGGAAGTTCTGGTGCCTGTGCGGAGCTTACACAACAGGCGTTCAAGGTGAAGAAAGGACAACGTGTCCTGAACACTCCCGGGCTTGGTGCCATGGGCTTTGATTTGCCAGCCGCAATAGGAGCCTGCATTGCATCTGGGAAAAGACGGACTATCGGAATTGCCGGTGATGGTGGTTTTCAAATGAACATACAGGAACTCCAGACATTGAAACGGCTTAACCTGCCGATAAAGATGCTCATCCTGAACAATGAAGGTTATGGCTCTATTCAGGCTATGCAGAAAAACCGCTTTGACGGCAATTACGTAGCTTGCAATGCTGATAGTGGTCTTACACTGCCAGACGTAGTGGCAGTCGCAAATGCATATGGCCTGAAGGCTATTAGAATCAAAGACCAATCAGATTTAAAAAATGAAATCAAGAAACTACTGGAATTGGACGGCCCTGTCATCTGCGACGTTATGGTTGCTCCCAACATTCCAACCGCTCCAAGACTTTCCTCGGAAGTCCTTCCTGACGGCAGAATAATATCCAAACCAATGGAAGACCTCTGGCCTTTTCTAGAAAGGGATGAGTTTGAAAAAAACATGACTTCCAGCTCACCCACCGATAAGCTACAGGACAAATGAGAAAGACCATGCTAATTACTGTCATAATTCCTGTATATAACGCTGAAAAATTTCTTGACAGAGCTATAGGTAGTGTTTTAAATCAAACTTATAGAAATATTGAACTAATACTAGTTAATGATGGTTCGACTGACAACAGTGAAAGAATATGCAAAGAATACATGTTTGCCGACAAACGGGTCAAATTGCTCTCTCAAAAGAACAGTGGACCAGCCGCAGCCAGAAATACAGGAATCAATAATGCAACAGGGACATTCGCATATTTCCTTGATGCCGACGATTTCATTGAAAGAAATGCGCTTGAAGTCCTGATTTCCAATTGCCAGTCCAAGCCGGATCTAGTCATGGGAAATTTCAGCAAGCTGGTTAACAACAAGGATATCGGAAGACAGCGGGTTTCCTTTCAAGTAGATGACAATCAATTTTCGGAAAGTCTCAAGGTTCTACATAAACCAGATATCATAGCTTATGTAAGAAATTTCTTAAGGCATCCCAGCAATCATCTAATTAGCTACTGCTGGGGACGCCTATATAAATTGTCGATCATCAAATCAAACAATATCCTCTCAAATGAAAACATGCGCCTTTTTGAGGATTTTGTCTTCAACATGGAATATTTGACACATACAAAAGATGTTGTATTTGTCAATGTACCACTTTATGTATATGTAATGCATGACACCCACGTATCCGCGAGCATGTCAATAGTCAATGCTAATAGCCTATTACATGACATGAACATCTTCAAGCTGAAAACAAGCGAATTCCTAAGCAGACACAATGATATAATAAATAACACTGACATCAAAAGAGAAATCGGGCATGCCCTTATACATTATGTGATAATATTTTTAGTTCGCTCATGCAGGCAGATAAATAGTGAAAACAGAAAAATGATATTCAACGAGATAACGAAACTCGTTAATGCTCCAATCTTAAAGGAAAGCCTACCATATTATTCCCCATCCAAAGGAAACAGCAGAGTATTACCCATATTGATGAAACTCAAACTCGTCGGATTATTAATGCATGTCTCCAAATATAAGTCTTATAAAAGATATGGAAGACCAAAGGGGTAAATAGACATGTCCAGGGAAAAAGTGATTAACGGGATAAGAAATACTCACCTACCTGTTATAATATGTGGAGCCGGTATTGTTGGAAAAACATTGCTATCCATATGTGAAAAAGAGGGAATTGAAGTTGAATGTTTCTGTGATAGTAGTACAAAACTCTCTGGCACAGAATTTTGCGGGCTTGAGGTTCTATATACCAACGATCTCAAAAGCAGATATAAGGATGCTGCTTTCCTAATATCTGTGGCCGCCATTAAGGACGTGGTAGATCGTCTTCATGATCTGGGATATTCATACTCTTATGCAGGTGGCCCATTGTTGAAAGAAATAGATATCGCGCAGTGTCAGGAAAACGCAACTATTGATTATACAAAATATGCAATTGAAAACTGCATATTATGCCATGACGGTTACCTGAATCCTAATAAGTTGTTTCTAAGAAGCGTCGATCTTATAATTACCGAGAGATGTTCCTTAAGATGCAAAGACTGCTCCAATCTCATGCAGTATTACGAGAAGCCAAAAGACTGTAACTTGGACATGCTACTAAAGGCTATTGGAGCGTTTTGTTCTTTAATTGACGAGGTGATGGACTTCAGAGTGATTGGAGGAGATGCTTTCATGAATAAGGAATGGCCTATAATTGTACAAAGATTGTCTAATGAACCAAAGGCCAAAAGGGTAGTCTTATATACAAACGGCACAATTGTTCCAAAACAAAAAGATATATCATGTTTAATCAATCATAAGGTCGTAGTCATTGTCACAGACTATGGTCCCTTGTCTATAAAGCTGAATGAATTGAAGCAACTCCTAAAGGAAAATAGGATTATTCATCATGTGCTTAAAATAACGGAGTGGCTTGCCTGTTCTGATATAGGACTGCATAGCCGCAGCATAACGGAAAAAGTTGAACTATTTAAAAATTGCTGCGCAAAAAACATGGCTACCCTGTCCGATGGAAAATTATTCAGATGCCCATATTCCGCCAACGCAAACAGGCTTTGCGCTGTTCCAAACTTCAAACAAGACTATGTAAATTTATTTCAAGAACCGCTTGACGATATAGGGATTATTAAGACAAAGAACAAGATTAGAAACTATCTGTTGAACATAAAGTACCTTGAAACATGCGATTATTGTAATGGTAGGCCGTTGGCAGGGGTGGATGTGCAACCCGCTGTCCAAGCTGCCAGACCACTCAAACACAAAAAATATATTTATGAATAAATCCTGGCTCGGTATCGCCAGGGAGGAAAGGACAATTATAATGTCAGATCAAAAGTTGAAACCGGCAGAAGCAAACAACAGGAATAAGCTTAAGGAGGAAAAACCTCTTGTCTATGAAAAGATCCTGAAGTTTGATGAAAAGATAAAACGAGGTGAAAGCATAGCTATTATTCAGTTTCAATATAATTACACTTGCAACTTCAAATGCGAACACTGCTCGGTAAAGAAGTTCCAAGGCAAGCAGAATCGACGTTCATTCACCATAGCCGACGTTAAGGAACTCTCCCGACAGGCTGAT
>CAZION010000229.1:0-8646 GCA_964540865.1 uncultured Victivallis sp.
AGACGTGACAGAAAGGAGATTTATGAGTGGATCATAGAACAGAAACTTGAAATCAAAGAGGAACTGGGAGATGGTATCAAAGATGACAAGGCGATACGCCTTGCCATCGAAACCTGGTTACTCATGAACGGCCACATCACCGTGGCAAGGAATGGAGAAGTGTTACCATATTTACAGGGTCATAATCTATCATAATTAGGTTGGGCACGATAATCATGACTAAAAAAAAGACGGTACGGCGTTCTGGGCGCACTTGAAAACTACCGCAGCGCAAAACGACGACGGCACTCAAGCGTGCCGGATCGTAATCATAGACATCACCAAATGTAAAAATTCGTAGGATACATCCATGCGGATGGCGCAGGAGTGGCAGCGCACCTTCGATTTCACGAGCGAGGCCGTCTGGATTCTGGACAAGGATCAAGTGGTGTTTCGTTCCAACAAGGCGGCTGAGGCCTATTTTCACATGTCGTGTTCGGAGATGGTCGGCAAGAATAAGGCTGGCGCTGGCGGTGCGGAAAGCAGGAAATAATTGCAAGACGTTATGTCAACCAAAATAATTACACCAGGCAATATCCGGACAAGTATTCTGGTAGTTGACGATGAATCCGGACTAAGGAACTTCCTGAAAGATTTCCTTTCGAAGGAATTCAAGATCATCACTGCTTCTTCCGCCAGCGAGGCGCTGGGGATGCTTGAGAAGGATAGGTTTGATATTATCCTCTCCGACGTGAACATGCCGGGAATGACTGGCAAGGAGTTTTTCTGGGTATGCAGGAAGCGGTATCCGGAAATGCAGTTCATCCTCATGACAGGAAAGCCGGAGTTCGCCGATGCTATCAATACTGTCAAGGATGGTGCATTCTACTATCTGCTCAAACCGCTGGATCTGAAATTGTTGCATTCCCTGATTTTGAAAGCCGCGCAGGAGAAGAAAAGCGGTTCCGAAACAGGAATCTATGATATAGGCATAGTAAAGAATCTCGGATTGCGGTACAGGATTGTGCGTTCTCTGGGATCCGGAACTTCAGGAGTTGTGCTTCTTGTCGAGAACAATGGAAAATCATATGCGATGAAACTCTTGCGATACGACAATTTGACCGATAAAGATTCGGACAAGATGGAGAGATTCATGCGTGAAGCCGAAATACTCATGAGGATAAAAAGTGAACATGTTGTCAGGATCATCGAGCACAACCTCGGAAAAACAGATGAAGCTCCGTATATAATAATGGAATATGTAAAGGGCATGCCCCTGTCTGAATGCATCTGGGAAAACAAAATCGACATCCATCGAAAAATCTCCATAATCCAGCAGATTGCGGAGACGCTGGACTGCGTACACCGGCATGGGGTACTGCACAGGGACATCAAGCCCGAAAACATCCTTCTGACCAGCGATTTTTTCGTCAAGATGACTGATTTTGGCATCTGTTATGTTCCAGGATCATCACTTACCGTGGCCGACCAGGTCCTGGGCTCCCCTGAATACATGGCTCCGGAAAGTTTTGATGCGGGCAGAAATCCGGATTTGAAGGTTGACATGTTCTCCCTCGGCGTTGTCAGCTATGAGATGCTTGCAGGGACAAGACCTTTTAGCGGGGATACTATTTCCAAGGTCGTTGATGCAGTGAAGTTCAGAAAACCGGTCGCACCGGTGAAGCTGAATCCTGAAATTCCATTATGGATGCAGGATGTCATGGCGAAGATGCTTGACAAGAATCCGGACAGGAGGTTTGAGGACTGCGGTGAAATATCGAAAGCCATAAACCATCACCTTTCCGATGTCGGAAAAATGAAATCAAGCTTCACCGCAAGAATATTCCGAAGCATGATTTCCGCCGATAACGTGTGGAGCTGATATTCGCTCTGCCCCCCAGCTGAAAAGGCCGGAGCTTTGTGATCAGGGCCGGGAATTCGATCTATTTCATCCTTGCGCAGTTATAGGCTTTTGTGCCGAAGCCGTGGTTGATGCACAGTTTGCCGTATACTTCGTCCGCTCCAACCCACTTATTGCAGCAGGGCGCAGCGTAAAGGCAGAATCCGGCGAGGATAGTGATAACTGGAATGAGGAACAGTTTTTTGCTGGACATCATCAAGTTCCTCTAATATTATTTCCTGGCTTGCTCCGCTAATGCATCAAGATATTTCAATCATCCCCGTAGCTGATTCTCAAGTAATCTCATTTCACGAAACCTGGCGCAACCACGTTGCACCTATTCATCTACTTCTCATTATTTATCAGGAAGTCATACGACCAGTTGAACGGATGCGTCACAGTCTTGCCTTTCGAGTCAAGGTACTGCGACTTATCCGCCCAGAGGTAGAAGCCGCGGCCTTCATTACCGTCCATGCTCCTTAGCCATAACTTCTAGTCCAATTGAGCCAGAAGTTGGATTGTGCGTATTCTAAGAATATTTTCCTTGAAAACACATTTTGAATAGGTAATGTTGCCCACTCACATCAGGTTTTCTTCCCGCATTTCAATTGATAGCGGAACCCGCATGCTTATCTTAGTGCCATTAGTGCCCTGCCGTTGTGAGGTTAGTGATTTTCCGATAGGTCGGGCGTAACGGCGGCTTCTCCAACGGGTAAGTTGGAGGGACAAAGTGAACCCATAGCTCCATGGTGTCCAGGTCAAGGATTACAGACTGCATGGTTGTGTAGGCCACATGTAGCCCTTTGGAAGCCGCAAGAGGCACATTGGGATCCAGTAAATACTGCATTTCGGAATTGAAAATTGCCCCATGGCTCATGACTCCGTCGTTTCTCGGCCCCGGATAGCCGGTGATAGTTTTTAGAGTTTCAATATCAATACGCCAACCCGAAGAAACGCCAGCATATTTATTTTTAAAAGAAATCCAGCGTGTTGTATCGACTACATCATTGGTCCAGTAGTTATTGGGAAGGCGGAAGTCGTTGACGGCAGCAAAGACGCCGAGGATTCCCCACCCTTGCTCTGGATGATCCTCTGTTATTGCTGGATTTAGTTCGGAAGAATCTACTCTGAAACTGCGATTTCCTGGGGTTCCGCCTTCAATCTCGTTCACCTGATTTTCCACGACGCCCGCCGTCATTGGATCGGCCAATAATATTAAATGATTGTACACATAAAGTTTATTTGAATCCTTCATGTAGTCAGATATTTCGTCTAGAGTCGAGAAGTTCTCGAAAGCATAGCGAAGGTCGAAAAAGAATGAACGTCGAGTTGCAAGATCGGCTGGATATGGAACTCCTGTGGTTGCATTGATAATCGCACCGAACACGTTATGTTGATTGAACAAGGTAAGACCGTTTAGCGTTCCTAGTGTGCCAATGTTGGTTATGGTCTTGTTGCCGTTCTTGAAAGTGGTGATTGCGTGGAGATGCGCAATACCATAACGCGCGATGCTCATCCAGTCCCAATTTCTTCCTATGATTGTTTTACCTGTCGCAGACGCATCTCCGGTGACTGCGGATGCAGAGCAGGATGTCGGCCGCACGACCTCTGAAAACATTTGGTAGATAAGTAGTTCATTCTTCGAGAGCCGCCCATCTCCAAGCATATCCACATCATAGTTGAAAACATCCTGCATCCCCTCAATCTCATCCTTATAATCATGATTGAATGATGGGTTGTCAAACAGGATTTGCGCTCGGGAGAGAACATCGGAAAACGATGCTGGTTCGGGAGAAATTTTAAGCATAAGTATATGTAGAGCGATCATAAAATCAATCGTCGCCTCATAGTCCGGCATTGCCTTATTGATGGACAATGCAAACTGGCGGCCCATCTCACGATGTGAGGTGTTGGCATAATCCAAGGTGACATCGTAGTAGTTGTACATCTTCTTAATGGTGACTGGCTTATTGCTATTTCTGCCCGTGACGTTCCACGAGACGAGGCCTTTTCTCGTATTCTTACTGCCTCCGTAGTTGATGAAATACACTCCAGTATCAGCGTTGCCGAAACCGAAGGCGTAACCGGCCTGCCCGATCACTTTGCCGTCTGGACTGCTGTTCAGGACGACTATGTTGAAGTTGGAGTTATTGACAGGTGTGCCTGTCACACTCACGTTCAGGACTTTCCTTGAGTCCCAGCGCACTGTGACTACTTCAGTAATCGCATTGCCTGACTTGCTTACGAATGTGGCGTATCCGCCCTTGACTGGAGTGTAGATTTTGAATTTAACGGCTTCTCCCAATGTTCTGCTGAAAGTGTAGTAATCGCCGAAGACAATATTCAGCTCAGTGTTCGAATCTATGGCGGAGAGGTTGAAGCCGTCAGGCAGCTGAATTGTCGCCGAGAGGGAGTAGGTGTCCTTGGATGATATTACGCCACCCCCTGGCATGTCTTTATGCGTAGAGGCCATTTGTGCTTTCATCACTGTCGCTGAGGATAGTTCGAGTATTGAGGCTTCTTCTGGTGAAGCGGCTCCAGTCCCATCCTTTCCGCATGGAAAAGACGCAAGCTCTGCGAAAGACAAAGCAGAAGCCATCACTCCCGACAATGCAATCAAAACTGTTGCTCCATACAAACACAGCGGACTGATTTTCATTCGATTGTCCTCCTTGCTTTAACTGATAGGAAGCTTGATTTCATACGTAACAATGATAACCAGTGAGGGTTGGGAAGTCAAATCAAACATTGAAGGAATTCGCCTTTTCCCTTGCACTCCTCTACGGATGGAAAGCATTGGTGCCATTCCAATGCCGTCAGATATACTATCGGCGTTATGAAAGCGGCTATTGCAGCAATCACGGTAGCTGTAATCCTGCTGACAACCGTTGCTTTTGCCAACTTCCGACTCATCCGTGTTATTTTTTTCGTGTTTTCTGTTTACAAGTAAAATCAGGAGCACAAAATTCGAAATCCGAAACAAGCTCTAAAAAATAAAATTATAATTCTCAAAACACCATTTGAGACAAATTCTAATTTTTAGAGGTTCCCTCAAGAATTTAAACATTTCAACTTCAGGCTTTATTGTTACGAATTCAGAGATTCGGACTTCGAGATTTCCTGGTTGCTGACCAAGCTGCTCCAAGCCACTGCGGGTGAGATATTTTTTTTAAGAAACACGGGCCGCAGTGCGTATAGAGCAGAGCCGTCTTAAGCCAGTGCCTTGCGGAGCTTCACCGACAGGGCTTCCACGGTAAACGGTTTCTCGAGGAAATTTACACCTTTAGCCAAGACACCATTATTAGCTATGATATCAGCTGTGTACCCTGACATGAACAGGCACTTGATTCCGGGACGTATGGAGTTTATCATGTCCCTTAGATCTCGTCCGCTCATATCCGGCATGACAACATCTGTCATCAGGAGATGGATTTCCCCCTTGTATTCCCCTGCGAGCTTTACGGCCTGCGCTGGGCTTTCAGCGGACAGTACTGTGTAACCAAGATTTTCCAGCAAAGCCCTGGAGAACTTGAGTATTGATTCCTCGTCTTCAACTAGAAGGATAACTTCTGTTCCGCCAGCTACCTCGTTATTTTTAAGCTTCTCTTCGGCTTGCCCGTCCTCCGATATATGCCGTGGCAGATATATCTTGAATGTCGTGCCTTTCCCAAGTTCACTATAGACATTGACGTATCCGTTGTTCTGCTTCACGATGCCGAAGACGGTGGCAAGTCCGAGTCCGGTTCCCTCTCCGAGTTTCTTGGTGGTAAAGAACGGTTCAAAGATGTGCTCAATGGTCTTCTTGTCCATGCCGCAGCCATTGTCGCTTACTTCCAGCACAACATATTTTCCTGGGATGAAATCTGGATGCTCCTTGCAGAAAACTTCATCCAGATCCGCCTTGCCGGTCTCTATCACTATCCTGCCGGTACCGGATATCGCATCGCGGGCATTGACAATCAGGTTGGCTAGGATCTGGTTGATCTGGACGGGATCCACTTTAACTTTCCATACATTCGCAGCAGGTTCCCATACAAGTCCGATATTTTCCCCGATAAGGCGCCGGAGCATATTAAGCATTCCTTCGACAGTGTCGTTAATGTCCAGGACTTTGGGATCTATGGTCTGCTTGCGGGCGAATGCAAGAAGCTGCCTGGTGAGATCCGCAGAGCGTCCGCCAGCCTTGTTGATCTCCATTATGCGCTCATATTTAGGATCGGATGTGTCGATTTCCCTGAGAATCATCTCCGAATAACCGTTGATCACGGAGAGCATGTTGTTGAAATCATGGGCGACTCCGCCGGCCAGCTGTCCAACGGCCTCCATTTTTTGCGACTGGAGGAGTTGGGCTTCGAGTTTTTCACGTTCACGCTCCGCCAGCTTGTGTTCTGTTACATCAACGAAGGAAACAACAACCTTCAATATGTGCCCATCGGCATCAATAATCGGATAGGCGTCACAGAGCACCCATACAGGATCGACACGGTCCGGCCTGCAGATTCCGAGCATCTTCCGTTTTAACGGTTTGCCCGATGATATAGCCTGATTGACCGGATATTCCGCAGGTAAAAACGGAGTGTGGTCTTCACTGATGAAACACCAGGAAGGATCCAAAGCTGTCTTACCCTGCATCTGGTCCTTAGTCAGTCCAAGGAGGTTTTCAGCCATAGGATTCGAGATAAGGATCTTCGTGTCGGCAGAGTGTACCACTATGGCGGACGACATATTCTCAATGAGTTCCTGATATTCCCTTTCCCTCTCCTTCAGCGCCGCCTCCTGCAGTTTGAGCTCTGTAATATCGCGGACGACGGACACCGAACCTATGATGCCGCCAGCCGGATCCATGAGCGGGGTGGCGCTAACCTGGCGATAGCGCAATTCACCGGTCCTAGGCGTCCGGACTATTTCCTCCTGGTTCCTGATGACCTTTCCATCCAGGGCAAGCAAAGGTGGAGCCTCCTCGACCGGGCGCTTGGTTCCATCCGGGCGGAGCACTTCCAGGCTTTTGGCAAGTTTTTCCACCTCCACAGCACCATCGCCGGAAAGATTGAACTCCCGCATGGCAGATGGATTTGCCAGTATGAAATTTCTCTGTTTATCCGCAAACCAAATCTCATCCGGAATCCCATCGATCAAAGATGAAAGCCTGTTTTTTTCCTGTACAACTGAGACCATAAGCGCCTGTTTCTCAACCTCTGTCCGCTGTCGGTCTACCTCCATCTGGTTCAAGTCCTTTGCAGACCACCATATAAAGCCAGTCATTATCAGCATCATGCAAACCACAGTGATAGCCAGCCCCAATGAACTTTCAAAAAGACCGTGATGTTCGCCCAGTAACTGTAGCCAGCCAATAAAAACAGGAAGCATTATCATGAGGGGAAGCAGACGGCGTAAAAGCCAGCCGCCCCTGCTATCACCGCTGAGTATCTGTATTAACCCTTCCGACGGACGTAGCGCAAGCATCCCCACAGATACGACCGTGAAAATAAATGCCGTGTGGACAGCCATCTGAGTATAGTATCCAATGCCGATAAATACGGTCACTCCGTACAGGTAACCGATTAGAGGTAGAAGCCCATTGAGGCCGATCATCAGAGCAATTATTTGTGCAACCGGAATCGCACTACGCAAGTTGAATAGAATCAATGCACAGCCTACTAAGATGAAATTTATTGCAGTAAAAGGAGCCATCCGCCCAGGAGACAGGGTGCCGATTGCGTTGAGCGACTCCCTGAAGAGCATCTGGTCGATCCCCAGCTTCATATTTAAGACATACTCCAATACGGTAAGCAAGCCTATCAACATCACAGCATAAGCAAATATATGCGACAGCCGCCGTGCCAGCAAGGATGGGTTCGAATACGACAAGATTATCAGGGACAGCCCGACAAGGACGAACCCCACTGCTGTATTTGCTTTCATGCTCACAAAGCACGGCAACACGCTTTTCAGAGCAGGAATATCAAGCAGCCAGCCGACCAGCACCAACAGTCCCAATATAGTGGTGAAGAGTCCGGAATAGAAACTTACGGGAAGTTTTGCCGTAGAGATGGGGCTGTCATCCAGGTTGTTGTCGGACATATCCACCCCTATTTGCATAGTCTTGAAATATACATGTGACCACAATATCTTCGAGAACTTAACATGACAGAAAGTACACCGTCAACCGGTCAAAACAAGAGTGCCCTTTTTAAGTTATTAAGGTTAAAAAACTTCAATGTTTTTCGAGGTTCTCTGTTCACCCGAACTCCACCAGTCCCAGATATGAAGAGGTGAGACTTATGTAATCCTCATTTTCCCAAGGCTTACTCCGCTGGGCTCCCCCTTCGCTAAGATGCTACGAAGGACATGACGGCGGACACGACATTATGACATTCAAATTACGTTAAAAAAATGCGTATAGCAGATAGACATACACCCCCGGCTCAAACGTCAAAAGGACGGCATACACGTCAACCGGCTTTAAAACGGCGAACGCAACTGCAGACAATATAATCAGCGCGCAGCACCTTATTTCACAAACCCTGAAGCCACGACATTGATTCTCCTGCCTGATTCCATGTTGACTGCAATCACCTTAGTCAATGTGCCGGAGTATTTCCTGTCCTCACCAGATGCTACATTCATATTGCCTGCAAGATTCGCAAGAATCTCAAGTTGTTCCTGTGCGGTCAATGAGATGTTGAAGTCAAAACCGTCGGCGCCTTCATTCACATTGGATAGCACTGCCAGCGGCACTACTCCGATTTTACCTGCCTTGATCAGCT
>CAZION010000230.1:0-8642 GCA_964540865.1 uncultured Victivallis sp.
CGGTTCAGACAATGCTTGTGTATCCATTCTTTCTTGACGGTGTGATTATGCCCAAATCTCCGATTGACTGGAGTGTCACATTATATTTCATCATATTTCCAACTGCGATAGGATATTGGGCCTGGTACGAGGGGGTTGCGCGAATAGAAATAGCGTTGGCGAATGTCATGCAGTATCTCTCTCCAATTTTTACGATCCTGCTTTCAATGTTATTTCTGGGGGAGACCATAAGTATGACCAACATGGCGGGGGCCTGCATGATTATTGCAGGTGTTGCCGCTACCGGCATAAAATGGAGCATTTTAAAGCATGTTTTTGCCAGGTTCAATGATTCTCCTGCAATAAATAAAACATAAATAGGAGGAAAGGTTTAATCGTAGTTGCCGGCTTTTCTGTAACCGGAGTTATTTCTACAGAGAAGAACAAGTATGTTTTCGCCGGATGTGTCATCAGATTCCCCAAATGTGCTATTCACTTTGTTTGATTGCCGTTATATAATTGTAAATAAATCCAAGTTATTTAAAATTAAATCAGATATGTATGTCAGATTAAATTGAAAGATTTTACAATGGCTTGCAACGAAGACACAAGATAAAAAGGAACATAGGCAATGAGCATTAAAGTCATCACTGGATTTGACGGGGCATGCCCACATTGCGACAAGGGCGTACGGAAAGATAAACAGGGGCGTTTCATCTTTTCCCCGGGGTTGCGAAGGGAGCCGGGGTTGGGAGAGGAGATTCCAGGCAAGGGGTCGCGATTCTCCACAAGATTAGTCAACACCGGAAAGCTTGAGCAGACGGTTGAATTGGTTGTGGATTGGGATACGTTGGATCGTGTTGAACACCACGACATAGGCTATATCCGCCATGAAAACGCCCACGAATGGGCAATGATTCCGGGACAGCGCAATGGTACTTGCGTTGAATATAATTTGAAACTTGCGCCAGGCTTGACGCACCTGGGGCTCTTTCCGGAATACAATGTGGAAAGACTCAACGGTCTGATAACGGAGCTTAAGGCACGCGGGGTGTGCGTGAAGATCGCCGGTCGCAGCCGGGAGAGTAGGCCGATATGGCTAATCCAGTTTGACTCGCCCAATCCGAAGGCCCTATCATTTCTGATTCAGACGCGTGACCATGCCTATGAGACGGCAGGATCATATTGCGCCGAGGGAATCGCCAATTTTCTGGCTTCTGATGATCCTGTTGCCAAATATCTGCTGAGTAAGTTCAATGTTTACATTATGCCAATGACCAATCCTGACGGCGTTTACAACGGCATGAGCCAGCGTACTTGGGAACGCGGCCCGCGCATGGACAACGTGTTCGATATACCGGATGGTGCGCTGAAAACTGTTAAGAAGGTGTTTGACCAGACAAAACCCGGCGCGTATCTCACTATTCACAACTGGACGCATAAATTCAATGACGGCCTGCTGTATGGGCAGCATGAGGCGGTAGCGGAGGCAATCCGGCGTTTCATGCCTGATGATACGGCTCATTACAAGCACTGGGATTTCCGTAAGATGACCTACGTTAATCTGAAAGGCATGAAGCTGGTGGACATGGCTGGATGTATACGCCGGGGAGACGACACGTCCGGGCTGGATAAACTTGGAAGTGCGGTGCACACACTCAGCGAGCTCCTCAGTCATTGGATAGTGTATTGCGAGGAAATCCACGGTGGCATCGGCCTGGCCATGGAATTTCCATGGTTCAGCCTGAATACGGCGGATATGCGCGCCAAAGGTCAGCGTGCTTTCACCGCCATGGCGCTCTCGTTGATTGAAATACAAAAATTATAAAAGGCGGGTTATGAATTTTAAATTGTTGAAAAAACTATCGGAAACATCGGGTGTCAGCGGTTTCGAGGATCCTGTCAGGGATATCTTCCGGGAAGAAATAAAACCTTTCGTAGATGATATTAAAGTAGATGTGATGGGCAACCTGATCGCCCACAAAAAAGGTGAGGGCAGAAAACCGTTGAAAATCATGATTGCAGCCCATATGGATGAGATCGGCTACATGGTGACGCATATTGACGACAACGGATTCCTGCGTTTGGACAAGCTGGGCGGAGTGTACCTGCCCGCGCAGATGTCCCGGCAGATTGTCATCAACGGCAAAAAACAAATTCTCGGCGTGATTGGTGCGAGGCCGCTAAGCGCCATGTCCGACGACGCTAAAAAGAAATTACCGGAAATGGAGGAGATATTCGCCGACACGGGATTGCCCGTCAGTGAGGTGAGAAAACTCGTGGAAATTGGTACGCCGGTGACTATCCGCGAGGAATGTCTTGAGATCGGGGATCTGGTTACCGGAAAAGCCATGGACGACCGAGTGGGCGTTTATTGCATGATCGAGGTCGCGCGAAAATTGAAAAAAAGCCCGTTTGACATTTATTTCGTCGGTACTGTCCAGGAGGAAGTCGGATATCGGGGTGCAATAACCTGTGCGCATGCTCTCAATCCCGACATCGGCATCGCGCTGGACGTGACCCACGCCGGAGATGTTCCGGGAGTGGCGGCGCACAAGCAGATTGCCAAACTCGGAGCGGGAACTGCTATCAAGCTCAAGGACAGCAATGTGATTTCCCACCCCAAACTCATCAGGGCGTTCCGGAAATTGGGAGACAGGAATAAAATCCCCTACCAGTTGGAAGTCCTTCCATCCGGCGGAACCGACAGCGGTGCCATTCAACGCAATCAAAGCGGTGCCATCGCGGGCACGTTGAGCATACCCACGCGTTACGTTCATTCAACAGTGGAGTCTTGTCATATCAAAGATATTCAGGCAACCATCAACCTCCTTTCGGCATTCCTCGAAAGCAGTCAAGAATTTTAAAATCAGAAGGCTTATATCGCTGAAGTAATAGATATTTCTTCAAATATGTCAATAGATGGAAAGGGTTGATTATGCCGAAAAATGTGAAACTTGGGATAGTTGGGCTGGGTAGCAGAGGGAGAAGCTTGCTCAAAATTGCCACGACCGCCATCGAGGGCGTCGAAGCGGTGGCGCTGTGCGAGAAGAGCCCGGAGTTGCTGTCTTCGTTGTAGGAGGATTTTCCAAAGGCGGAGCGTTTCGACGACTTCGACGCCATGCTCAAGGAGGTCAAACTGGACGCGTTGCTGATCTAGACCCCGGCGACACTGCATGCGGAGTTCGCCTCGAAGGCCTTGTTGAAGGGGATTCATGTCCTTAGCGACATCCCGTGCGTACACCGTCTTGACGAGGCTTGGTCGCTGTGGAAAGCGCATGAGAGGAGCAGTGCGTTCTACATGACCGGGGCGAACCCCAACTTCTGGGCGTTCGTCGAGACGGCTGTTGACCTGAAGAAGAAGGGGATGCTTGGCGATCCCTACTACATCGACGCCGAATACATCCACGACATCCGGGGCTATTTCGAGAGAACGCCGTGGCGCGCCAATTTAGAGTCCATCCTATACTGCACCCACTCGCTGGGCCCCATGCTGCGCCTGATCGACGAGGATTTCGAGTGGGCCTCATGCTTCGATACCGGCAGCCATATAAACAAGAAAGATGGCCAGCACGATGTCATGGTGGCACTGTTCCGCACCCACTCCAACGTGGTCATGCGGTTGACCACAAGTTTCATCAACAATTATCCTTCCGGGGGACATCACTACCGTCTGTTCACGACAAAAGGCGCGTTTGAACGCACCACAGGCTACGGCAAGGACTGCCCGGAGCGCACTCTGTTTAGCTCCAGCGAGCTGTACGGCTGCGGGGGGTGGATGCAACTGCCGTCAGATCTTGCCCGTCCCGAGCATGTGGTGAACACCAAGAATTCAGGTCATGGCGGAGCCGATTACGCCATGCTGGATTCGTTCATCAAAGCGGTCTGGGCGGGCGGCCCTTCGCCTATAAGCCTGAAGGAAGGTTTGCGCATGACATTACCGGGCATCTATGCGGCGATCTCGGCGCGGAATGGCGGACGTCTGGAACACATAGAATACCCTTGGACAGCGAAGCGTCCGCCATGCTCCATATAGGGAACTCGCATGAAGTCGCCACCGTGTCATTTGTAACTTTACCCGCCAATATTTACGGGAAGTTCAAGATGATGGATGATTGGGTATAAACATCTGTTTTCTCCAAATGTGTCAACAGATTCCCCAAATGTGTTATTCACTTTGTTTGATAGGCGTTATATAATCATACAGATATTGATAAATATTTTTATTGATAATATTTCAAAAGTCAACGCTTGAACACTGAACTATTGCAAAGCAGAGGTGTTGAAATGAAAAGAAAGAAGCTCAATCGCCATCAAGAAGGATGGGGATATATAATTTGTAAATCATTTGCCTGCAAAGGATTTACCCTAATTGAGCTCCTCGTGGTGATAGCAATCATCTCCATCCTGGCAAGTATGCTGCTGCCGGCGCTCGGCAAGGCGAAGGATATCAGCAAAAGTGCGTCCTGCCTGAACAACCATAAACAGATAGGACTCCTCCTGCAGGGATATACCATGGACTATAACGACTATTGGATGTACTGCACATTTTCCCCATATGGCGCAAGCACGAGCGCTAGCAACGTCAGCAAGAATTGGTCCGGCTACCTGGCCTATCTTGGGTACGCTCAATACGGCGCCAGGGTTTTCTACAGCAGCAACGGGAACCTCGATCTCGCCAGCTCCCAATGTGAGTTCAACATCTATTGTCCAGTCCAGCCTTCACCCATAAAAAAATCCCCCAGCAACACCTTGGATCGCGGCATAGGCGACTATATTCTAAACATTATTGACGCCTCTTACAGAAACTCAAGCATCAAAAATCCGTCGCAATATAAAGTCGTTGCGGAACGCGAGATCAAAGGTTCCTCGAACATGTATCTGTACCAGACGTTCTTTGATGTGAACCGCTTCGCAAAAATTGGTGCCGACCCGTCCGTCGGATCAGTCAACTGCTCGGCTTACCTGCACATGAATGGCTCCAACTATCTTTGCGCCGACGGGCACGCCGAATGGATGAACTGGAGGGATTTCAGAAACAAGATGTTCATGCTGAATCCGGATAGTTCTTCCACAACTTACCAAAACACTGGCCTTTGGTGATCGGCAAATCCGGATATCTGAATTCTAAACAATATCAAAATATATAACAACATATTTAAGGAGAGAGAAATGCGGAAATTGCGAATTCTGGCGGTAGTGCTGGCATCGGGTATGTTCTCCGCGGCGATGGCGGAAGGGATTCAACTCAAGCGGGTCAGCCAGCCGCCGAAAATCGACGGCGACCTGTCGGACGCCTGCTGGAAGGACGCCGTGGAGGTTCCCATTAGTCATGTCGCTGGCTCCCAGGAGACATCGGACAAGCACAAGGCTCTTGTGACAAGCGACGACCAGTGGCTCTACGTGGCTTACGACATCGGGCATCCTGCGCGCGATCGAGTCCCTTGCAAGTACGTCAAAGGGCTCGACGACTTTGTGCAGCGTGACGACTGCGTGAAGCTGTCATTCGACGCTGGCACCGATGGTAAGCTCTGGTATCATTTCAAAGTCAGCCGCGCCAATATCAGACAGGACAGGCGTATCTCCGACGGCAAGATCGAAATCGAGTCGTTCAACATCCCCTGGCGTTCGGCCACACGCGAGAACGAAAATAACTGGACGGCTGAGCTCGCAATCCCGCTATGCCTCCTCTATCCTTTCGACCATCCGGAGAAGGCTCGGTTAAATCTCCTCACAACCACTATAACCCAAGATCGCGATCCGCAGGGCATCCCAAGCGGCGAACCTAAGCGCAAGCATTTCTCGGCCGCCCAGATCGACAAGGATTTCAGCGAGCCTGGAAAGTTCATCCCCATTAAAGGACTAGACTTCTCGAAAGTCAAGGCCTCGTTCCTGCCATTCATCGAAAAGACAACTGCGTCGGAGTACATCAAAAACGACGGCAAATACAGCTATGGCGTAGATATCGTCTTAAAATCCTTCGCCGCCCCGGGCGGAAAAATAGAGCTGATTCTGACCGACAAGACCGTCGACGGCAAGGAGCGCCTCATCAAGGAGACTGTCGAGGTTCCCGTTGATGCCGGAGAACTGAAGCGCCGCATCGCGGTTCCTGTGGACAGCCTTGTCAAGCGGACCGCTTCTTTGAGGATGATTGATCCGATAACAGGAGAGCTTCTGCAGGTAGTCGAACTGCGCGAGGACGCCATGCGGTCGCTTGATCTAATCTCCGTATACGCTTCTAGGAATTATTACGCTTCCGACCGCGATGCCGTGGCGGTTTGCGAAATCCGCCTGCCCAAGGCTGAGTTGGCCGAGATGACGCTATCAGCGGTCGACGCCAAAGGAGCCACTCTTGCCTCACTTAAATCGCTGTCCGGAAAATGCGAACTTCGCATTCCGCTCGACAAGCTGGCGATGGGGGGCAACACTGTCGAGATACGCCTCTTAGATAAGGGAGGACTGGCAGTATCCTCGTTACCTCTGGACTTTATCCGTCGTGCACCCAAGCCGGGATGCGAATGGCAGATCGACAAGGTCAACCGCGTGGTCTTGAACAACGGCGTTCCATTCTTCGGGATGGGGTTTATCTCCGCCCGTGTGACCGCCGAGAGCGAGAAGGAGCTTGAACGGATATCTGCGGCCGGCTTCAATATCATCATGCGCTGGCAGGCGCTCAAGGATCAGGATGAATGGGCGCGGTTCCTGTCTCTGGCGGAGAAGCACAATCTGGTTGTGATGCCAGCCATCGACGACATCAGCGGCGCCCGCTCAACGGAACTGGATTCCCTTGCCCGTCTTTTCAAAGGCAAGGAGCTCGAACAGGCCCAAAAACACGTCAAATCGCAAGGCTACACCGGCCTCAAATGCCGTCTTGTGATGGAGGATCCGTTGCGCGGCCTTCCAAAATCCGCCAAGAACGAGATTTTCCAGGAGTACTGCGACAAGAACGCCCCTCTGATGAAGACTGCCGTCGAGACCGCCATGAACTCCAAGGCCCTCATGGGGTACTTTCTCTTCGACGAGCCAGCCATTCCGCTCATCGATCAGTGGAAGATGGGCCGCGAAATACACGGTATGCTTGACAATGTCGACGGCTACCATCCGACGATTGTCAACTACAGCTCCGAGATTCCAGACATCCCCGAGGCTACCGACTGGTTCGATATCCTTATGAACGATCCCTACTGGAGCCCGGCCGAGAATTATAGGAACTCGCCGGATTACGTCTCAAAGATCACCGCCTACACCCTCTTCAGGGGCGCGCCGCGCCACCAACCGGTGTGGGTTCTGCCCGTGGCGCCCATTTGGTCAGGGACTGGCAAGCGCATACAGACCGCCGCCGAGCAAACTTGCCAGACATACCTGGCCGCGATGAACGGGGCCACGGGAATCCTTTATTTCGCCTTAGAGAACATCAACGACCAAAGCACATGGGGCGCCGTCAGCGAGATGGCGCGCCAGTTCAAGACGTTAGGCCCGATGTTCACATCGCCCATGCCGGAGCAGGAGATCTCCTACTATGCGAATGGAGCGTCGATAGCCTGTGATCCCAAAGCGGGAAAGAGCCCCGACATCCAATTCGTCCTGCGCCGTTCGCCAACGGGCGAACTCGCCCTGATCGCCGCCAACTGCAGATATTATCCGGTCGAGGCCAAGGTGACGATGGCCGGTCTCTCCGGAAACGTCGGACATTACTTCAACGACAAGGCTCTTCCCCTGACAGAGGGCTCTTTCTCCGACTCCTTCGAACCTTTCGGCATCCGCGCCTACAAACTACCAAAAGAGTTCTCGGCCAGTCCGGCGAAAATCGAGATCCGCTTGACGCCACCAGCCCAGATCCCACCACCTGAACGCGCATTCCCGAACAGCTGCCGGCAGGACAAGAAAAACTTTTTTGCAAACCCCAGCTTCGAAGAAACAAGCACTCTGGGATGGCCTGACTACTTCTTGAACGGTTTCTCCGCTCCGCGGATCGGGCCTATGATAGGTGAAAAAGGCGCGGTCTGGGGAACCGACGAGTCTGAAGTAAAATTCGGCAAAAATAGTCTTCGGATTGTCAAGCCGTGCTCGAAAGTCCCGCAGCAGCCCGGATGGTTCTACTGGAAGTGCGCCCCGCAATTCAGGGAGCCCACGCAATGCGTGTTCTCTGTATGGCTAAAGGGAAGCGCCCAAGGGCTCAAATGCAGCATGCGATGCAGTGCGTTCAAAGACAATACGGTCAAGACCTTTACCGTCACCGACCAGTGGACTCGGTACGAGTTCTCCGGAACTTTCAAACCCTTTGCCAATCTCCACACTATGTTCGACATCCGTCTTTTGGACGACGGAGTGTTGTGGATCGACGGCATTCAGCTCGAAAAGGGAGAAAAGGCCACTGACTTCGAGGAGTGAGATACTCTCGTCGGAAGTCCTTCCGCGCGAGATTATCTATTTAAATCGTATAGGAATTTCAATAATTTGCATCTATGAGTGCGAATGCGCTCTTTTGGAGTGCGGCGTGTAAGCGCCGCTTTGGATTATCTTAAAGCGCTGCTGATCCGCCGCGGCGGACACTCCGAAAGACGCTTCGCGTCAAAAGAAAAAGTTGCGGCCTTTGGCCGCCTAATTCAACGTATAGGAATTTCAAAGTGACCAGTGGCCAAGTGACCGAGAGGCCAAGTTTT
>CAZION010000231.1:0-8629 GCA_964540865.1 uncultured Victivallis sp.
ATGCACTGAGTAACAGGTGAAATATTACGGCGGTTTCGGCGAAACCGCCCTAGTGTAGTGTCGCTCAAATAGCTTTACAATCTTCTGACGTCTGACATGATTGATTTCATGTCAAAAATCCGTTTCCCTGTCGCGGTGACTTCCGAGGATCAAGCGCAACTCGAACAGTGGGAATCCGCCCATGGCACTCCCCAGCAGGTTGCGCTTCGTTGCCGCATTATCTTGGGTGCCATTGATGGTCAGCAGAACCAGTTGATCGCGGATCGCTTGAAAGTCAGTCGCCCTACTGTGAACCTGTGGCGCAAGCGAGTGCGTGATCTGGGAATCGGGCAGATCTGGGAGATTGCATCAGGGCGCGGACGCAAAGCACGTTACGATCAGAACACCCGCGATGCGATCATTACCGCGACCTTGCAGACGAAACCAAAAGGGATGACGCATTGGAGTTGTCGATCGATGGGCAAGGAAAAGAACGTTAGCAAAGACACCGTGAATCGGTTGTGGCAAATGCACAACCTCAAGCCGCATCTGAGCCAAACATTCAAACTTTCACGAGACACGAAATTCTTGGAAAAAATGACCGATGTGGTGGGCCTCTATTTGAACCCGCCCCAGAAGGCATTGGTGCTGTGTTTGGATGAGAAGAGCCAAATCCAGGCGTTGGACCGCACTCAGCCTGGATTGCCGCTCAAGAAAGGCCGGTGCGGCACGGCGACCCACGATTACAAGCGCAATGGTACGACGACGCTTTTTGCAGCGCTCAATATTTTATCCGGCCAGGTGGTTGGCCAGTGTTATCCCCGGCATCGGCATCAGGAGTGGCTAAAGTTTCTACGCCGGCTGGATGGTGAGTTTCCAAAAGATATCACCCTTCACTTGGTGATGGACAACTACGGCACGCATAAAGAACCCCATGTGAAGGAATGGCTCAAGAAACATCCCCGTTTTGTCTGTCACTTTATCCCGACGAGTTCGAGTTGGCTCAACTTGGTGGAGCGGTGGTTTGGAGAACTTACGCAGAAAGCAATTCGGCGAGGCAGTTTCGTGAGTGTGCCTGACCTACAACAGGCGATCACCGATTTTCTAGAGAACTGGAATCTTAAGCCGAAACCCTTCATCTGGACCGCAAAGGTCGAGGACATTATGAAAAAGATTGATCGGGCGAGGGCGAAGCTGGAAGAGATCAAACCCGGATGCACCCAGCCCAGAGGGAAAAAGAAGAAAAATGCAACGTAAAGCTATTTGAGCGACTCAATGGAGAGGGCTTTACCCCGGCGCTGA
This sequence comes from uncultured Victivallis sp., assembly GCA_964540865.1. GTDB lineage: Bacteria > Verrucomicrobiota > Lentisphaeria > Victivallales > GWF2-50-93 > GWF2-50-93. The sequence continues at coordinate 1,282 of CAZION010000231.1, forward strand.
ACTGCGCAATCGGTAAAAGGTGGTATTCGAAAAAGGGCGCGGTTGACCAAGCTGAGGACGGAGGAGAGGTCCAGGCAAACGCAAAGGCCAAGGAACCCGTCGGTGGGGTTGCCGTGGAGAAGGTTGGAGGCGGGGAGGTTGATAAAAATCGGAAGAAGGTGGCTGCAGGTGCAGTCAAGCTGATCGATCCAGAGGCAGACCCCGAGCTTTCTCAGGATGATGAGGATGCGTTGGAGTCAGCCCAGATTCACATCGAGGCGCTGGAGAGGTTCCTGCGCGAGGAGGCGACCAAGGGTCTATCCGATGCGGCGAAGGCCGAACTCGGAAGAGCTATTGGCCGATTGAACACCGTCGCCGGCGAGGCAGGCATCACCGTCATCACGGAATAAAGGGAAACCATGAGAAACGATTCATCAACATTGCTGACGCAGCAGAGCGAGGGGGGCCAGTTTCAAGCTGGTCCCCCGACCTTCGCCCTGGAAATGCCCTCAGTTCCCGACGAAGGACCAGACCCGATCATGCTTGAAGGACTCAGGGTCAACCGATTCAATCACCACAGTGCCAACAGCGGCCTGTCTATGCTGTTGGAGGATGTGATCGAAGAAGTCCGTAATCCGCCACCCGAGCGAGCCAAGCTCATCGGCGACATCCGAATTGCCTATACGGGGGCCGGAGGAGGGAAGCCGGGGAAGGCCGCTATTCGCGATCTGAAGGCACAGTTGCCAGCGGTGACATTCAGCGCAACGGGCACTCGTCTCAATCCAGAGTCAGCCACGGGAATCATCGCCATCGATTTGGATGAGCTTGGTGGGAAACTTGCGGGGGCGCGTCGTCAACTCGAATACGATCCACACTGCATGGCCGTCTTTCTCTCTCCTTCCGGGGATGGACTGAAGGCCCTTGTCAAGGTGCCAACGCCAATCGGGACGGGTGAAGAGATGAGGCTTGCCCATCGAAAGAACTTCCTCGCTGTCCGCCACTACATCGAGGCGAGGCTGGGGCTTTTGATCGATCCGGCAGCGTCAGATCTTCTGCGCCTGTGGTATCTATCACTTGACCCTGGCTGCAGGATCGTCATGTCAGCCGAAACTCTCGATGTCGCCAGGCACTTGCCCAGCGATGAGGAGGATCCAGACAACCGCAGCGACGATCCCGGTGCCAAGGATGGACGAGATCTGCTTGCGCGTAACGCCTCCGAGGAAGTGGTGCAAGCGCTCCTGCGCAGCATCCCTCCCTTCCCGGACTACCTGATCTGGCTGAAAATATCTGCTGCGGTCAGGAATTCGCTCGGCGACAATGCGCGTGCAATAGAGTTGCTCCAAGATTGGTCGCCCGAGAAACAGGTTGGCGAGTATCAGGTCCTTCTCGGCTCTTCGTCATTCTCACGAATCGGCTTTGGGACACTGGTCCACCACGCACGAGAACACGGGTTTGAGGGCGTGCTCGCGAAGTGTTTCTACGCGGGACGAGGCGGCTACTACCTGGAAAGTGGTGGATATTACATTCCGCTGACACGCGACTTCGATCTCAAGGAGCATCTGCGCCTCTACGGGATGAACCCAAACAGCCCTGATTGCCCAACTTGCAGGATTCGCACCGAGCGCTTCATGCAGTTCGTTGGTGAGGTTGCAGGGCATAGAGCGGGAATGCATGAGTTCAACGGAGCGCGATTTCTGGTCACAAAGGGGCCGACCATCATCGAGGCGGGTGAGGGAGACGGGGAATTCATCAGAAATTTCCTGATGAGACTCTTAGGGGCCGAGGATGAGGAGCAATACTTTTGCTTTCTCGCGTGGCTCCATCGTGCTCGTGCCGCTTTGCTTGCCGGGCGAAGGACACAACTACCGGCGCTTGCAATCGCGGGAGGAGCAGGAGACGGGAAGAGCCTACTCATCGAGATTGTCCGTCTCTCGCTGGGCGGTCGTTCTGCCAACGCCTACAAATACTTCTCTGGGGAGTCGCGATTCAACGGCAACCTAGTGGGGGCGGAATTGATGTATATTGATGATGACGCGGCAGCGAAAGACCGCACCTACAGGGCTCGATTAGGCGAAAGCATGGAAGCCATCGTGGCGAAGCTCAATCCGGTCCTTCGGGGCTGGTATGGATACTTCAAACAAGCCCACGCGGACCTGCTTGGAGAAATGGACGGATGGGTGAGGGGGCGACTGCGCGGAATCCTGCGCAAGAGGCGCGGGGGAAGAGGACGCGGGCGAGGCAGGGACCATCACCGATGGCGGAATCGATACTTTGACACCCTTGGGCTCTTCTGCCTGGAAGCAGCCCAAGCACGGGAACAAACCAGCCTCCAACAAGGAGCAAAATGCTGACTGGAAAGCCGGATGCGGGAAATCCGCCCGTCCGGTTTGGTGGGAGGGGCGGGAGTTTTATCCCGCTCCTACCCCAATCAGCAAAAAAGCCTCGGGGCATCAGGCCCGATGAGTAGGAATTCGCGGGAGGGGGGCTGCGAAAGGAGGATCGCCAAACGGTCGAGGGGAGAATAGAGAATGCGCGTGAAGATTGCGTGTCTGATTCCCGGGGGACTTGGTGGAACCCAAAAGGCCGGATGGCTTTTTGCGGAGGGTTTGGCACGGCTGGGTCATGAGGTCGTGGGGTATTCGACGAGGGGACCGTTTGTCCCGGAGGCTCCGGTTCAGGGGCTGTCGGTGGAGATCATCGCCAACGAATGCGACTCCTTCCCCGCGATTGGCGATGGGAGGTTCGACGCGCTCCACGTCCATATGCCCGGCTACTACATCCGGCACCCGATCTATCCGTTTTTAAAAAGCTTGGGAAAGAAACGTCCGAGGGTTGTGGAGACGAACGTATTCGGCTGCTCCAGGACTGGCGGGCAAACCCGTTGACAGATTACCGGCTGTTCATTTCGGTGACCAGCGCCTGGCAGGCCGCCAACCGTGCCGGAAAAGCCCTCTCGTCACTCGCGAATTGCAGCGTGGCGAGATACCCGGTATTCCCTGCCCCCCCGTCTTTTCGGACGAGGAACGTCAGAAGATGCGCCACGAACTCGGATTCGACGACGATGACATCGTGGCCCTGCGGTTCGGACGGCCAGATGCCGCGAAATGGACCGATTGGGAGTGTGCCGCAACGATGCGTGTGCGCCGGAGTGACCACCGATGTGAGTGCCGGTGTGAAACACACAATCAAGCCACTGGCTCGTCATATTCTGACATTCTTAAGAATGTTGGCATAACGGCCGATGAAAAGGGACGCGGTGGTCAATTGGGGCGGAGAGTTGGCAGGGGGCGCATGGAGGCCCGGGATCAGGGGTCGACAGGGATCGAGGGCCGGGCAGGGAGGGCTGATTGTGTAGATAAAGTTGACACCATCACACATCTTTGGAATAGTCATTGCATGGCAGCAACAGCCACCCAACCGCGTTTGTCCGGTTCATTTTTTCGGACTTCCGAACTCTCAAAGCGCCATCGCACGGCCGCCAGCGAGCTTGTTCCAATTATTGATCGTTTCGCCGCAAAGTTTGACCCGTTGGATGCGGTCCGGATTTTTGTCACGGTGATTGTGGAGGAGTTGGAGCGCCGTCCGAAACCGCGCACCGGCCTGGCGTCAGCTCTCGCCCGTGGCGCCCTCGCTCGAGAGGATCTTAAACAGCGGGAGGGGGGCAGCCTCTCCGCCGAGGAAGCCCGCCGGCTGCTTGGGCTCTCCAAGGAATCTGTCCTCAAGCGTTACAGAAACGCCCGGTTGCTTGGCTGGAGGGAGGCCCGGCAGGATGCCGTGCGATTTCCGGCATGGCAGTTCGACGTCACCAGAGCAGACTCTCTGCTAGCTGGCACTTCGGAGGTTCTCTCGATCCTTCGCTGCTCGATGGAGTTGGATGATTGGGGGCGAATCCTCTTTTTTTTCAACCCGCGCACAAGCCTTGGCGGCAAACGCCCTCTCGACCTGCTCCGAGAAGGGCAGGTTGCCCCGGTCCTGCTCGCGGCCCGGAGCTGTATCGAATAGTCTGTGTCCCGACGCATCCACTTGCCACCGGTAGATTTTCCCGAGAGGAAAATCCGCGTGCAGCATCGGGCGGCCCAAACGTGGTGGAAAGTCCACCACGTCTCCCGACCTCCCACGCAATTTTCTTCGAATCCCGCACACCGGTTCAGTTCACCGGACGGTCGATTTGAAGTGCTATATTTGGCGTCGGATATCGAAACCTGCCTTTGGGAGGTTTTTGGTGACGAGGTTTTTGCCGGGGCTCGAACCCTTTCGTATGCGGCATGGTCGTCGCGCGCGGTCTCCAGTGTCGAGGTTCCAAGTTGCCGCCTCTGCAACTTGAATTCCGCCAAAACGAGATCCGCCATGGGCTGTGATATGACAGCCCTCACCCACAGCGATGTCGCCATTCCACAAGCGTGGGCTAAGGCGGTCCAATCCCTTCCCGCCGCGTTCGATGGTCTCCTCTACCAGAGTCGCTTCACCCAGAAACCCTGCCTCGCTTTGTTTTCTCCTCCATTCTCTCCCCCTCCTCTGTCCCCGACAGATTGTCTCCCGTTGAACGAACATCCCGAGGCCATCCGGTTCATCGCACGCAATACATTAGCGCTTATCTAACAACACTCAAAGGATACATCGCCTACATCAGGCGCCGCGGAGGAAAATGCAATTCAACACATAGGGCTTGATGAATCCAAACGACAGGAAGATTTGAACATGAGTCTGATACAGAACGTGCCAAAGAGCATTCAAGTGCATGCGACAAAGTTGAGGGAAGTTCGCTTCAAACAGCGGTGGATTTCCACTTTCGAAGCACTGAAGCAGTGCGAAAAAGTGGCTGCCCAAGGCGCGACATTTTCAACATCGAGGTCAGCGCGCTCCGCGAGTGGGGACAAGCCAACGGACTGATTCTGGCAACGCTCGAACTGGACAAGTTCATGCGCTGATGCGTTTAGATTTATATTCTGACATTCTTACGAATGTTGGCATAACAGCCGATGAAAAGGGAGACTGTGGTCAATTGGGGGTGGAGGGTTGGCAGGGATCGCATGGAGGGCCGGGATCAGGGGGTGGGCAGCGATTGCTGGACATCCTGCGGGCGCAGGGCGCTCATTGGTCCGAACGTGTATCGCGCGCGCGTTGTGCTCTCGGGAGCCAGACTGGGCAGTTTGAGGGTTCTGATTTTGTGCAGGCACATGAAAGAATCTGGCCAGATCGGGGCGGCGACGGGTAATCACTGGGTTGGTCGGTCTCGATGACGAGTTGCGGGATCTTCTTCCATCCGGCTACATGCTTTAATCAGAAATCTACCGGATGCGCGGAGATGCAAACAACGAGGCACGGATCTCGGCCAGGCACTCGTTGGCTACGGGGTTCTCTTTTTTCTGCTCTCCCGGAATTCGAGATATGTCTTCAGCGACTCCTGCCGCCCGGAAGGGACCATATCGCGGTTGCCGGAAATGAGCATCCACTCAGCGGTGGGACGCCAAACGTGGCGCTCGATGCCATCCCTCGAATACTGAAGGAGAAATCCGTTCGCCACCGCCTGAGAGATCGCGGATGGCGGATTGAAGATGTGAAACCCAAAAAAGCAGCAGATCGAGGTCAGCGCCGAGATCACGGGGAGCCAGCCAGCCCAGCGATTTCCATCGAGCTGTTGCCACGATAATGCGACCAGCCAGAATGATCCCGGCACAGCAACGGCAAGATAACCCGGGTGGGTCGAGAGATAGAGGGCATTGATGGCGAGCGGTCCGGCGATGGAACACAACGCGATCAGCACATGTGGGCTTAAAAATGCGCGGCGATTACCGCCTAGAAGAGCCATCAGGGGAATAGGCAGCAAAACAGCGACGGTCATGGCATACCAGATTCCTGCACGGCCGAGATTTGCAACAGATTGGGCCGACAATCCGGACAACACGACACTCGTCTTGTCGGTGTCTCCTGCCAGCGCCGCCGAAGCCTGACGGAAAGCCTCCCACCCTCCGAAGCAGTGAATCGCAAAAATCTGCACGGCCACAACGGCGGCAGCCGCCAAGACATAGCCGGCCCAGACCCTCCATTGCTGGCGGTGGACCAAAAGCACAGCCGCGAAGAACGGCGAGAGCATGATGAACGAAGGAAGGCGGAATCCGGCAGACAGAACCATCCCCAAGGAGTAAAGCCAGATGCCGCCATTTCCCCGCTTCCCAAACCCCGGCAAGAAGACGGAATAGAGCATCAGAGAGGCAACGAAGAGATCCGCCGCATGGTTTGTGCCCGACCGGGAAAAATAGATCGGGATCCAGGAAACCACGTAAGCGGCAAGAAGGCGCATCGCGCCACCGCTGCCCAGTAATCGTTTCACCCCGAAATACACGAAGGGCATCGACCCGGCGTAGAGAAGAAAACTGGCCCACTGGACCGCAGCCACGGGTTTCGCTACGACAAGATGTATGAACCGTCCCATCGCAACGAAAAGCGGATATCCCGGAGCATGGGCTACCCAGCGGCCCTGAGAGACAGCTTCCGCATAGCCAAGCCGATGACAAATACCCCGAACGCCGCAGCGGTGGCTACTTCTTCCAACTGGAGTTGCCGACCCGCGAACGGGAGGGGGGGAAGGTTCAATGCGAACGCCGCTGGAATGAGAAGCCAGATTTTTTGTCCCATCCCCAGCACGACCAGCATTCCGAATAGACCTCCAAGGATCATGGTGAGTTTCGGCACGTTGGCCTGACCAGCCAACCGCCCGACATATAACGCGGCGGGGATGGAGACAACGGTTGCAACCGTGACTAGTAGTTTGCCGCTTAGTTGACTGTTAAACGATGCCATTGGAGAGTTTCAATTATTGCTGAAAAATTGGAAAATTGCCAGTCTTGCGTATTCACGTGTTGGCCAAAAGCGGTCAATTTTGAATGAAATTGGGAGGATAATCGTCGAAGGGGTCTTCCTTGTTCACATTTTGGCGGAGGAGTGTCGAAGGGGTCAGTTCTTGCTCTTTGACATTTGGGCGGAGGAGGAAGAGAAAGCTGAAGGTTGAAACTTGAAGCGTGAAAGGGGAGCGCCGGTTGCGCGTTGAAGCGGTTCTTCGTTCCTGGTTGGCACCACTGCGGGTGAAGCCGTTAGAGGCTTTCGGAGAATTTCTCGACGGTGGCGCTCTGCGCAGCGGCGAGGAACAGACGTTCGAGGTGGCGTTCGTCGCTGACCTCGGCCACGGCTTCCAGAAGTCCGGGAGGGACGCGTTTGTGCCGGATTTTGAGAAGTTTGATAATGGCTTCCTGGCGACCTCTTCCAATTCCCTCTTGCAGGCCTTCCTGGCGGCCTTCCTGGCGGCCTTCCTGCCGACCTTCCTGGCGGCCTTCTAGTTTCAGTCGTTGTGCGGTGCTCATAAAGTTGCGCT
>CAZION010000232.1:0-8592 GCA_964540865.1 uncultured Victivallis sp.
CGCCGCATGAGCCCGGAGTTCTGCCGAAATGGATCTCCGGCCTCGGAGTGAATCTTATCATTGCAGGAGGTATGGGCGTCCGTGCGCAGGATCTGTTCAAGGAGTACGGAATAAAGGTGTTGGTGGGCGCCCCGGCCGACGCACCGGAAGAACTGGTTGCATCATATTTGAACGAAACACTCAAGACAGGCGAGAACGTCTGCGACCACTGAGCAGGAATGAGGGATTGATGGATTTTTGGATTAGTGGGTTTGAGTTGAATGGTCCTAAGATCAACCATGATAACAGAAAAAGACTCAAGCTGCAGCTTGTACTCCAGCCTGGAACATTCTTAAGTTCAAACTTTAGTTTGTCCATTAATCCAGGAATCCAATAATCCAAGGGATGGCAAGTAAACGGAGGAACTAATATGCCAGGAAAAATCATAATCAAGGTCGTGGTGGAAAACAGTGTTTCGGAACGGAAGTACCTGTCTGAACACGGGCTGTCTTTCTACATTGATACCGGCGACAAAAAGATTCTTTTCGACTGCGGACAGGGAGCTGCTTTCTATGCGAACTTGTATCCCATGGGAATATATGTGTCACTTATCGATATAATTGCACTCAGCCATGGGCATTACGACCATACCGGCGGGGTTGAATATATCCTTTCCAGGAACAGCAAGGCCATCGTATACGCCCATCCGTCTGCGCTCCTTCAAAAGTTCAAAAATGACAATGGTGCCGTAAGGGAGATCGGAATGCCGGAATTCTCGAAAAAATCCCTTGCAAAAAGGAATTCCCATTTCAAACCTACGACAAAACCGACAGAAATAGCCGCAGGTGTTTTTCTTAGCGGCGAAATACCGAGGAAGCATGGAGAGGAGGGAATCGGATCGGAAAGTTTCTGCAAGGATGCCGCGGGAAAAATACCCGATGATATTCCGGACGATCAATCGCTTTTCATCAAGACACCCGGAGGAACAGTGGTCCTGCTGGGCTGCGCACATTCGGGATTGATCAATACGCTTGATTATATTCAGAAGCTCACCGGCGGAGAGCCTTTTGCTGCCGTGATCGGGGGGATGCACTTAAGATCCGCGTCGGAAGCGCGCATTCGCTGGACATTGAAAGAACTTGCCCGCTTCAAGATTGGGAAGATAGCTCCAGCACATTGCACCGGTGGCCCCGCCACTAACGCAATCATGAACGCATATCCGAAAGCTTTCAGTAAATGCGAGACCGGCTCGGTTTTTACATTTTAAGGGACGCTAATGAATATGATATTGCCTCGTTTGAAATTATTTTACCCCTCATTACAGTAATACCATGTAATACCGTGTAATTTTACCTTTGAGTTCAAACATGGCCCTTAACCTAAAATATATTTCCTGCGGGCTGGACTTGGGCAAGGGACATTGGGAAGCAACCGCTTTGACGTGGCGATTATGGTAACTGTTCTGGGTGAAATCCCGGACAGGGAAAAGGCGTTGAAAGAGATCTCTGCCGCCCTGAAGCCGGGCGGCATATTTTCCGTGACCGAAACGGTCTTTGATCCACACTTCCAGCGTCGCAGCACAGTGTCCCGCCTAGCTTGCGAGGCAGGATTAGCGCCAACGGAATCCTTTGGGAACTGGATGTCGTTCACTATGAATTTTCGAAAACCTTGCCCCGAAGAGTGGAACCGCAAGAGCATGTTCACAAAGGAAGGCTCAGTCACAGAAGTCATTCCGCACGAAAGGGCGATTGATTTTTAAAAACATAAACATTGCAAAAAAATGATAAAACGCTTTTTGATTTTGCCGATATAGAGAGATATGATCCGGACGGCAAGGTCAATTATATGGAACTTCAGGCGACAGACGGTTGCGATTATATGGATGCCGGGATGGAATGGAAGTATTATAAGTTTGAAAAAAACATAAAGGAGTTAAGATGTTTTCCCGAATTCACGGTCCCGTACGGAGGATCAATCTCGCCTTAGCTGCCGCACTGGCAACTTTTGTCTGTTTGTCCTGCATATCCAGTGTTTGCGCACAGGACAAGGTGAAAGCTGATGCCAAGCCTGCAAAATATGTCTTTCTCATGATCGGTGACGGCATGGGCGTAAACCAGCGCCTTGCCGCTGAAAAATGCCTCCCTGAAAAGGGTGCGAAGCTTGTCATGGACAGCTTTCCTTATTCTGCGTTGACAAAGACAAACTCCACCGTGGACGTCACCGATTCCGCAGCCGCCGGAACTGCGCTGGCCTGCGGAGTAAAGACCAATAACGGAGCTCTTGGGCTTGACAAGGATGGCAAGAGGGTAGAATCCATATCCGAACTGCTCAAGAAGAAGGGTTTTAAAATCGGAATCTTGTCAAATACCCCCATCAACCATGCGACGCCCGCCGCCTTCTTTGCGCACAGCGCCGCCAGGGGAAGCTATTCGGAAATCAGCACATTTGCACCTGAATCCGGATTTGAGCTCTTTGTCGGCGATGATTTCCTCATCAACAAGGATGGAAAGAAACCCGATGCCATGCTCAAGGACAAGGGCTACACGCTTCTTAACAATGCCGAGGAGTTCAGAAAACTGAGGAAGGGTGCCGAAAAAATTATTTTCGCATACAGGATAACCAGCGCCCCGATCAGCGCGGATCCGAAGAAGATCACGCTTGCGGAATGCCTTGCCAAGGCCACGGAACTGCTTGACAACGACAAGGGATTCTTCATAATGATGGAGGGAGGGATGATCGACTGGGCATGCCATGCGAACGACCTGTGTTCCTCTGTTAAGGAGACCATGGCTTTTGACGACGCGATAAAAGTCGCCCACGATTTCTATCTCAAGCACCCGTTGGAAACATTGATAGTTGTCACCGCCGACCATGAGACTGGAGGACTCGGCCTTGACAGTTCCAGCAGGCCGGAACTCTTCATGTCCCAGAAATTCGCGAAGAGCGAGATCATAAACCGGGTGAATGATTGCAAGAAGGGAAAGGCTTCTTTCGAGGAAGTTCTAAAGACTGTCCAGGAATCCTTCGGCATGAAAGATCTCACTGATGCTGAGACAAAGTCCATAAGGGATGCCTACGACGCCTTAATGGAAACCAGCCCGAGTGACACGCGCGCCGAGGAGATAAAAAAGATGTATGGCACGAAGAATCCGGTTGTTGAAGCCTGCACGAAAATCCTCTGCGGCAAGGCAGGCGTCACGTGGTCAACGGGTGGGCACACCTCGTCAAAAGTCAAAACCACCGCCATTGGAGCGGGAGCAGAGCTCTTTAGCGGCGAAATGGACAACACCGAGATTCCAGCCCGCATCAAAAAGGCAATGTCCGTCGAATAACCCATGGAATCTCTAAAAAATCACAAGTTCAGAGGATAAATAACATGTCAAATCTGTGGCTGGCGTTCGGGGTCACGTTGCTCGCCGGAATGGCGACCGGGATCGGCAGTGCCGTAGCGTTCTTCGCAAAGAGGACCGACTACCGGTTCCTCTCGATAGCCACCGGCTTCTCGGCCGGAGTGATGCTCTATGTCTCATTTGTGGAGATATTCTTCAAGGGAAACTCCACCCTGGTCACAAGCTTTGGTCCACAGTGGGGGCCCTGGGTGAATGTTGCATCATTCTTCGGCGGCATCCTGCTCATAGCCGTCATCGACAACCTGATACCGGCCGCGGAAAACCCGCACGAGATCCATTCCGAGGATGAGACCGCCCCCCTCCACAATCCATCAGCCCCTTACCCGGTCTTCAGCGACATACCGCAAAAAGAACACTCAATCCATGGCCAGGGCATGCATGATCACCATGTCCGCAAGGGCAAACTGCTGCGCATGGGTCTTTTCACGGCACTCGCGATCACCATACACAATTTCCCGGAAGGTGTTGCAACCTTCCTGGCGGCGCTGCAGGATCCCGCCGTTGGAATCGCAATCGCCTTTGCCATAGCTCTACACAACATCCCGGAAGGCATCAGCGTGTCAGTACCGATCTTCTATGCGACAGGGGACCGCAGAAAGGCATTCATATTATCTCTGCTTAGCGGCATGGCGGAGTTTGTCGGCGCACTGATCGCATATCTTGTCCTGATTACCTTCTTTGGCATGGAAAATTTCCCGTCCCACATAATGGGCATTCTCTTCGCAGGGGTTGCGGGCATCATGGTGTATATCAGCCTGGATGAGCTTCTGCCGACCAGCCGGGCATACGGCAAAGGGCACGACAGCATAATCGGGGTCGTCTCAGGAATGCTCGTTATGGCCCTCAGCCTCTTGCTGATGAGGTGACCGCAAGCCCGCAGCTTCGCTTGTATCCAGCGACATCGCCATCAACCGCGCAGGACTGTTACGCATAGGAGAGGAATTTACTCTGGCGGAATAAACCTGATGGCATCTTGCTGAAATCCCAAGGTACCGCTTGAATAAAAAGCAACATCAATTATCGTACGGTATTATTTAGTAATACCCATAACCCGGAAAAGATTGGAGCCCGGAACATGCGGATCGTGTGGAAAAAAAACGAGGATAATGTGAATTTATTGAATAAATTGATACTGTCTGTTCTTACCGGTCTCCTCATGTTCCAATCGGGAACATCATTTGCTGGCGACACTGAATTCACAGTCGTCACTTCTTTTTACCCGATGTATATATCTACGGTAAATGTCGCAAAGGACATTCCCGGCGTGAAAGTCGTGAATCTGACCGAGCCCATCACTGGCTGTCTGCATGATTATCAGATGAAGGCTGACGACATGAAGAAATTGTCTGCCGCGTCGGTGTTTGTCATCAACGGAGCGGGAATGGAGTCATTCATGGAGAAGGTCATGAAAGAACGGAAGGGCCTCAAGGTGATAGATGCGAGCAAAGGCATTGAGCTTATAAGGGAGAAGTCCGCTCATGGAGATCACTCCCATGAATCAAGCAACCCGCACGTGTGGGTGAGTATCAGCCTGGCAATGCAACAAGTTGCGAACATCGCAGAAGGGCTTGCGTCAGCTGATCCCAAGAATGCCGACAAGTACAGGGCTAACGCAAAAACCTATTTGGATAAGCTCGAGTCACTGAAGAAAAAGATGCATGCGGCCCTTGACGGACTGAAGAATAAAAAGATAGTGACTTTCCATGAGGCCTTCCCTTATTTTGCAAAGGAATTCGGGCTGGAAATAGTCGCAGTAATAGAACGTGAACCGGGATCTGAACCCAACGCAAAGGAACTTGCTGAAACTATTGAAACTGTCAGGAAGATCGGAATCAAAGCCCTGCTCATAGAGCCGCAGTATCCTGAAAACTGCGCAGAAACAATAGCAAAGGAGACCTCTGCAAAAGTCTATATACTTGATCCGGGCGTCACCGGCCCAGCGGAAGCAGATGCTTACATTAGAATCATGGAACTGAATATGGCGACTCTCAAGAAGGCGCTTGAATGAGATCTGATCTGACGACAAAAGGAAGATAAGCGGTTTTATTATGCGGATGAACAATAAAACAAGAAGCCATTTCGCCGCCACATTTTCAGCGGTCTTCCTTTTCGTCAGCATTTTTGCGAACTGCCTCCATTCACATCATCATGGAGAATCCACATCGGTCATATCCTCCTGCACCTCAGGGACCCAGACTACTGGAATCCCGGCAATATCAGGAGAGCACAAGGACTGTGGTGAAGGGGACTGTGCGGCGTGTTCATACCTGCAAGCGGCACAAGGCGCTTATTTTGACAATGTAAACCTGCCCGAAAAACAAGTTTTCGACCAATATTCCGTTGCCGAAATAAAATTCCTTCATAATAAAATCTGCATTGAATATCTTCCAAGAGCTCCACCATATCCTGCTGTTTGAACTTTTCTTATCATATTCCCCTTTTTCTAGGGGACATGTGAATCATCATCAAAAAGGGAAATGGAAACTGTCTTCCATTTCCGGTTGATGCAATCGCTCCAGAGCAAACCATTTTTTCAAACAGATAATACAAGGAATCGGATATGAAGAATAAAAAATACAATCGTCAATCAAAAACAGGCACTGCCTTCACCCTCATCGAGCTCATGGCTTGCCAAGGCGTAGCCCGTGGGGCAAAGCGCTCAATTAAATTCACTTTAATTGAGCTCCTGGTTGTAATAGCCATAATTGCGATTCTCGCAGGAATGCTGCTCCCAGCACTCTCAATGGCAAGGAAGAAGGCGCATACGATACAATGCATGGGTAACGAGAAACAATGCGCGCTTTCAATGACCCTTTACACTGAAGACTGGAGGGGGGTTTTCCCAGCCGTTCACGGTGTCACCCCATATGGTGATGACAGTGTAGAGACCATGGAATGGTGGCAGGCGCTTGCAGACTACGGGATGCTAAGGAAATATCTCCTATGCCCTGAAGACAAGGCTGTGGAAGACGGGTTCATTGGCTCAGAGGATAGAATAAGTTATGTGGTCAGCGGGATGTATCTTCATGGGCAAAGAAAAGACATGATAAAGGACTGCTCTAAAAGAGTAATGTTCTCGGAAAGAGGGGATACAGGCACCCCGGATCCAACGGATCCTGGGTACGAAGAATCCGGTTATAACAGCTGCTGCTACCATCCCTTCTATCGTGTAGAAATATGGGAAAACAACATAAAAAAGGACCGGCATGGGAAAATGTCGAATTATCCTTTTGTCGACGGACATGTTGAGACCTTGAAATTCGAGGAAACGGTCGGAGACAGGACGGCAGCACAAAACAAGCATTTCGCCATCGAATACTTGCCAACGGGCTATCTCCCGGATCCGTAGTGGAACGCTCTTTATTAAGGCGAGCCGATTTAGAAACTCTAATTTAAGGGAGCGCGGGTTTTCTCCTATCCTTCATAACCTTGGCGAAGCAGGATACCCGCGGAAATCCAACTCAAATGGCGGACTGGAAAGTCCGCCATCCGCTAGTTTTGAATCGGCGCAGGGTAAAGAGGATATCTCCCGCTTTCCATTTACACTTAATGAAAATCTAAATCTCTGTGCCCTCAGCGGTTAGTCCCAACAGGGGACTGACCGATTGCATGAGAGAGTTTAAAAAGGTGATAATATCATGAAAGCTTCTTGACATCTGGAAATCATAAATTATTAATACTAAATAGTAATCATTATTATCTGGGGCATATGAAGACAGGCGCATCGGAAAAAACAATAGGGTTTGCGGAATTCGCGGGGATCTGCAGGAAGCACGGTCTGAAGGCCACCCAGCAGAGGTTCGAGATATATTGCGAACTCTACAAATCCGCGGAGCATCCCGACGCGGAAACCGTGTATTCTGAAATCAGGAGGCGCATGCCGTCCCTATCCTTTGACACGGTCTACAGGACAATGCGTATGTTTGAGGATAAGGACATCATTTCCCGGATCTCTCCGGGGCTAGAACGGACGCGGTATGATGCAAACATGGAGAGGCATCATCATTTCATATGCAGGCGCTGCGGATTGGTAAAGGATTTTTACGACAAGGATTTCGACAAAATATCCCTGCCCGGCGCCATAGGCGAATTAGGCGAGGCGGAAGGTATTCATGTCGAGATCCGAGGTGTATGCAATAAGTGCAAAAGAAAAAAATAAACGGACCGTAAATTACGGTTCCCAAAAAAAAGGAGAAGCGAAAATGGCGACAATCGACAATCTGAAGGCCGCATTTGCAGGGGAGAGCCAGGCGAACAGGAAGTATCTTGCATTTGCGAAAAAGGCGGATACAGAAGGATTCAAACAGGTGGCGAAGCTTTTCCGTGCCGCCGCCGAAGCCGAGACTATCCACGCTCATGCGCATCTGCGCGTATTGGGCGGCGTCAAGAGCACAACAGACAATCTCCTGGAAGCGATTGAGGGAGAAGGATACGAATTTCAGAAGATGTATCCGGGATTCCTGAAAGAGGCCATAGCGGAAGGGAACAAGGGCGCTGAAATTTCATTCAAAAACGCCAATGCGGTCGAGGAAATACACTACGGCCTGTACACGCAAGCGCTCAACGCCGTAAAAGGCGGGAAAGATCTCGAGGTGAAGCAGATATATGTCTGCGCGATTTGCGGCAACACGGTCGAAGGGGCATGTCCCGACCAGTGCCCCGTCTGCAAGGCGTCCAAAGACAAGTTCACAGAAGTAAAATAATTACAAATCATAGGCATGTTTTTTTGAAAGCCCATGCCTTGACATTAAAATGGAGGTTCAATATGCCGGATTTTGGAACACCGTTTGCCGGGCTCGCTGAGAAGCGTAAACTTAGCAGGGAAGAACTGATCAGGGCGATCCGCTTCATGGTCTCAGCAGAATATGAAGCCATCCAGCTTTACATGCAGCTGGCCGAATCAACTGACAACAAACTCGCGATTGAAGTGCTGAAGGACATTGCCGACGAGGAAAGGGTTCATGCAGGTGAATTCCTGCGTCTCCTGAAGGAGCTTGCCCCTGATGAAGAAAAATTCTATGCTGAAGGGGCCGAAGAGGTTGAGGAGGAAATAGAGAAATTCAGAAAGCGGAAGAAATCCTGAAACAAGAACCGTGGTTACCCGTTCAAAAAAAGGGGGATAATATGGGGGACAAGGAGCAAAAGTCCTGGCGTTGTTCGGTGTGCGGATATATCCACAGCGGCGATTCGGCGCCGGACTTCT
>CAZION010000233.1:0-8406 GCA_964540865.1 uncultured Victivallis sp.
AAGAAAAAACGTCCACCTGTTTTGAGGCTAATATCGCCTTTTTTCAGCGGAATCCCCCTTTGACTACGGATGAGGGCAATAAAGCTCGTGCAGGATGAAGTTTTGAACTCGTGTAGCCGGCGGACTTGTCTGCCTCAGGCAGAGTTCGTGTTAGCACCCCCCCCGAAATGGAAACTGAAAATATGGGATGTCCAATATTGGATTGGTGAGCGGTGTTGTTAGTGCTTAAGATATTGAATGATAAGCTGATGGGCAATAAAAAGCCGTAGAAATAGGCCTTAGACGCATAAAATGCGTAAGCGTTAGTAACTGTCAAGCTTATTCTGTAATATTTGAGCTTGTTGCGAGTAGGCCAGCGCTCGATGAGCGCGGCTTCTTGGAGGCACTCTCATCCGCCGTCGCAAAGATGCTATGGCGGACAGGTCGAGAGTTGCCTACTTTTGAACTCAAACTACCCAGCTTAACGCTTACTAAAATGATGGCAAAAAGGCAAAGAGAAGTGAAGATTACCAGCCTGCGGAATATTACAGCGTAACACGCCTTTAATTTTCTCCCAGCATACTTGATTTATATTTCGAATCCGAGTATCTTCCCGGCAGCATGGGAATTAATTTACCATCAGTAATAATGGAGCGAAGTTAACGATGTCTATGACATTGACACAGCTTGAGACCGAGGTTTTCAAACTTCCAGTGAGGGAACGGCTAATCCTCGCGCAGGAACTCATTTCAGAATCATTGACCAAGGAAACACACATTGAGAAAGCCTGGTACAACGAGGCTGAAAAGCGTCTTTTGGCTTTTGAATCAGGTAGGATCGGATCTGTTTCCGGTGATGACGCAATGAAACGTATCAAGAAACGTCTTGCCTCCGCGAAATGAAACACCGTTTTCTCAATATTGCCGAAATCGAGATGTTTGAAGCCGCCCTCTATTTTGAAAGAGAATCCAAAGGTCTCGGATTTGAATTCTTGGAAGAGGCGGATCATTGCATTGAACAAATTAAGTCTTTCCTCCATTCATGGCCTGAAGTACGTCCGGGAATCCGAAAACACCTCACGAAAAGGTTTCCCTATTCACTTCTTTATAACATAAAAGGGAATAACACGATTCTAATAGTAGCAGTCATGCATTGTAAGAAAATTCCTGAATACTGGATTGACCGCATCTGATTCCATAAAACGATGGCAATGGTAGCGTTTAAGGATAACTTGATGCGGTCGCCGAGTGCATGAAAGAAGAATTGCTGGTTGCTGTAGGGATGTAGCAAGCTACCTTAAGATGCGAGATCATATTCGAATGGCGCTAAGGTAAGGCTTAACAGCGGGAAAAGACTCAAGCTGAAGCTTGTACTCCAACCTAGGAAATTCTTAAGTTGGAGTTCAAACTTTAGTTTGTCTTTTCTTAGTTAAGTCAAGCAACTCGGCGTATCACGCCGAAGCATCTCTCTCTCGGGCAGGTTGCCCGAGTTACTTAAAGACAATCGGAATCAATAGTATGCCTTTGCAACTACATTTTCTGGGATGGGATGAACCGCTGGTGACGCTTGCCACGGAGAGGCTGCTGTCTGGATGGAAAGAGGGCGTTCCAGACTTGGAGCGATTTCTTATTGTCACACCTACTCGGCAGTCTGGGCGACGGCTGGGAGAGTCTCTGGTGAAGTATGCGGCTGAACGCAATTCTGGAATTTTTCCGCCTCGGATCGTCACACCGGATTTTTTCCTTAAAAACCTAGATCCGAAAATTAAAGTCGCCTCCGATTTTGAAATGATCGCCGCCTGGATTGATGTTCTGTCGGCATGCAGACAGGAAAAGCTGTCAGCGCTCAAGATATCGAAGAGGAAGGATGCGCGCTGGGCGATGGGGCTTGCCGGGAAATTCTGCGAACTTCGCAATCTTCTTGCTGAGAACGGATTCATAATCGGCGACATGCCTAATCTGGGTTTGGAAGCCGGACTTCAGGAAATTGAAAGATGGGAGGCGCTGGCGGATCTTGAGTCGGCGTATCTACGGAAACTGGGAAAACTCGGCATAAAGGATGCGAATATTGCAGAAATAGATTCTGAGCCGTTTTCATCAGAGATAGAAAAATATGACAGGATTATACTGATTGGTGTCTGCGACCCGATGCCGCTTGCGATAAAGAAGCTGGCTACGCTTTGCGGAAGTTTTTCTACTCAGGAAATGCAAAGAGCCGACCAGGCGGTCAGCGATCCCAGGGAAACCGAAATGCAAAGAGCCGACCAGACGGTCAGCGATCACGGGAACGCCAAGCGTCTGCTTGGCTTAAAGAATGTAGAAGTTTGGGTTTATGCTCCCGAAGACATGAGCGAAAAATTTGATGAATGGGGCTGTCCGATTCCTGAGAAATGGGAGAGTTCGGAAGTTGTCTTCCGTGGAGCAGAAGACTGTATCCGGCTTGCAGGCAATCCTGAGGCTCAGGCCGATGAGATAATAAGAATCCTATATGATCAGAAAAAGACTTTTTCTTCTGGCGATGCTGCAGTTTCCGTCCTCAACGAAAATATTTTCCCATATGTCGAAAAGGCGTTTGCAGATGCAGGTGTGAAAACCTACAATCCCGGTGGTGACTCTGTTGCCACCACTCCGGTTTTCAACCTGATCATGACTTTTGCGAATCTCGCAGAAAAGGAGAACTATGAGTCGTTTGCGGCATTCATACGCAATCCCGACTTCCTGAAATATCTCGCTTCCGAAAATAAAGACTTTATTCCGATGAATCTCTTGAAGGAACTGGACGAATATCAGAACAAGCATCTTCCCGAAAGGCTTGACGATTTTGTGGGTACGCCACCATCTTGGTGGCATCGCGATGATGATAATAGAAAAGAAAAAGCATGCCGGCAAGATGCCGGCGTTCCATCAAATGAACTGAAGATTGCTGTCAATTCGGTTATCACGCTGATCCGGCGGTTCAAAGAATCCTCGTTCACGGAATTCATGCGCGGTTTTCTTTCGGACATATACCGGACAAGGGAAATCAGGGATTCCGATGAGGACCGTCAGATGTTCATTAGCTCGGCGGAACTAATAAGCGACATGATTTCGGAACTTGAAGAGTCTGCAATTGATTCGTTCGGTCTTTGTGCCAGTGACAAGCTCAGGCTTTTCATGTCACTCCTGAAGAAGGGGAAGATTTATCCTCAGCATGATGCGGATGCGCTGCCGTTGCAGGGGTGGCTTGAGCTTCCATGGGAGAGCGCGGACACGCTTGTCATTGCCGGGATGAATGAGGGATACGTTCCTGATTCGGTTGTCGGTGATATTTTCCTGCCGGATCTGCCGCGTGAAAAACTCGGTTTGAAGAGCAACAGGCGGCGTTTCGCCCGTGATATTTATCTCATGACATCCATCATCGAATCTAGGAAGAACGGAAATCTTTTCTGTATTGCCGGGAAAACGGATGTTTCGGGAGAACCGTTGAAGCCGTCGCGCCTGTTTTTCCTATGTCCGTCGGAGCTGCTTGTCGAGAGGGTTGACAAACTGTTCGGAACTCCGACAGACAAGAAGCAGAAGCCGCTTGCCCGAACACTCCTCTGGAAACTCAAACCTCCAAAGGAGAAGGCGCCAGTGTCGCTTTCCGTCACTGATTTTAAAAACTATCTTAACTGTCCGTTCCGTTTTTACTTGAAAAAAGTATTGAAGATGGAAGAGGTTGATGACAGGAAGACCGAGATGGATCAGCTTGATTTCGGGAACGTGTGCCACCGTGCGCTGGACAATTTCTGTAAGGATGAGAATCTGAGGAAGAGCCGCAATTCCGACGAAATAAAGGTGTTCCTGCTCTTGGAGGCGGAGCGGCTTGTCAAAGCGCAGTTCGGGAAGACTCTGCCGCTTTCCCTGCTGATTCAGCTTGAGAGCGTGAAGCAGAGGCTTGCGAAGTTCGCAGAAATCCAGGCCGGCGAGAATTGCGCGGGCTGGGAGATACTGCATACGGAATACAAGCTCGGAGACGGCAAAGGCGTTGAACTCGCTGGAATGACAGTAAAGGGTAAGATTGACAGGATAGACAGGCACTCCGACGGAAGGATCAGGATTCTAGATTATAAGACAAGCGACAAGGCCGAGTCGCCAGAAAGCACCCATGTGAAGTATGCAAGGGTTGATGCCGGATTGCCGGAATACGCGGTTTTTGAAAAGGACGGGAAGTTGAAATGCTGGACTGATTTGCAGCTGCCGCTGTACCAGTTGCTTCTTGAAAAGGAAGAAGATTTCAAAGGCGGCAAGATTGTCTGCGGATACTTCAACCTCCCAAAAGCGGTATCTGATACGCGAATAGAAATATGGGATGGGATGGGTGACGCATATCTTAAAGATGCTGAAAAATGCGCCGTAGGTGTGATTGAAAGCATATGCAATGGAGTTTTCTGGCCTCCATCGGAAAAGATCAGGTACGATGATTTTGAAAATCTGTTTTTCGGTAATCCCATGGAAGCGGTCGATGAGATGAAAATTAGAAATTACGAATTAGAAATTACGAATGGTGGCTGAAAAGTAACGCGGGGAAACTCACCGCAGTTTCTCGGGATGGTATCCCGAGTTATTTGATCAATCTTAACGCTGAAAGCGTATGGTGATATAGCCTATGGTTTTAACCATAGGTATTATAGTAGATATGATTTCGTCCTGAATGGACGGCGTAAGATTCGGGATTTACTCCGTCTCTTCAAGACGGATGTGTTGTGCATGATTTACCTGTGGTTGAAACCACAGGCTATCATTACATAATCCCTCCGGGATAAAGAAGATAATTTAAGGCCACAGGCAAGATGCCTGTGCTACATTTTCAAATGAATACAAAGAGAAACATGGCGGTTAACATCAAGAACGAGGTGATCTCGGCTTCTGCGGGTACGGGCAAGACCTATCAGCTTGTCAACAGATACCTCAAACTGCTTGCCGCAGGAGTGAAGCCGGAGACTATTGTCGCCATGACTTTCACAAGGAACGCCGCAGGGGAGATCTTTGACAGGATAATAAGCCGGATATCATTGATGATCAAGAATCCGGAGGTTATGAAATCCCCGGAATATCTCGCATCCGGAATTCCGCAGATGTCAGAAGTAGAACTTCAAAAGACGCTCCGGCGACTTCTTCTCAGCCTGCATATTCTACCTATCGGGACCTTGGACAGTTTTTTTGTCAGGATAATAAAGACTTTTTCCTTCGAGTTCGGGCTTTCCGGCGATTTTGAAATCATTGACGAGGCACTTGTCGAGCAGGCGAAACGTAAGGTTTTCAGGAACATACTCTGGAATATCGAATATGCGGACAATACGGTCAGGGGCGAATTCGTGGAGGAGTTCAAGAAGGCGACTTTCGGGAAAGAAGAAAAGAGGCTGACTGAAATCCTTGACGGATTTGTCCAGGATTACCATTATAAATATCTTTGCGCTCCGTCATCGGACAAGTGGGGCCAGGCGGATCTGATCTGGCCCGACGGCTCGGAAGTCTTGAACTGCAAAATAAATCCGGCCGAGGAGTCGGACAAGCTGACGGCCCTTCTTGAATCGAAAAAACTTTCCGACAAGCAACGGGAGAAGTTCAACGAATTCATAGGGACTGTCAGGAATTTCAGGCCGGAATCGTATTTTGATTTTGATTCGGCGTTCAACAAGAATCTTTTTAAGATTCTGCCGGAACTTGAGGAGGGCAGGGCGCAGCTGACTATCGGCACCAAAGTCGAGCTTTCCGGTGACGAATGCGAATGTCTGCTCAAGCTGGCTCGTCACATCATGAAATGCCAGATAGGCGCGCAGCTTCACAAGACGGAGGGCGTTTATGGTCTTGTCAGACGCTATGAGGAGTTTTACAATCAGATGATCCGGCAGGGTGGGAAGCTGACATTTGCGGACATACCGTTCATACTTTCACCTGATGCCGGCATGGGTGAGAATCATTACGTCTTAAGCGAAATTTCATCCGGGCCTGAAGACAGGCTTTACATAGATTACCGACTTGATTCCAGGTTTGATCACTGGCTGATAGATGAGTTCCAGGACACCAGTTTTCCGCAGTGGAGGATTATCAAAAACCTGATTGATGAAATTGTCCAGGACGATTCCGGCGGCAGGAGCTTTTTCTATGTGGGCGACGTGAAGCAGGCGATTTACGGATGGCGCGAAGGCGAGGCGAGCCTGTTCAAATCAATATATGAGGAATACAGGGAATATACGGATATAGAATTGAAACGCCTCAGCAGATCTTTCCGGTCAAGCCGTGAGGTGATTGCAACCGTCAATGAAGTCTTCTCCAATCTGAACAGCATTGAAGAACTACCGCTGAACGTGAGGGCGCGCTGGGACTGGGAGGAACATGAGTCAAAGGAGAAGAACAAGGATGGCAGTACTGCGTTTGGCGGTTATGCGTCACTTCTCCAGCTCCAGAAAACAAATGACGGATGGGAGCAGAAAGAGATTTCCATTGAACGGAAAGTCAGGATTATTTCCGATAAGATAAAGGAGATAGCGCCGTTTGAGCGCGGACTTTCTGTTGCCGTCCTTGTTTCACAGAACAAGACAGGGCGTGAAATAGCTGAGCTGCTGCAGGCTGAAGGCATCAAAGTCGCGATTGAAGGGCAGTTCCATCTTACGGACAATCCGGTGGTGACGGGATTCCTTTCCCTTGCGAAGTTCGCAGAACATCCCTCGGATAATTTTGCGTGGCAACATCTGCGCATGACTCCGTTTGCGGTTTTGCTGAAATCGCAGGAGGAAACTTCCGAAGAGGTGCTCGATGATATTTACCGGAACGGGTTTGCATATTTCATACAGAAATGGAGCCAGCGCCTTCACAAGGAGGCTGGCGTCGGGTTTGATGAGTTCAGTAAAAGACGGCTTGACCAGTTCATTGCAGCGGCTCAGATTTTTGACAGGGGCGGCGAGAAGAACTGTCTGGATTTCATTGATTACATAAACAATTACAAGATACCAGGTGAAACCGTTGACGATGCGGTCCAGATCATGACTGTATACAAGGCGAAAGGCCTTGAATTCGACATAGTCTTCATGGCTGAAATAAAGACCAAGGGAATAACGAAAGCCGACATACAGGGAATCAGGGCCAAGAAAAACAGGGATCTGTCGGTTGACTGGCTTATGTTCATGCCGAACCGCAGAATCTCCGAGCTTGATCCTGTCCTCAACGGCCTTATAGCGGATCTTGACGATGACACCTGCTATGAATATCTGTGCGTCCTCTATGTGGCGATGACGCGTGCCGCCGAGGCTCTTTACATGATAACAGATGCTCCTGCAAAGACAAAGTCCGAAACCTTGTATCTGAAAGACGTTCTTTTGAAGGCACTTGCCAGACATGATGACAATAAACTTCGTGACGGCGTGGAACTTCTTTATGAAAACGGGAATGCGTCATGGTATGAATCTTATCCCAGGGAGAAAATCGGAGAAGAGACAACGGAAGGCAAAATTGAATTGTCGATCGAGTTTGATGACGTTTTGAAAACGATGACACCTTCCGGAGCCGAACATAGGATTGTTTTTGCAGGAACTCTTTTCGCAGGAGGTTCTGACGCCGCCATGGAAACAGGGAGTGCTGTCCATGAACTTTTTGAAAAGCTCCAATGGTTTGACACTTCCAGTCCGGGAACTATTTGCAGTGAATGGGAAAAACAGGCCGATTATCCGGACAAGACAATTGCAGCCGCAAAAGACATATTCCTCAAGTCCCTTAAGCATCAGGATTTGCGAAGTTCGCTGGAGAAGCCTTTGGGTGATGTAGAACTATGGCGTGAAAAAAGGTTTGAACTTATTATTGATGGCACGTGGATACGCGGGGAATTCGATCGCGTGACATTGATTAAAGACAGTACCGGTGAAATCGTTGAAGCAAAAATTCTTGATTATAAGACCGACAATGTAAATTCGGATGAAGATTTAACTCGGGCTGTACTGACATATTCGCCCCAGTTGAATCTTTACCGGAAAGCGTTGTCACTGCTCATAAAACTGCCAATTGAAAAAATAAGCACCAGCCTTGCCTTTGTGAGAATAGGAAAAGTAGTCGGAATAGCTTGATTCTAGGCACAGAGGCACAGAGGCACAGAGTGGAATTGCGAAAGTTCGAAAATGCGGGAGTCTACCACGAAAGACACGAAATAGACTGAAAATGCAAGGGCATAATATTTCATGGCCCGCCGTTCTGGCGATTCCAAGATGAAGTAGCATAGGCGTCTCGCCTGTGCGCTATTCTCCTTTTTGTTTTTTTCCTATTGTTGAAAGTTGACATTCCGGCTAAGATACATAGGCAAGATGCCTGTGCTACTGCAAAGATGGGCGAGACGCCCGAAGGGATATATGGATGAGGTTGGGTGAAGTG
Organism: uncultured Victivallis sp.; assembly: GCA_964540865.1. Classification (GTDB taxonomy): domain Bacteria; phylum Verrucomicrobiota; class Lentisphaeria; order Victivallales; family GWF2-50-93; genus GWF2-50-93. The sequence goes on from CAZION010000233.1 coordinate 8,358, forward strand.
AGGGGCAGGGAATGACTCCGCTACTATTAAAATTGAAGCTTTGCAGCTT
>CAZION010000234.1:0-8365 GCA_964540865.1 uncultured Victivallis sp.
GAAAAATTCAGTTCGAATATAAAAATCCTCTCCGACAGGCAATCATTCAGAAACAGGGGAAAACCAAAGGAATGAAAACCAATAATATGGACATAATTAGTTATACTATAATAACTTATACAGCATGGCACCGTTATTAGAGACATTAACATTTTATATCTTAAGTTAACGGCATTGGCATGGCACCGTTCTTCAATACGAACAGAAGTTGAGGAAATAATGATGGAGTTATTTCCTTAACAAGAATTAATTATAATAAAGGATATGGGTGATATGTTTACCTTTTTTAAAAAGAAAAATATAGAACCAGATAATCAGAGATTGTCTATGCTTGCTTATTCAGTTGTAAGGGACATTGCTGGCGCTAAGGAAAAGAAAGAATGGAAGTGTCCATTTTGTAAAAGTAATTTAATTGTTAATTATGTCATAAGCAATGGGAAGCTTGTTGCAATATTGCTAGGATGTACTGGTTGTATTTTTCAGCATGCGTCGGATGGGGAATGGAAAATTCCAAAGTGGATTGAGAAAGAAGAAGAAAAAAGTAAAAATAATGGGGACGTTCCCAGCAAACAGACAGATAGACAAGATGATGCGGATGATAATGTGTTGGGAAAAACCATTAAACGCGAAAAATGAGTAACCGTTAAGCTGGGAGCCTACTGCTAGGTAAGCCGACAATGAGAATTAGCTCCCCCGTGGGTTTATCCCACGGGAAGCGAAGATTGTTGGGCTAACGGCGTAGCCTTTAGCCCTACAATCTTCTTCTCCTGCCAGATAAACTGGCAGGGGGAATGAATAAACACCCAGCTTAACGCTTACAAAAATGATACCAAAAATAAAGAATAAGAAAAACTCGTGCAGCTGGCGGAGAGCCAGTTAGCGCGACTAGAAATCAGGAAGTGTTGAACATGGAGAAAGTTTCAGGTTTTAAGTTTTAAGCAAGAGAAATTTTGGACTGGATAACCCGCCGTCGCCCTTCAGACTGTGGTGGGCACGCAGGATGAACAGGATTGTACAGGAAACACATTTTTAAACCACAGGCAAGATCCCAGTCATGCGACGGGACATGTGCCTGTGTTACATTTAAATTCGAGCGCCAGACGTTCGAGGCGACGATGACGATCAGCAATGCCATCATCGACACCGACCTGACGAACGTCAACCTCGTGGTGAATTTCAAGGACAAGGACGGCAATCCTGTGATAGCCACCTTCGATCCCAATGACACCGCAGCCAAGTTCTTCTACAAGGTCAGCTCGCTTCTCTGAGTAAACTACGCAAGTGCCAGCCAGTTTGATTGCTGCAACCTTTGTAAGGGAATTATTCGATTCAGGTTATTATTAAAAACTGATGAGGAAATCTTGATAAAATGTCTCAGAAGTGTATTCTTACGGGCTGCGGGAAAAAGACTTTCCGTTCCTTTTAATTATATCGGACATGAATTTGTATTTTTAGAACACAGGGAAGATCCCAGTCATTCGACGGGACAAGTGCCTGTGTTACATTCAATACACTGGGAAAAGATATGCCATCAAATCATAAAAACAGATATTATCCTGCTAAAAAGGGCTTATACGATTTTGCGAACGAGCACGATTCCTGCGGAGTTGGGTTTGTTGTCAATATTGACGGTGCCAAGTCCCATAAGATAGTTGAAAAGGGAATAGAAGTGCTTGTGAAGCTGCAGCACCGCGGTGCGGTTGGCGGAGATGCCAACACCGGTGATGGAGCGGGAATCCTCATTCAGATACCGGATGAATTCTTCAGGCGGACAATGTCATCGCAAGGCTTTGAACTTCCACCGCCCGGTCAGTACGGAGCGGGCATGGTTTTTCTTCCCAGGGATGCGAAACTCGCAAAAAAATGCATATCTGTCATGGAGAAGAAGATTCTGGAGGAGGGTTTTGAGGTTTCAGGCTGGAGGGATGTCCCGACAGATGACAGTTCGCTTGGAAAACTTGCGAGGGATACTCAGCCGCTGATAAGGCAATTTTTCATCTGCGGTAAAAAAGCCGAACTCGATACCGATGCTTTCGAAAGAAAACTTTATGTAATACGTCGCTGCGTGAGCAAGGCTGTTGCCGCAGAAGCTCCTGAAGAAGGGGCTGACTATTTCTATATTTCAAGCCTGTCGTGCCGGACCATTGTCTATAAGGGACTTCTGATGGGGACACAGCTCCCCCTTTACTATCCTGATCTGAGGGACAAGGACATGAAAAGCGCGATTGCCCTGATTCACCAGCGCTACAGCACGAACACGTTTCCTACATGGCCCCTTGCCCAGCCGTTCCGATATCTCGCTCACAACGGGGAAATCAACACTCTCCGTGGAAACATCAACCAGATGAGGGCCAGGGAAAAAGGATTTGAATCTGAAATTTTCGGAAGCGAAATCAAGAAGCTTCTCCCGATAATCCAGGAAAACCAGAGTGATTCCGCCTGTCTGGACAACGCTCTGGAGCTTTTTGTATCCTGCGGGCGCTCCCTTCCTCATTCAATGATGATGCTGATACCCCAGGCATGGGGCGAAAAATACAGACTCGGCCACGATTTGAAAGGATTTTTCGAGTACCACGCTGGGCTTATGGAACCGTGGGATGGTCCGGCCGCCGTGGCGTTTTCCGACGGTAAATCCATAGGAGCCATGCTTGACAGGAACGGGTTGAGGCCTGCACGATACAGTATTACAAAAGACAATTTCATGGTACTTGCCTCGGAAACCGGAGTAATTGACATTCCGGAGGACCAGATAAGTAAGAAGGGACGTCTCCGTCCTGGGCAGATGCTTTATGTAGACCTTGACCGGAAACGGGTTCTTTTTGATGCCGAAATCAAGTCACATATCGCAAGAAGGCAGCCGTATCGCCGCTGGGTTGATGAGAATAAAATACTCCTTCATGGATTATTTGATTCAATAGTTCCTGTAAGGGTGGATGAAGAGACTCTTCTAGAGAGGCAAATGCTTTTCGGCTACACCCGAGAAGACTTGAATATGATTTTGAAACCGATGGCTGAAAGCGGGCACGAAGCAACAGGTTCCATGGGTAACGATGCCGCGCTTGCGGTGCTTTCGGAAAAACCACAGCTTCTTTTCGCATACTTCAAGCAACTTTTCGCTCAGGTTACAAATCCCCCGATAGATTCAATTCGCGAAGAGCTTGTGATGAGCCTTACAACTTTTCTGGGCAATTCCGGAAACATTCTGAGGGAGACTCCGCAGCATGCCCATCTTGTGAAACTCAAGAATCCAATACTTACCAATGAGGATTTGGAACGTTTGCGAAATTCGCAGATTTCATCTTTCCAGTCGGAGACCCTTAAAATTTCTTTCCCGGCGTACGGCAAGAAAGATGATCTTGAAAACGCCATCGAAAAACTCTGCCATAACGCGGAGAAAAGTGTTAAGTCAGGAAACTCCCTGATTGTCTTGAGCGACAGGAACATAGGAAGAGGCAGCTCTCCGATTCCGTCGCTCATGGCGGTTTCCGCAGTCAACCATCACCTCATCAGATGCGGCCTCAGGACGAATTCCAGCATTGTGATTGAGACCGGTGAAGCCAGGGAGATCATGCACTTCGCCCTCCTGGTCGGTTACGGGGCTACGGCTGTCAACCCCTATCTTGCCCTTGAAACAATTGCAGACTTGGTCAATAAAAACATGCTTGAGGTGAATATCAGCGTTACTACGGCAATGGAGAACTATATAAATTCCATATGCCATGGTCTTCTGAAAATCATGTCGAAGATGGGAATTTCAACCCTGAGGAGCTATCGCGGCGCCCAAATATTTGAGGCTGTGGGGATTGACAGGACAGTAGTTGACAGATATTTCACAGATACCGCATCCAGGATAAGCGGAATCGGGTTTGATGTTATTGCCGAAGAGGCTAATTCAAGATATAAAAAGGCCTTCAATCCGGAGCCGGGGACGTTGAGACTCCTTGATGCCGGCGGTCAGTATCATTTCAGGAAAGGTGAGGAAAAGCATCTTTGGACGCCTGAAACAATATCTAAGCTTCAGCAGGCGGCGCGTACAAATGATTATAATCTTTACAAGGTGTATTCCTCATATATTAATAATCAGGAAGAACATCTCTGCACCCTGCGCGGGCTGTTCAAGTTTAAAAAATCCAAGTCAATTCCGCTGGATGAAGTTGAACCGGCGTCGGAAATTGTCAAAAGGTTTGTAACCGGAGCGATGTCGTTCGGGTCGATAAGCAAGGAGGCCCACGAGACTCTTGCCATTGCGATGAACAGGCTTGGTGGGATGAGCAACAGTGGTGAAGGCGGAGAGGATCCGGCAAGGTACAAACTCCTTCCCAATGGAGACAACCTTTGCAGCTCAATAAAACAAATTGCAAGCGGAAGATTTGGTGTTACGATTGAATATCTGGCGAATGCCAAAGAGTTACAGATAAAAATTGCCCAGGGTGCAAAACCCGGCGAGGGCGGTCAGCTACCGGGGTATAAGGTGAACAAGGTTATTGCGAGGGTAAGGCATTCAACGCCTGGGGTCACTCTTATTTCACCTCCGCCGCATCACGATATTTATTCGATTGAAGATTTGGCACAGCTCATATACGACCTCAAAAATGCAAACAAGGATGCAAGGATTTCCGTCAAGCTTGTTTCGGAAGTAGGTGTAGGAACTATTGCCGCCGGTGTGGCAAAAGCGCATGCTGATCTTGTGCTTATAAGCGGGCATGACGGAGGAACCGGAGCTTCTCCTCTAACCTCAATAAAGCATGCGGGGCTACCATGGGAACTGGGATTGGCAGAAACACAGCAGACCCTGGTTCTTAATCATCTGAGGGGTAGAATCCGTGTCCAGGCTGATGGACAGATGAAGACGGGACGAGATGTAGTCATAGGTGCAATGCTTGGAGCTGAAGAGTTCGGATTTGCGACATCCGCACTGGTTGTCTGCGGTTGCGTCATGATGAGGAAATGCCATAAAAACACATGTCCAGTCGGAATAGCGACACAGGATCCTGAACTCCGTAAGCGGTATACCGGCAAACCCGAGCATGTAATTAATTTCTTTATGATGCTTGCAGGTGAAGTCAGGGAATACCTTGCTGAACTTGGGTTTAAAAAACTTGATGATATCATCGGAAGAAGCGATTTGCTTGAGACGAATAAGGCGATTGAATTCTGGAAAACAAAAAATCTTGATTTTTCATCCATCTTCCAGAAACCGGCTGAATCCGGACTTGCAGTAAGATGTTCAACGAAACAGGATCATGGAGTGGATAAGTTCTTTGATGTCAGGCTGTTGGACAAAGTGAAAAACTCTATAACAAGTAAGAAGCCTTTTGAAACTGAACTTCCCATATGTAATGTCGACAGGACAGCCGGGACAATGATATCCCATGAAATAGCGAAACTTTATGGTAACGCCGGACTTCCGGAAGACACCATTAAGGTAACTTTCAGAGGCTGTGCCGGACAAAGTTTTGGAGCGTTCCTGGCCCATGGAATTACATTTACTCTTATAGGCGAGGCCAATGATTATCTCGGTAAAGGCTTGTCCGGAGGAAAAATAATAGTCAAACCTTCTGAAAAAGCAGGCTATGACGCTTCTGAAAACACAATTGCCGGAAATGTGCTTCTATACGGAGCTACCAGCGGAGAAGTCTATATAAACGGGCAGGTTGGTGAAAGGTTTGCAATAAGGAATAGCGGGGCTTGGGCCGTAATTGAGGGTGCAGGCGACCATTGCTGTGAGTATATGACTGCGGGCAGGGTTGTTGTTCTCGGCCCAGTTGGTGTAAATTTTGCGGCAGGAATGAGTGGAGGAATCGCATATGTTTATGATGAAACCAACACCTTTGACGAATTCTGCAATTTGAGTATGGTTGACCTTGAGCAGATTGTAGTTTCAGAGGACATATTTGAACTAAGGAAAATGATTGAAAAGCACTTTGCCCTCACCGGCAGCAGGAAAGCCCAGAAAATCCTTGAAGACTGGGAAAATTCACTGCAGCTTTTTGTTAAGGTATTCCCGATGGAATACCGTAAAGTGCTTGGACAGATGATGAAGGAAGACGAAGAAATAAAGCGCGAAGTTAAGCAGGAACAGTAATAAATATAACACAGGTATCTTGCCTGTGGTTAAATCAAATTTCCACATGATTAAAATTTAAGGTGACTTATGGGAAAACCAAGAGGTTTTATTGAAATACCAAGAAAGGAACCGGGCTACAGGCCAAAGGAAGAACGTGTCCGCGATTTCAATGAAGTTGAAAAACGGTTTAGTGACGAGGAGCTTCGTGAACAGTCGGCACGTTGCATGGACTGTGGAATACCGTTCTGCCATGGATGCGGCTGCCCTTTGGGAAGCCTGATTCCAGAATGGAACGATCTGGTTTACCATGGACATTGGAAAGAAGCTTTGGACTTACTTTATTCAACCAACAATTTTCCGGAATTTACTGGCAGAATTTGTCCGGCACTTTGTGAAGCCGCCTGCACAGTGGGGCTAAATGATGAGCCAGTATCTATTCGTCAAATTGAAATCAATTTAATTGAAAAGGGGTACAAGGACGGCTATATAGTCCCCAGACCTCCTGAGAAAAGAACCGGGAAAAAAGTGGCTATCATTGGCTCTGGGCCTGCCGGACTCTCTATTGCTGACCAATTAAATCATATGGGACATAGTGTCACTGTTTATGAACAGGATCAGAAGGTCGGAGGCTTGCTCCGTTATGGAATTCCGGACTTCAAACTGGATAAAAAGATAATCCGTAGAAGGATTGATTTGATGGTGGCTGAGGGAGTTGTTTTTGAAACCGGAGTTGCCATCGGAAGAGACATATCTGCCAATTATCTTATGAGTCGTTTTGATTCTGTCTGCATTGCCTGCGGTGCCCGTGAACCCCGAGACTTGAAAATTCCGGGACGCGAATTTGATGGGGTTCATATGGCAATGGATTTCCTGAGCCAGCAGAATAAGCGCGTCGGAAAAGAGAGTATTACATGCAAGGAAATTCTTGCAAAAGGGAAAAAAGTAGTTGTCATCGGAGGCGGAGATACAGGTTCAGACTGTGTGGGTACTTCCATTCGCCAGGGAGCCTTGTCAGTTGTCCAGATAGAAATAATGCCTAAACCACCAGAGAACCGTACAGATGCAACTCCTTGGCCTGATTGGCCTTATGTTCTCAGAACTTCAAGCAGCCACAAAGAGGGCTGTGAGAGGATGTGGAATATAATGACAAAATCATTTGAAGGCGGAGAAGGGAAACTGAAACAGCTCCGCTGTGTCAAGGTTGAATGGGAAACCGACCTGATGGGACGTCCAAAAACAATGAAGGAAGTTCCAAACTCTGAATTCATTTTGGACTCTGACCTGGTCCTTATTTCAATGGGGTTCACCGGTGCCGACAAAAAAGGAATGATTTCCGATATTGGAATAAAACTTGCGAAAAACGGTACTATTGACGTTGATGAAACCGGTATGACCAATGTCAAAGGTGTTTTTGCCGCAGGGGACTCGGTTTCCGGAGCTTCCCTAGTCGTCAGGGCAATTGCCGGTGGCCGTACTCTCGCCTCAAATGTGAACAAGTATTTGCTGAAATAATTTTCTACTGGACCTGACCCGAATATTTCATGAACCGCCAAGGCACATGCGTTTGTTACTTTTTGTTAGTAGTAGTGCAATTTATTGCACGTTCTTTTAAGATAACGGCGTATAAATTCGCCTACTACGAACGAAATCCAAGTGCACTCACTGCCCTAAGGTCCGACAGGCTCCTTGGCGGATGACTCCTGAATTCCTAGTTTAAAAATTACCTCAGATAAACTGGAAACGCTTATTCTCAATAAAACACCTGAAATATGTAAGCGTTAAGCTGGGAGCCTACTGCTAGGTAAGCCGACAATGAGAATTCACTTCCCGTGGGATAAACCCACGGGGGAGCTAATTCTACTGTCAGCTTGTCTGACAGTAGGCACCCAGCTTAACGGTTACTGATTTATTGCTTCTAAGGCATTGTTTTTGAAGTATGATTATCTGCATTATGCTTATTATCTGACATTTGCAATCAATATACATGGTCCGACCCGAATAAGGAGGTCTCCTAGGTGCCGCCATGGGGAGCCGGAGCCAGTTCCGGGCATCCGTTGAGGCTGGCCTCGATGTTGCGTTCGAGGAAGAGCATCTGGCCCTCCTTGATAGGTAAGATGCGATCATGTGCGCGAATCTCCACCCGCGTCTGATTCGTCCCGGCCTTGCGTCCCATCTCCCTCACGATCGACTCAAGTTCGGCGATCGCGAAATCATTTGCCGCCTCCATGTTCCTGAAGGTCGGAGTGCCTGGCAGCCCTTCGATGCGGTAGAGCCCCTGATCGTCCACCGCTATCGCTA
>CAZION010000235.1:0-8301 GCA_964540865.1 uncultured Victivallis sp.
TATTTATTATTCAGCCCTCGCAGAGGGCGACATGTTGTAGCCCCATGCGCCTGCCGCGGCGTAGGCTTTGCGAAGCCGGGTTAGCGTGGGGATAATAAATAATAAAATATAATTCCCAGCCCCCGCAGGGCGGCGGCACAACAATAAAACATTCAAACCATGTTTAAAAAAAAGAGTATATTAGACAGGGTTTTAAACACAGGTAAATCATACAAACATCATCCGTATTGAAGAGAGGTAATTGTTTTTAAGGAGCACATGGGATTACTTGAAAATCCTCAAGGCGACAGTGCCGGTCCATGTTCCGGATTCAGCATTGTAAAGCCGAGATGTCACTGAGCCCGGTTTTGAATCCTTTTCAAGCTGTAACGGAACGAAAGAGGTTCCACCCATCCTGATCACATTCGGTTTAGCGCCTGATACGGAAGAAAACTCTTCAATTTCCTTGTCGGACAGTTTCAGCATTATCATGAAATATGCCTCTTTTCCGGTGCCGTAAGACAATATGTAAGGTTTCTCTCCTGAAGCAACGAGCAGTCTACCAAGCAGTTCGGCACGTGATTGCTGATCCCCGCTTTTGTCAGCCAGCGCACGGCCGGCTGTAATTTCAGTTCTACCCCCTCAGCCATATTGCGTCTTGATTTCGGAAATTTGATCTTTAACAAAGGAATAAAGGCTGATGATTTTTTCAGCCTTTAGTGTTTTGTCTTTTGTTATTTCAAGCGCCTTCTGGCTAATGGAAATGTCTTTCCCGTCATTCTTTTCCTGGGAGAGAACCGTCAGAAGCGGGAGCGCAAGGAGAAACACTATGGCAAAAAACTGTTTCATAATAACCTCCAGTAGTTTAACTTTGTTAAAAGTATGTCCTGTTGGCAATTTATCAAGAGAACCTATATAAAATTGCATATGGCGCATTGCCGCCGAGAAATCAGGATTGCCTCGACAAGGCTGTATCCAGCCAGTTTTTGACGGCGTAGATGTCATGAAATTCAGAGACTGATCTCGCTTCGGTTCTCGGGAAAGATTCAGTCATCATCCGGGCCAGACTGTTTCCGGGGCCGATCTCAAGGAAGACGCGGCAACCATACGACACTGCGCTTTCCATGCATGCCCGCCAGTCAATGGTCTGATGGATCTGTGCCGTCAAAGCCGCAAGCATCTGCTCTCCGGTGAATACTTTTTCGCCGCTGGTTCCGGATAGGATTCCGGCTGATGTCGAATGAAATTCCGTTTTCTTGAGGATTTTATTGAACTCCTCGGCGGCAGTTCGCATAAAGGAGGTATGCGAGGCCGCGCTAACCGGCAGATGAACAGTCTTATTTGCACCTGACTTGCTGCAGTCTGAAAGGAATGCGTCCAGATTCTCTGATGGCAGTCCGACAATGAAATGGTCGGAACCGTTGATGATTGCGAGTTTCGCATTGAACCCTGTGCATATCTTCTCTAGAAGCTCCCGCTTCAATCCGATTACTGCCGCCATGGTCTGTGGAACGGTTGCGGCATCTGTCATTAATCTGCCGCGGACGGCGGCAAGCCGGACAAGTTCTTCCGGCTGGAAAACTCCGGCACAACCATAGGCTGTAAGTTCACCCAGACTGTAACCGGCAAAAATATCCGGTTCTGGAAGCAGATGTTTTATTACCTCCCATGTCAGCATTTGATAAAGGCAAACCAGCGGCTGGGCAAGATCATTACGGAAGATCAGCTCCGGATCGGCAGCAGAATTGTCCAGCCAAGTTACGGCCTGATCCGGCAAAACTCCGGATTCACGGATCCGCCTCATCAGAAGCTGAGCTTCCGGATACTGCCGCATCTTTTCAAACATTGCGGCATCCTGTCTACCCTGTCCTGAACAAAATATCGCTAACCCTGGCATAACTCCTCCATGCGTTGAATGAAAATAGTTGCCGCCAGCAAGTCGGCAACGCCACCGCAACTGAGATTGCGCCTTATGAATTCGCGGTGGACATCAACTGCGGATTTCTCCCAACCCGGCGAGTTTACGCCACCGCAACGGTTGAAGTCACCTGCTGAATTCCGCGCAAATTCAAGACCGTAAATCCCGCCTCGGTAAAGCAAAGTCGTATCCTGGATGTTTTCCAGGATTGCGAAAAACGCGTGCGTCCTGGCGGCGTTACGAGAATGTCCTTCCTGGACGGATTTGAATGCAGGCAATCCGAATTTGCAAACAGACTGGAATCCTCCTGCGGCTTCTTCTTTTGCGCCACCGCAACCATAACGCATTGCAACTTCAATCCCATGACTGATTTCATACACATTGGAACCCATGATGGCCCTTCCCCACAGTTTGGCTACAATATCGCCTAAATTCTCAGGCACCCCGAAAGCTACTTTATATCCTGCGGCGGCGGCAAGCAAACCCAGAGTGAAGATAGCGCCGCGATGCGTGTTAACTCCGCCGGTTGCGGCGAGCATTTTCTTTTCAGCTTCAATTCCGAATTGCCTAAGTTCAGTCATTTCGGCGGCACGCATTCCGGCGGCAGAAATGTCCCTGAAGTATTCACGCAGGATCGAAATGCTGGCCTTGAAATGTCCGGCGTTCATATCCTTATGGCTGCCATTGTCAACATAACTGACAAGTCCAGGCTTAGGATATGATTCCAACTCCTCCCTCAGAGCGGATTCCGCTTCAAATGCGATCAGATCAGGCCAGAACGAAATATCCTCTGGTCTGCCAAACGGCATTGATGATTTTTTCATGAGGAACACATCATACAGCGTTTTCATCATAAGCTGCGGAGAATCATCCATGAATTCACGCCAGGAAAACGCACTGCCATTCCACAATTCCAGTTCGATGTCGCACAGCGTGATGGAGTGGTGGTGGAACTGCCGCAGGATTGCCGTCAAACTCTTCAATTCGGTGAAATTCCTTACTTTGAACCGCAGATCAATGTCTGAGTCTTCATGCAGGTAATTCAGTCCGGTCAAATGCTGCCAGGCAAGGCTTCCAAACACTCCGGGCCTGAAATTATTTTCCCGGCATACGTTCAGAAATTCCGCAAGTTGCAGTTGGCGCGATTCCGGAAGTAGACACATACATGCCACAAGTTCGGGAAGACCTTCACGATGTCTTATGGAATTCAGAGGGGCTATGACCCCGATGCGTTTTTTGCCTTGTTCAGGCGGCAACGGTATGCCGCAGTGAACACCACCGCCCCCGAAAGCGAGCCCGGGACGACAGACAATCACAGGACGCCCGGATTCAATCCATTTCTCAATGACCGATCTGTCCTGATGATCCGACAATTCAAAGCCATCTAGAAACAGCAGATCGTGACGGTTGAAAGTAACGCTATTTCGCATTCGCAATTTTCCCGGAAACGTCAAAAGCCATCGTCCTTCCGCAGCGTTTCATTCCGACTTCGGCACGGTTGTCAAAATTCTGATCTTCCTTCAACGCCTTCTCCAAGCATGCGTTCAAATCGCCTTCCCAGATTCCTTGCAATCCACCAGCCTGATGGAAATTCTTCACTCCAGGCGCAAAAACTGGAACGGTTTTGCTGAGCTCCTCGAGATATTCCAGCGGCAGTTTGGTGACACGGGCGATGGCGGGAAGGATCATCACAGAAGTATTGCTGTCCGGCAACGCATAAGTCTGCCCTGCACACAAACCGAATGCGATAAAGCCACCGGCAATTGAGTTCCCGTAAACCAGAGCAATCACCTTATGCCCCCGGCGTCGCGCCTGATCCTGCAGCTTCACAAGATGCGCGATGTATTGGTTAAGCCCGAGGAGTTCATCTTCAAGCGCCATTTTCTGGCCGTTGTTGTCAACCAGCATCAGAATCGGACGGCCCGGATTTTTCTGCATGACATTAATGAAACGTTTAGACAGCAGGAGTATCTCCCTGATTCCGATGGTCGCATTATTGTATGTCCCGATTATCTCCACAGTGCCGGATGCTGTTACTCCCTCACCATGGAAAATATTGTTGTCCATTACGACTTTATTTCCATCCGGGAATATCTGTTTCAGTAGTTCTTGAATCGTCACTTTGAACCTCCGAGTTTTTTCCGCATGGATTTTAGTTCGTCAATGGTGATGTCCGGGATCTTCTCCGGTTCCTTAAAGCCCATCTTGCGCCAGACATCGCGAGCGTCGTGGCATCCGGCAAATTGTTCGGCTCTCTCTTCAAGAGTTTTCTGTTCAGCTGCCAGATTTGACAGTGAATAATCGGGTTTCAATGCAATCAATTTTATCAGTGCTGCCCGGAAGTCTACAATGGAATTTTCTACGATAACCTGTACGGCGCCCTGGAGATAACGGTTCTTGCCGCCATAGGTGCGCCAAACAAGAGCGCGGTCGCGGGAGTCGAAAACCTCGACCCCCATGTTAGTCTCGATCACTTCAGGACCGGAAACCCCTATCCTCCCCTCTTCAGAAACGAGAATGGAATCGCAGCAGCCGCCAATGATCCCGGCTCCACCGAAACAACCGCAGCTTCCGCCCACCGCACCGATTACGGGAATTCCAGCGGCGCGAACTTCCAAGAGTGCGCGGATTATCTCCGCAACTCCGATTTCACCGGCGTTCGCTTCCTGAAGCCGCACACCGCCTGAGTCAAACAAAAACAGCATTGCAGCGGGCTTGGTCTTGAGGCACCGTTTCAATATGCCGACTATTTTTGCGCTGTGCACTTCCCCGATCGCCCCGCCCATGAACCGGCCTTCCTGCGCGGCAACCGCAACAACATTGCCGTTCAAGCGCCCTTCTCCTACAATCACACCGTCGTCAAATGCGACAGGAATATTGAAATGCTTCAGATGCGGACTGACGATACGTTTCTGAGGCGGACAGAATTCGCGTAATGACCCGGAATCCAATATCCCGCTTATCCGCTGCCGAGCGGTAGATTCAAAATAGTTTTTAACAGTTTTCAATTGCATTGAAAATAACTCCCCAGTTAAATTAGACTGATAGAAAAAAGCAGAGATATATCAGCACCTCAATGCGATGCCGGCAAGGATGCCGGCGTTCCATGTCTCACCGGACCGCCAGCATCTTACTGGCAGTCTTCTCTTCCTCTTTTCCCCCTCTTCCACACCTCATCCCGATGCCGGCAGGGATGCCGGCGTTCCGTGGGCGTTCCATGTGATTGGGATTTCATCAGATTAAAGATTCAAACCCCTGATCAAGCCTCAGACTCACAACTGCCGGACTTGCGGCATTGTCATTGATCGATACCCGCAGATTTGCCGGTTTGTGGCGTTCCATGAAATCGCTGACAACCGCTTTCCAGGACTCACCGAATCCAGAAGCTGCTGTGTCAATTGAAAACAAGCACCTGCCTCCAAGCTCCTTAACCTCCATCATCACCTCCAGATTGCTTGAGGCGACAACTCCCACGATGCTAAAATTATTTTTGAAACCGGCATTGCCTCCAGCGGCTTTAAATTCATATTCCAAATGTTCCATATCCGTTTTCCCTTTATCGTATATTACTCAGTAAACAGTGAGCAGTTATCGCATCCGTTAAGCTGGATGATTTTCCTCATAAGTAAGGTGGGTTTTAACCCGCCTATCTAAGAATTGTCGGGCTAAAGCCCAACATACTTTTATCGTGTAAAAAAAACTTTTATCCTAAATCTGCCCAGCTTAACGGTTATCAGCAAGAGGTGACAAAAAAACAGAAACCAGATTACTGATAACTTCCATTCTCTGAACCGGCGTTTCTACTTTCTAATTTTCACTTTCTAATTTTCCCAATTCACCAGTTCCTGAACCTGCTGGGGGGATCATAGAGTCCATCGGACCAGCGAACCAGATCCTTGATGTTTCTTGCTGACAGCAGGTCGCGGCTCGCATCACTTTTACGGATGCCCAGATCTTCGGCTCTCTGAACGATTCCTCGGTCGCGCAAATTCTCCACAGCGTTATGGTTGCGGGCCATGCCTGCGGGTGTATAGCCTGCAACGCCGCGTATCGCCTGTTCACGTTCTTCCGCAGTACGGCAGAGCAGCAGGTTTGCAATGCCCTCCTCGGTGACTATGTGTGTGATATCATCGCCGTAAATCATTATCGGAGGCAATGCGAATTTCGCTTTTTCCTGGAGTTCCCAGGCATCTAGTTTCTCGACAAATGTCGGCTCCATTTTTCCGTGGAAAGTTTCGACAAGCTGCACCACGAGCCGGCGTCCACGCGGAGGAGCGTCAAGTCCGGAATAGGCTTCCTCTCCTGCCTTGAGCCATGCAGGAGAGCTATGGCGGCGGCCACGGGGATCGCAGCCGAAATTCGGCGCCCCTCCGAAACCAGCGATCCGGTCGGAAGTGGCGGTGGAACTGTTGCCCTGCGGATCTATCTGCAGGCTTGCACCGATGAACATGTCGGTGGCGTAATGACCGCACATCTGCCCAAACGCACGGTTGGAACGCATCCCTCCGTCACGGCCAACAGGAAAGATATCAGGTTTGCTGCTGATGTACCTGCCCATTCCCATTTCGCTACCTACTGTATAAATTGTCTTCACGAAGCCTTCTTCAATCGCGGGAATCATTGTGGGATGCGGATTCAGCAGCCAGTGCAGGCACGCCTTTCCCTTCAGCCCTATCTCTTCACCGTAGGTCGGCAGCATAAGTTCAATTGCAGCAGTATTGAAACCAACACCGTGGTTCAGCGACTTCGGCAGATATTTGGCATAAATCCCCTTCATCGCCAGCATCGCCATGAGGATCATCGTTTCCGTGATCTGCGCCGGGTCGCGTGTAAAAAGAGGTTCAAGGAAGAACGGACGCGGACTTTCACAGATGAAATCTACCCAGCCTGCAGGAACGTCCACACGCGGAATATTGTCCACAATCTTGTTGACCTGTGCAATGACTATTCCGCTCTTGAACGCGGTTGCCTCTACAACTACGGGAGTGTCCTCGGTATTGTCCCCAGTATACAAGTTGCCTTCACGGTCAGCCATTTCCGCCACAATACAGCAGACATTTGGGCAGAGGTCAGTGAAGTAACGGCTGTACAGTTCCAAGTAGGTGTGGATGTTGCCGATCTTTATTTTCCCTGCCATCGCCATGCGCGCCATCCGCAAACTTTGAGGTCCGGAATAGGAGAAATCAACTGTCTCGGCAATGCCTTTTTCGAAAATATCAAGCTGATCTCCAAGCGATATTGTCGAAAGAACCATATGGAGCTTGTTGACTTTAGCTGGATTCATTCCGGCCAGGCATTTCGACAGGAAATCCGCCTGTTTCTGGTTGTCTCCCTCGACACAGACAATATCGCCGCACTCGATAACCGATTCGAGCAGCTGCGTCATTTTATCGGCGGGCACAACCTTGCCTGCGGTAACTACAGCCGCCCTCTCCAGCCGTCCGCGTCGGCTTATCACCTTGGTATCCGCCCTCATTTCCTCTCCTTCACTTGCAGTTGTTTTCCAGTTCGTCCATGAGCTGTTGCAATATCAATGCCTCACCCCAGCAATCGAGATTTTCATTGCCAAATTCAGCACCAAAACGGCGGGCGATGTCAACTCCCAGCAGCTTGTTGCCGCGAGAGTTAACATGAAAACCGTCGAGCATCATCGGGAGATATTTTGCGGGGTGTGTTTTACGCAGCAGCTCCCAGCGCTTCAGATGGTCTATGAGATCAGAACCGCTGTCTGCAGCAACCTTCCGCACCACGTCCATGTAGCGGTAAAATGCACTTAGGCGGACAGGTTCGCATCCTTCCGGAATCGGTGAATAATAAGTCTGGAAAACCACGCCGCAGTCCATTTCAGAAAAGCGCCGGTGCAGTTCCAGCAAGTTTGATTCAAATTCCTGAATCGACAAATTCTTGTCTGGACTGGAGTCATTGCCTCCGATAGTCAGGAACACCAGATGCGGCCGATACAATGCAGCATCCTCATCGAAGCGTTGAAGCAGTCCGCGTGATGTATCTCCGCCAATTCCGGTATTGATGCAGGTGTGCAGCAATCCATATTTCCTTACAGCCAGCTCAAAGCAGTCAAACCAGTGCATGCCAGGCACACGGCGCTCGGTGTTTGAAGAACCGAATGCGAGTACACGAGTCCGCTGCCCGCTCTTGAAACGCTCAACTGTTCGTCCAATAATATCGCTCATCGTTATGAACTCCTCTTTTGTTCTTTGCAGTAAATATATCTCCTGTACTTGAAACAAACAAAAGTTAATCCCTTATTCCAAGAAGTGTTCAATCTGAATGTCAAACATGGGGAGGACGACAAAGTGCTCTTATTTAATTTAATTTAATTAGGCGGCCAGAGGCCGCAACTTTTTAAAATAGTTACAGAGATACAAAGGCACAGAGGCACAAAG
>CAZION010000236.1:0-8300 GCA_964540865.1 uncultured Victivallis sp.
AATCCTGCAAACTCGGAACCGGAAATCTGGGAACTTCTTGACCGCAGCCGGCCAGCACTGGAATGGCTCGGAGAACGTTTCACAAAAGATCTCCAGACGCAAGGGGTTGGCATTCCATGGCGCCAGAACGCGCAGGAACTCATTCGAACTGAAAAAGGGGAATTAATCAACGAGCTTCATGAGTCTGACTGCACAATCCATCCTGCTTCGGAATTCCTCATGCAGTATGGCGTAACCGTTTCCCACCGCAAACAGAAAACCAACGCTGTTTTCGGAAGGCTAGCGTGGATTTTCTCAGACGACGAATTGCGCGGCCTCCTGTCAGGTGGCCTGCTTCTGGACGCCACCAGCGCGGAAATCCTATGTCAGCGCGGCTTCGGAAATGAAATCGGGGTGGATTTCCTCGGAATGTCCGGAAGAGAGGAGGATTCTTTCTCAATTGAAAGGGTCACATGCGATGAATGCGGAGTTGAGGAAGGACTCTATTTCAACTTTAACTCGCTTCCGGAAATCGGAAAACTGCTTCCAATCAAGGGAGCAAAGGAATGGACTGAAATACTGAGGCCTGACAGAAGCAAGTTCGGCTCCGGAATAGTTGCATTTCAAAACAAACTCGGTGGCAGAATAGTGACGTTCGCTTCTTCGAATCCTGCCGCTGTACCGAAATGCGGACAGCGTCAGATCATGGTTCAAAACGCGGTGCGTTTCTGCGCAGGCGAAAATAAAATCGCGGATGTAAACGGCGGCCCATATCTTATCATGGAGGAATTTGCCGGAAGAGGAAGGCGCCTCTTCACGGTCTTGAACGGGAGTCCTGATCATGCCAGACCAACCATAAGAATCGGAGGAGCTACCGGGAAGATTAAGGGCACAATCCTGAAACCTCTGGAGCATCCTATCCCCGCAACCATAAAAGAGAGAAGGAATAAAGATTACTCGATTATCACATTGGCCTCCAAAATTCCTTATCTTGGAATTCTTGTCCTTGAAGTGAAATGATATATTTGGGCTGAACATATTTAATAATTTCATAAAAACAAAGGAGCATTTATGACACTTAAAATCAAACGTGGAAAAGATCAGATTATAACCAGGGACGGAGTAAGGGAACCGGCGTTGTTCAAACTGGACAATAATGATCTGCTTCTGTCTTTCCATTCAGTTCCTGACATCCATTTCGCACACAGATCATGGCTGCGGTCCACTGACAATGGCAAGACCTGGAAGAAAGACAAGCCACGGGCTTACCGAGAACAGGCCATTGGAAGAGGAATGAACGGCACAGTGCTGGCGTTCGACATATACACGTTCGAGAAAAAGCCGGGCTTGTACTTAGGTTCATATTTCCTTTCCAAAGACGGAGGAAAGACGTTTGAGGGTCCGTTGGAAACCAGAATAAATATAAACCGCGTGAGCTGCAGAGAGTATCCGGCGACACCTGAACAGTTTCCAGCTGATGACAGTCCCCTGAAAAAGTTTTATATACCGCTTCCTGACTACTATAAGCCGACAGTTAAAAAGTCCAGTTACAGGATGGGCTTCATATTCTGGAGGAATACTGTCGAACATGAAGGACGTCTTCTCATGACGATGCAAGGTTTTTTTCATGCGGACAGGGCCTATAGGACGATTCTGGTTTCATCGGATGACAACGGCAAAACCTGGAACTTCGTAAGCACGATAGCATTTGAAGACGACAGGTCGATTGACGGTATGTGCGAACCGGTTTTACGCAAGGTCGCAGACGGTTCTCTCTTATGCATAATGCGTCGTGACGGCGGGAAACCGCTGGCCCAGTGCAGATCCAAGGATGGAGGCCTGACATGGTCGGCTCCGGAACTGCTGGCAGCTTTCGGCGTGGATCCTGATCTCTGCCTGATGTCAAACGGTGTTCTGGCCTGCACCTACGGCAGGCCTGGACAGCATATCATGTTCAGCGAGGACGGATGCGGATACAGTTGGGGATACCATACGGAAATCGGGGACTGGCCCGCTTCCACATATATGGGTATCGTTGAAATTTCACCGAACAAGCTTCTGCTTGCTTATGACCGGGCTGCAACGCCAGGCGCCGGACGCGACCCGAGCAAGTGTTATATCGGCTCCACAACCGTCACCGTGGAAAAAACAAAGTAACAAAAAAAGAATCGAAACAACAGAATGTCTACTATGAGAAAAAGCAGTTTTTTCAACATATGCGGCTTGGCAATACTAATATTGGGTATTGCGGGATGTGTTTCTTCAGATTCCATGTTTAGAGAGGCGTTCATTGTCAGGAATGGCCAGGCACAAGCGGAGATTGTGATTTCGGAAAAAGCTCCGCGAATGACGAAGCTTGCCGCAGGGGAATTACAGACATACGTTGAGAAGATCACCGGTGCAAAACTGCCTATAACGACAGCTCCAGGCAAGGACGTACCCGTGCAGATCTACGTAGGCATGAGCACTTATACCGACCAGCTGAACATCACCGACGAGGGACTCAAGTATGGTGCATTCAAAATTGTATCAGGCAAGAACTACCTTGTACTCCTGGGGCACGACAGCGACTTCACCCCAAAAGGTCCATGGGCACTGCATTATGGACATGTACCACGAATGATGGAGGAATGGGACAAGCTCACAGGCGCAAATTGGGACAACCCCATAGGTTCGTCACTGTATCGGACATATAGCAAATCAATGAACCTGTGGCAATCAGATCAGGGGGGATCTTTGAACGCTGTAAACGAATTCCTCCGCATCTTGGGCGTACGCTGGTATATGCCCGGCCCGCTGGGTGAAATCCTGCCCGACATGGATAAGACCATCAGACTTCCCCGTATTGATAAAGTTGTTTGTCCAGATTATGCCATGAGGGCTATGGACTTCGCCCTATTCTGCGACAGTCCCAAAGAAGACATCCTCTGGTATCTCCGGCTCGGACTGAACAAAGGAGATGAGGTCGTTGGACATGCGCCGTTCGGGCATGGCACTGCGGCGGTGCATGCGCGGGAAGAAACAAAGAAGGCCCATCCCGAATACTATGCGTTGTGGGGGGGCAAGCGGATAACCGATCAATACCAGGGCAAACCCTGCCTTTCTTCTGAAGGTTTACTGCAGGAGAATATCCGCTATGTCCGCGCAATGTTCGACATCTACGACGAGCCCATGGTTTCCGTGATGCCGGAAGATGGCTATATGCAGGCGTGCACTTGCGAATTGTGCAAGGGGAAATCCACTCCGGAGCGTGGCAAGGAAGGAGTGATTTCAGATTACGTTTGGAGCTACGTCAACCGTGTCGCAACGGAAGTTTACAAAACGCATCCGGACAGGAAGATCATTTGCTTCGCATATGGCAACTACACCCTCCCTCCGGAAAAGATCGAAAAGCTGAGTCCGAATGTCGTGGTCGGCATTGTTCATGGACGCGGCAAAAACTTCACAGATCCTGAAACCAAGAAAAAACTTCTTGCGATGTGGCAGGAGTGGCGGAAGAAGACCTCAAATGAAATGCTCGACTGGGAACATTACGTCTTCACCCACCGCGGCACCTTCCTGCCCGTCTATTTCCCCCATGCCATTGCCGAGGGATTAGGCGCGCTGAAGGGAATTTCCGCAGGTGAGTTCGTCGAGACGGCGTGCGGGCCGTACGAATTGCGCGGACACGGACTGCATACGCCCGGTTTCAACCACTTGAACATCTATGTGACATCACGCTTCTACTGGGACTCAAAGCAGGATGTGGATGCCCTTCTGGAAGAATACTACCGTCTTTTCTACGGGCCTGCAGCGGCCGAGATGAAGGCGTTCACCGACTATTGCGAAGCCAATTACAAGGATTTGGACAGTAATGGCGAGAAAATCGGCAAGGTTCTCTCGCTGCTTGATGCGGCGCAGAAAAAAGCCGAACCCAAATCCCCATACGCCCTCCGCATGGCCCTGGTCTCCGACTATCTTCGCCCCTTGAAAAACCTTGGCGAACAGCTTGCCAAAGGCCGCGACAAGGAACTACCGAAAATCCGGGCGTTCGAATGCAAGAAGGCGGATATCAAGATGGATGGTAAATTGGATGACAAGTTTTGGGAAGGTGTGTTGGGTGAGCACAGCCTGAGAGATTTGGAATCCGGCGCAAAACCAGCCCGCAAAACCTCGTTCAAGGTTGGATGGGCAGGCGATTCCTTATATTTCGGAATACGCTGCGAAGACAGCGACATGAAAACCCCTGACATCAATGTCGTAAAATCAGAGGTCAAGAATGTCTGGGACGGCGACTCGGTTGAATTGCTGCTCGAAACCCAATCGCATTCGTATTATGAACTGTCCATCAAGCCGGATGGAACGGTGGTTAACGCCGACAGGAAAGGCGGTGTCAACAACACACGCTGGTCATCGCATGCCGAAGCGGCGACCTACATAGGCGACGGCTTCTGGTCCATGGAAGTGCGCATACCGATTGCCGGAGAAAATGCCGAGGATATGGATCCGCTGAACGGGATTTCAGGGAGGAAACCTATTCCAACCTATCCATGGTATTTCAATCTGTGCCGTCAGCGCGTGAGGACGAACGAAACACAGCGTTCGGCCTTGTCCC
This sequence comes from uncultured Victivallis sp., assembly GCA_964540865.1. Taxonomy (GTDB): domain Bacteria; phylum Verrucomicrobiota; class Lentisphaeria; order Victivallales; family GWF2-50-93; genus GWF2-50-93. The sequence continues at coordinate 4,574 of CAZION010000236.1, forward strand.
CGACCGGCAAATCAACATTCAATGATGAGATGAAGTTCGGCAAGCTGTATGTGTGGTGATCAGGTTTTAACAATAGTTTCGAAATAAATTTACAATTAAAAATATAAACGAAAGGGAGTTGAAAAATGAGAAAAAACAGATTGTTAAAGGTGTGCGATTTGGCGAGGGTGGTACTAATCGTTGTCGGATTTGCCTGTTCGGCTTCTGCGTTTGGAGAGACGTTCATTGTCAAGGATGGACAGCCTCAGGCTGAGATTGTGGTTTCAAAAGATGCTCCGCGGATGGCGAAGCTTGCAGCAGAGGAATTGCAGACATATCTGGAAAAGATCAGCGGCGCAAAACTTTCCATTGCCAACGCTCCCGGAAAAGACGTGCCAGTACAAATCTACGTTGGCAGGAGCGCTGATACCGACCGACTGAAGATAACTGACGAGGGACTCAAGAACGGCGCCTTCCGCATGGTTTCAGGCAAGAACTATTTGGTGCTTCTGGGTCACGACAGCGACTATACGCCCAAGGAACCACACCTGCGCAATCACGGGGATATGGCTAGATTAATGGCTGACTGGGACAAGGTTACCGGCGAGAAGTGGGGATTTCCTCTTGCCAATCTTCACAAGCAATACAGCGGCAGTATGAAAATATGGGAAAAGGACGAGCGCGGTTCGCTGAACGCCGTTTATGAATTCCTCCGCATGCAGGGCGTGCGCTGGTATGTGCCGGATCCGATTGGCGAGATCGTGCCGGAAAAGAAATCCATTGCGCTTCCAGAAATTGACAAGACCGTCCGGCCAGATTTCGCCATGCGCTTTCCCTACCAGTATTTCAGGATGTTTTCCCATGAGGGTACGACCAGGGACGAACTCCTGTGGCAGTTGCGGCTGGGGCTGAGTCAGGCTCCGGAAGTCATGGGGGAGCATGAAATGGCGGGCGGACACGGAATTAACCATGTGCACAGCCGGAACGAGATCAAGAAGACCCACCCGGAATATTTCGCTCTTTTTGGAGACAAGCGGGAAACTGGACCTTATGCCGGTGCTCCTTGTCTATCTTCGGAAGGTCTGTTCCAGCAGAATGTAAAATACGTCCGGGCAATGTTCGATCTTTACGATGCGCCAATGGTTTCCGTCATGCCCGAGGACGGCTACGGTACACTGTGCCAGTGTGAATTATGCAAAGGAAAAGGCACGCCTGAACGCGGTTGGAACGGACAGCTTTCCGATTACGTCTGGGACTATGTCAACCGCGTGGGTAAGGAAGTATACAAGACGCATCCCAACAAGAAGATTTCCTGTCTGGCCTATGGTTCTTATGAGTTGCCGCCGCTGAAGATCGACAAGTTGAGTCCCAACATCGTGGTCGGAATTGCCCAGGGTCGCACGAATTTTCATGACCCGGAAAAGTTCAACAATGCTGTTGCCCTGCGCAAGAGTTGGCTGGCCAAGTTGCCGGATGACCATGCGCCTATATGGATATGGGAGTATTATCTGCACAATCGTCCGCGTTCGCCATATGGTTCAATACCTGTTTTTTTCCCGCACACAATTGCCAAGGATCTGCGTTCTTTGAAGGGAATTTCCATTGGCGACTTTCTCGAGATGTCTCGGGAACAGCAGAAGGGTATCAGCGAACTTGCAGTTGACCACCTGAATCTGTACGTTACTGCGCGGCTCTGGTGGAATGCCGATGAGAATGTTGACGCAGTGTTGAACGAGTATTACACCCTGTTTTACGGCCCCGCCGCCAAAGAGATGAAAACCTTTATCGAGTATTCTGAAGCGAACTGGCCTCTCATGGCAAAGAAAGTGGAGCCCATCGACAAGGCTTTCGAACTGCTGGCCGCCGCACGTACGGCCGCCGGAGATACGATCTACGGCAAACGCATTGCCTGGATACAGGACTATATGGAACCGATGAAGCAATTGCGCGTCAAATTAGCCGAGGGCCGCAAAAATGTTCCGAAGGCTGAAGCATTGCGTCGTGACCAAAAAGATATTGTAATCAACGGAAAGCTGGACGATAAATTCTGGAAAGGATTGCCTATCTATGCTTTAAATGATGTTGAGTCCGGCAAAACGCCCGTCAATGGCGGCTCATTTCAAGTCGGGTATACCGGAGACGCATTGTTCCTTGGCATCACATGCAAGGACAGCGACATGAAGAATATTAAAATCTCAACGACGAAGAATGGTGATGCCAACATATGGTCTGGCGACAACGTTGAAGTACTGCTGGAGACACCGGTACATTCCTACTATCAGCTTACCATCGGCCCATCCGGCGCCCTGATGAACATGGACAGGAAAAACGGGTTCAACACGCTTTGGGTATCCCATGCGGATGTTGCGACATATCGCGGCGATGATTTCTGGAGCATTGAAATGCGCCTTCCTGTTGCTGGTGAGCTGCAGGAACAGCTTGACCCGCTCAACGGCATCGCAGGAAATATTCCCAGTGACAAAAATCCGTGGTTTTTCAATGTCTGCCGCCTGCGTGTACGTGGCGACGAACAGGAATTTACGGCCTTTGCTCCCGCCGGAAAAAGGGATTTCCATGTTCTGCTCAAGTTCGCAGAATTGAAAGGAAGATAAATAAATGAGGAGAATTATGATACGGAAATTTGTTCTGGTTTTGTTGCTGTTTGGGATCGGCCTTGGCGTTCGTGCGGAGGTTCGACTGCCGGCCATCTTCTCCGACAATATGGTTTTGCAGAATGGAAAGGCCGTTCCAGTTTGGGGCTGGGCCGACAAAGGGGAGAAGGTTAAAGTCAGTTTTTCGGGTCAGGAAAAATCCGCAATTGCAGGCGATGACGGTAAATGGATGGTGAAGCTGGATACGATGAAAGCGTCCTCTGAGCCGCAGACAATGACAATATCTTCTTCCCAAATCCCCAATCTCCAAATCACCAAATCTCCAAATCACCAAATCACAAATATCCTGGTGGGCGAGGTGTGGCTCTGTTCCGGTCAGTCGAACATGGAGATGGGAGTTGGCGGCTCCAGGAACGCAAACGAAGAAATGAAATCCTCCCAGTATCCGGGCCTGCGCTTGTTCAAGGTGCAGCACAACCCACAAGCACTGCCGCAGGACGAATGCCAGGGTTCGTGGAAGGTCTGTTCCCCTAATACTGTGGCTCAGTTTTCCGCCACGGCTTATTTCTTCGGACGGGAAATTCACCAGCGCATGAACACCCCGGTCGGATTGATCGACTCATCGTGGGGAGGCACACTGATCGAGGCCTGGACCAGTCTGGACGCACTCTCGACAATGGACGAGTTCAAGGGAATATCGGCGTTCCTTAGAAAGCCAATGAAAGCGGAATGGGACGAGGCGGCAGTCTCCGCGAAGTATGAAAAGGAACTGGCCGCCTGGAAAGAAGCCTCCGCAAAGCCAGGCGCCAAAAAGACAGGTGCGCCACGCAAAGCCACTCTACCGCGCCTCAACAAGAATGTTCCGGCAAACCTTTACAACGGCATGATCCATCCACTGATTCCTTATGCCCTGCGTGGCGCCATCTGGTATCAGGGTGAAAGCAATGCCTTTTTACCGAATGCAAACATTTATAGTCTTCAACTGGCCACGCTCCTCAAGGATTGGCGTACCCGCTGGGGCAACGACTTTCCATTCGCCTGGGTGCAGCTGCCCGAATACCGTGTGGGGAGCGAACCCGGTCATCGCAACTGGCCTGTCATACGCGAGGAGATGCTAAAAGCATTGAACATACCTC
>CAZION010000237.1:0-8056 GCA_964540865.1 uncultured Victivallis sp.
ATTGAAGGGGTTCCGCCTTATCCTATGCCTTATGTTTTAAAGTGTAGAAGAACCTTATATTTCGGTTATATTTCTTGGGAAAAGTTCCTTTAGGAACTTGAAGCTTAAACTGTGCCTTAAATGCCGAATGCAGGCCAGAAAAGTCTACCATCTCCGCCGGAGTCGGGGGAGCGGGATAGGGAGCGAGAGTGGGTATTAAAGGCGTATTGCCCCTGAATACCATAACGGAAGTATTCGGGTTATAATCTACAAGATAAACAGTTGTCGGGTCAAAATAAGTTTGCGAATTTGCCTGAAATGTTACAGCTACAGTCACTAGGAATAGTACCAATAATAACTTTTTCATACGTTTTGCATCCTTATGTTACTGACTGATAGGCGTTTGACTTTCGTACATAATGACAATAATCAATGAGGGGTGGAGAATCAAATCAAATTTTGAAGGAATTCTGCTTTTTACTTGCACTCTTCATGAGAGGAGCGGTAGAAACATTGATGATTGGAACTGAATATGATCCGGGAGCACTTTTTACAGGTCCTTATGCGGTACCCATCCAATTTGCCTTACTGGTGGAATAATGACCGTAACGATCGTTGCTGATCCGTTTTGGATCATTGCAGTTGAAGGTGACAGTTTTACGGTGCATACAAGCCTGGACCTTTGACAACTTGCACGGGTTGCACGGTCTGCATATTACCCATGGATAACCTAATTATATTATAAAGAATTAGGTTTTCAATACTGCATTTCGGACATTTGATATTCATATTCTTCTACCCGTGCTTATCAAGAAACTTTGTAACAGCATTGTCTATTGGGGCTTTTCTCATTTCATCTACTTCCATAATGAATACGGTTTCGCCAATCCGGATCGCATCGCCTTCCTTGATTTCATAACTCGTGCTGGGCGCAATGGGCTTTTCATTGATAAATGTTCCATTGCTGCTGCCCAGGTCGGAAATGACAACCCTGGGAGGAGTTATGTTAAGCCTGCAATGCTGGCGCGATATGCCGGAGTCCATGTCTTTTGAAATGGATATCTCACATTTGTCACTCCTGCCAATATTTATGACGATTGGCTCCTCTGCACTGTACTTCTTTCCTAAAAGTTTGCCGGATACAACCTTTAAGAGTATTTTATATCTTATGTTTTCCTTAGCACTATCTTCGGTAGTTTTCGAGCTGCCTACAGGCAAATCTTCGGGTATGTCGTCTTGCTTCCCTTGAAGGGGCTTTAGCCCGCTTAGCGATATTTCCAGCTCCTGCAGGGGGTGGGGCGCGACAATCCTAACTCCGCACTCTTTGCAGAACTTGGAATCATCCGGAATTGTTATCTTACATTTTTGACAGAGCATAAATTTCCTTGCAGTATAATTTCATTCTTTTAGTCATTTCTAAAACTACATTTGCAACACCACTTTTGCCACGTAGCGCGGACTTTTATTTTGATATCTTTTCGGTGCTTGCCTCTGGGCTATATGGCACGGTTTCGCCCCCAGCAATGTACTCGAAATCTCACCTCAACTGCATCGCTTATTGCCGCCTTTCACGGACTTGATGTTGTGTATGAGGATTTATGATAACCCGTCACATGCCTGTTTTATCTCTGGTTTTGGTGGAGTTTAGTGTGGTTTTGATCATTTAATGGGTGGGCAATGAATACGGTTTATTTGCTTAAAACTCCTTTGTGGCTGGAATAAGTGCAAGGGGCGAAACGGCACTGATGATGCAAATTTAGGTAATGGCGTGCTTCGATGCAAGCGTTGTGGAGGAAGCGGCCAGGTTAAGGTTGAGCAGTGGATGGAAAGAAACCCAAAGATGTCAAGCACTCCAAGGAGATTGCGGGCGGCATCAATCTTCAAAAAGCTAAAGTGTTAAAGGAAAAAGGGCGTGATATGGTTGCAATGGAGAAAGAGGACGATTCTTTTGTCGTTTATTTCGATGATTCTACGAATGGTGCTGATGAATATGAGATTGTGATAGGGTTATGAATGTAAATTATGGGTTTGTAATAAGCTGTATTTCAAGTATTGGTAAATATTAGGGGCAATAAATGGGAAAAGGAGACTGGGCGATTATTGTCCGTAAACATATCAAGGAGACATGCAATGAGAAAAATTCCTTTCGTACAAGCGTTTCTTCCGGTCCTGCTCTTTTTGCTTCTTCCATGTTTTGGAAGCGGATTCGCAGCTGATAATTCGCTTTTAAAAAGGTTGGAGAAGGTTGAGGGTCTTTCAATTCCCCCCGCTCAGATCGTCAATTTGCCGGCTAGGGCGGTACGCGACGGAGGCGAGCTGATGATGAATTTGAATGTGAACTATACCCGCGCTCCCAGTGTAAAGGGCGACGACTCTCCTGTGCATATCACCGTTCATATCAGCAAGGGGGGCAAAACTTTCACCGATGGTGAAGGCGAACTGTATTTGGTCGACAAGGATGGGAAAATAGCATTGAAGGAGAAGGCACCGCTGGCAAAGCTGTGCCCAACCTGAGGCGGTGGAGGAGGGTGCTTCGGTGAAGTGCCCAGTGGAGATTACTTGCTTCTGGCGGTGGCGCGGATTGGTGGCGAACCGGTAATGGGAGAGATTATGGATCTGCAAGTCCCGGATTCGCTGGAGAAACGCCTTAAGACCCTAAAAGGACTGCCTCTCACACAGCAGGATATCGAGGGGTTGACGGACAGCGGCGAGATTGGCGGGCGGAAACTGCGGTTCTTCAGCAATATGTCTCAACCAAATGTGAACGCTCCACCCAGGAACAAGAACAATGCAAGCGAAGGCAAAAGCAAGACCAGTATAAACGAGCAAGGGAAAAGCAAGGCCAAAGCCAGCTATTACCTCCAACCATCCCTCTTCGAAGTCAAAGACCGGTCTATGACGCAATACCAGCCGGACAAGGATTTCAATCTGAATGTGTTCGTAATTGATCTGGACGGCAAGGTGGTGGATAAGAAAAAGGAGAAATGGTTGCCCGGTGCAGACTATATGAAGGGTGAGTTGCCTTATGGCTGCTACCTGGTCGTGGCCTGGGCCGATTGCAAAGGTCAGAGGATAGGCAAATGCTTTCACGTAAACTTAGGCAAAAGTTATTGATCTGATGCCGCCCATGAAGGCTCTGCGCAAAGACCGCGAACATCCCATGTCCTTCGAGTCGGCCAGGATTCTGGACGTATTGGCACCCGAAGAAGAGATAGCACTATAATCCCTTTACTTCTTTAGTATGCGTAATTCGAATATCAGGGGCGAAGGCCTTTAATGAACATATTGCGGCATCTATTTCCGGTGGCTCGGAACGGCCAGAGTAATCACGAACAAACATGGAGATCAAGCACAGGGGCCTTGCAATCTCTGGTTTTCTGAGTAACAATTCGATACGCGCGGAAGTTTTTACTCGTCTTATCATGCCTATGCCGATAACAATCAGGAAGACACCTACGAATCCTGCAGGAATTAGGGGAATGCCCAAAACAATAAAGAATATTCCAACCAGCCGCGCGGTGGCGGGATCACTCCGTATAGTCTTGATCACTAGCTCGTCTTGGGAACCATTTAGGAAAGTTTTGTCGCTTAAGGGCACAAAGCTTAAACGGTGGCGGACACGAAATGCGGGGCAGAGCTGCCGCTGTACCAGGAACAAGGTGCAATCAGTGCCAAGCAACGCCAGAAAAAATACGACAATAGCTCCTATTACGACGATTGGGATACCAATCGACCCGGCATCACCGCCGATTTTCGCCATGCGCACTATCATAAACACTGCAATCGCCAAAACTGCCAATCCTGCGAGTAAGCCAAATCCTAATTCCTTTCGTGTCATGCGCATGTGCGCCTGATCGACGACGTTTCCAGATCGCGCAAATAAGACATTCCTAGTGACTGTCCGATAACCAAAGCGTTTGGTTAGGCTTACGGCGACAACTTTGTACGTCATGGCGGAAAAGCTAATGCCAATCGCCATCAATACCAAATCAAACCAACGAGACCGCCCGAGAAGAGTGATGCCAAAGCCGTGCCAGAGAATAAGGTGTGGGAGAAAAACCAAGACTAGGAACATGAAAACGGCAGAGGCACCCGCAGCTTCGCGGACCCCCCACTTGAGCGCGAAGTTCATATCGCCTCCGGGGCCAGGTTTGGCATCTTCCTCGATGACGACGGTGGTTGTCTTTCCGGTTTTCAGATTAAAGCCACAATTAATACAAAGTACTGCTTCATTCCCTATAGGCACCCCACAGGAAGGGCAACGACGTTCGGATTTCCCGGTTGGCGCAGCAGGAGCGGGATCCTTATTGATAGTCTTTAGTGAACTTGATATGGGAGGCAGTGAAATATCCGTATTCAGGGTTCGGTTACATTTGAGACAGACGGAGGCATCTGGTGGAAGTTTGGCTCCGCAGCACTTGCATGACGGCGGCATCGGCAGAGGAGGATTGCCGGGTTTTGAGCTGACAATGTTTTCTTTTAGAATCAGTTTCGGCTTAAATGGGCGGTTTCCTGGTATCGTGATTGATTTTTGACATATGGGGCAATTGATCACTTGTCCGGACATATTTGATTCCGCATCTAGTGATTGAGAGCAATGGGAGCAAAGGAACTTGATGCCGTTATCGTCGCTCATAGAGATCTCCATTTTTTCCAATAGTATAAGTTTTAGAGTACTCTTGAAACTATGGGTAATCAAGGAATCTGACAAAGGATTAGCTTCTTTACAGTTAGGAAGTCCACATTCGGACTGATATAATTTGAATACCTAAATTTGCCCCTAGAAGTCGCAGAGGGGATTTTATTTCAGCATGCTTGATTTATTCTCAGCCTCCGGTATCTTTCAGTCATTATGGTTATCAAGATTCCTATCAGGTTCAGCGTTCCCAGACTATTTTACCAACATCATGAAATCAAAGCAGATAGCGATTCGTTCACAGAAATAGATTTCAAATCGAAATTGCAAGCGGATGCCGCCTTCCGAGAGAAGGCGCGTGACATTGAAGCCAAAAAGGCGTTTTCTGCACAGGAAGCTCCGAAAGTTCCGTGAACTATAAGGAAGTATAACTGTAGAGGTAGGCAATTGCACCACAACCTCAAAGGGGATATAAAATGAGTTTCACGGTTAAATGCAGTAAATGCAATGCAACATGCACCGCGGAAGATGAATGGCTCGGACTCGAATCTGAATGCCCTGGATGCGGGGCTACAATAACTATCGAGAAAGCTGAAACTGGACATGGACTTTCAATTCGTAAAACTCCGCAGTCCAATAATATAGAAATATCCTCCACTGTGTTGCCTTCAGATGGGCAAAACGCATGTCCCAATTGCCAGAAGCCAATAAGTAATTCCAATGCCATAATCTGCATTGAATGTGGGACAAACCTGAAGACTGGCAAAAAAGTATTATCAAGTGCATTATCAGAGCCGACGCTGCCAATACCAAACGACCCGCCCCGGGGCACCAAACCCTATTTTGAAGTTCTCGTTGAAGGCTCAACAACGGAACGATTCAATTCTATCGATGAGCTTCGTGATGCGCTTCTTAAGGGACGGATAACTCGCCACAATTGGGCCAGACGGGTTAAATGTAAACCCGTTGGCAATAAACTGGCAGTGCGTAACTGGGAGTCTTACGTAGCTTGGCGACAGATAGGGCAAACTAGAAAGGGGCTATCCCCAAGTGCAGGTTTTGCAGAGGAACATACGAGTATTAAGCTCCTATATAAACCGGAGGAGGTCTATGGCGACTATGGTCGTGCAATAGGGGGCTTGCTGGCGTTCCTCTTTTTCATTGCCGCCCTGATTATGATCTGGTCATGGGATCTGAAGATTAATCCGCAAACGATGCAAGGTGGCAATCCTTCAAGTCGTGGTGTGGCAGATGCAATAATCCGTTCTGTTTTTCAGGGTAAGACAATCGATGTTCCTTCTTTGTTTTGCAAGGTTATACTTACATTGCTAGTAGCGGTTTCGGCCTTCCTTTTGGTTTTGGGGGGATGGACGATTGGTGCGGCCTTGGGGCGTCGTCGCATGCACTCGTTTCCACGTCCACCAGAGGATGGTTTTTGTATCGGATAAAACTTGTCTAATGTTTTTTACCCAAATTCCGATTTTAAAAGCGATGAACTCTTTTGTTTTTGGCTCTTATCCCTGTTTTGAATTTAAATCACATGCGTTTATCGCTTTTTTAATAAGGGGTTGGGTTCAATTGCCTGAATGCCGAAACTGAGAAGCTGTCGTAAAAAAAGGAGCGTGATGATGTCCAGCAAAAAAATGTTCCTCATTGCAATTATCACCATCCTCGCCGGATTCTGCGTTTACGCTGCGACCCGCTGCAACAAGTGGGTGGGAGCGGACGAAGTATACGGCAAACTATGCATCACTCACGGCTTCGGTGCAAAGGCGGACAACTGTGCGGTCTGCGGGAAATGGGTGGCTTCTGCCAAGATTTACGCCAAGCTGTGCGCTGAACACGGGTTCGGCAACAAAAAGGATGAATGCACCGTATGCGGCAAGTGGATAGGAACTTCAGCAACACCTGCGAAACTATGCAACAACTGCGGTTTTGGCAGTAAGGCCGACAACTGTGCTAGGTTGAAATAGTGTGAAAGGCAAGTCAGAATTCCGGGTTTATCAGGGGCGTTATATTTATGACAATTTCTTCACTTAGGTATTAAGGATTGATAGTGTTCAGTGATCTTCTCGACAGCAAAAAACTTACTTTTAATTTCACTTCCTTTTCCAACATAAAGGTCAAAGCTTACTGCTTTAACCGTTGGCTTAAACCAGTCTGTAGAGTATTTAAGGCAAAGCTCCCACCGATTTGTAATCTCCTTATCCTCTACCTTCCCATCTTTAGAAAGAGTTTCGCCAAGAATCCAAGCCTTATCATTTTTATCAACAAAACCCTCGCTAAATTTCATGGCCGCGGCGTACATAGAGTTGGACCGAAGATGTTTAGGCATGAGAGCACCCTTAACTCTATTCTGGAGGACAGAGGCAATCATTATAACCTCATCATCGGTTGCCCTAGTGCCAGAGACTAAACCAAAAATAACTCGAGCGGTTTCCTCCTTCTCTCCTGCATAAGAGAGAAAAGCTATTGTGAAGATCACGATTGCTAGAAACTTTTTCATTTCATCCTCTCCGTATAATTGATAAATTGCTTCCTGTCCGTCTTCCCCATCCTGCCATATAGGTTGAACAGCCTGACAAGCTCCAGGCCCTTTGTATTCCGCAAATGGGATCTGAATGCGATACAGGCGCGCAATGCCGAGGCGCTTAAGCGTCTCAAACTGATTGAATAGAGCAAATATCTGGATTGGCAATAAGAGTCAATGTTCTGTGTCATACCGGCGCAAGCCAACATCCCCAACGATGAAAACATATAGGGCAAGATAGTCCATTCGGATTCGGTTGGTCTTTTTGTCGGTTCCATCATTGACCGCCAACCTATTTCACCAGCGCATTTGCATACTTCAGGAGCTTGACCCTAGAGCTGCGTGACATTTTCAGGTAGTGCTCGAAAATCCTGACAAGCTCTTTTCCATTGTCTTTTTCAAGATACTTTTTTATTGTATCCTTTGGTGATGCAATCTCATATTTGCCGAGATCAATTTTCTCCTTAATGGCGAGTTCAAAGAGCATTTTCTTGGCAGATATCCCGGGATTCCTTGTCCTGTTTTTCCAGTTTGAAATGCTTTGCTGGCTCACCTTGCAGCGGTCGGAGAGAGCTTGCTGGGAAAGGAACATGCCTTCAAGCATGTCTTTCAGCAGGAGATTCCAGTCAAGTTTATTCACAATCGCACATGTTTTAGCTTTTTTAACTGTTTTCATTTACAGCGCTCCCTCTATCTTGTTGTTTATACCCGATATTTACATCCGCGTTTGAGCACTGTAAAATAGAACATTCTGTGACGGGAAGTCAAGGTTTCTGTTGCAGCATCTTTTCATCCGTCTTAGGGAACAGAGGAGTCAATGCAGTTCCCTGCGATTAATCCCGGCGCCAGTCTTGTTTTTTCGCCTCTTCTGCGGTTTGTTGCACGAAGGTCATAATTTGGCCTCATTTTTC
>CAZION010000238.1:0-7969 GCA_964540865.1 uncultured Victivallis sp.
TACCAACAAAAACGAATCTTAATTTGTTCGTAGTCAATGCCGCAAGGCATGTTCTAAAGTAACACAGGCTTCAGCCTGTAGTTAAATTAATCTGAAAACACAAGGACAATTGCAGGCTAAAGCCCGCATTACTATATTCAACTTTGAAACTCCTTAACGTTAAATTAGGCGGCCACCCTAGTCATTCGATGGGGCAAGAAGGGCTGCAACTCTTTTGGAACGCCAACACCCTTGCTGGCACAATATTATGAGTGAAGGAAGAATAAAAAGAAAGATGCCGGCAAGGGTGCCGGCGATCCTGAAATACAAATCACTATTAAGGTTCGATGATATAAAACAGGAGGATTTGCAAGATGGAAAAACATTCAGGTGATTTTTTCTTTCGCTCTGAAAGAAAAAATAAGTTTACCCTCATTGAGCTCCTCGTGGTGATCGCAATAATCGCAATTTTAGCCTCAATGTTGCTGCCGGCATTGAAAAATGCAAAAGATGTCGCAAAGCGGATTGTCTGCCTTGGAAATCTGAAGCAGAACGCAATAATATTCCACAGCTATGGAACTGATTATGACGGCTGGCTGGCGCCGCGGGTCGTAAACTACAGTGTTACAAGTTTATTAGCGGCGCCATCAACTTGGATTTACGACTATTACCCCGGAACCAGCTATAAGAATATATTGTCGTGCTCAGGCACGAAAATTGTTCCTGGCTGCAATGCATTCTTTCAACCCGTAAATATGGACGCCAGCCAATGTAGCACCTCCTACAACTATTTCTGCGGAGAGGGAAGCTATCCGGTCAGGACGCTGGGGAACTGTTGGTATGGATTCCAGGCAACAGGCTGGAGTTCAACTCAATCAAATCCGGCCGCACCATGTCCGCGCCTGCAGTTCCTCGGCAGGACAATAAAAGATCCGGACAGCGGTTTCAGTCTGTATGTGGCGGAGCCTTCAATTCTCCCAATGGCACTGGACATGAACAATCCAGTGACAGGCATTACAGGTGCATTCGGCATTCAATATTACAACAATCATGCCAGGGGGCAGAACACTGTGTATGTGGACGGACATGGTGCCTTTCTTAACAATTCGAGCATAAGCAACAGATACAGATGGGTCTACTGGTGAACTTGATTGCTGGAGTCTTGCAATTTACTCAAATGAAAGGATTTTTTCGACATGTCGAACATCAGCTCATTAGTCATCCATTCGGCGGGTGATTCCGGTACGCCTATCGTGACCGGATGTCCATTCCCGGCCGATATGGTGCCGGACAAGGATTGTGCGGCGGAAATAATTTATCCTGGCGGAAAGATGTTTCCAGCGCAAGTTGCCACGCTCATTCCAAAAACACCGGGCGGCATGAAGTGGCTTGAGTTGTCATTTATAAGTACTCTCAAGGGGCATGCTGAAGTGAAGCTGATTCCATCGAACCCTGGTGCCGGAGGAGAACTGGCCGTGACGACATCGGATGGACTGTTGTTCGATAATTCGCTGCTGCACGTGGAACTGAACACTGATACAGGGAAACCTCCAATAGTCGTTTCCTGGAAGGACGGCTCCGGCTTGCTTATCCCTGAAGTGACAGCAGATGGATGCAAGGTGCGGGAAACAAGAAACGGCAAACGAACTCTGCGAATTTCGCGGAACGGACCATTGAGATGCAGAGCGGAGATTTCAGGACAACTGTACGCCGATAGCGGCAATCAATCGCTTCGTTACCGCCTCACAGTGGAAATGTGGAAAGGCAAATCAGCTCTGCGTGTCGACTGGATGCTGTCCCACGAAATTCCGGGTGTGCCGGAACTGGATGTCAGCCAAGCCTCAATCATCGGGAAATGGAGTCTGGGCGGCCCCAGTGAAAGGGTATTTCTACAACCGCACCATACTGCCGAGTATCAGCCGCGCATTGTAAGGAATTCCAGCCCCGTCACGATAATCGTTGACGATGCTGGCTGGGCTCCGCACGTATTGGATTTTGAAATGCTTGTGGACGATTCCGTCTATCCGTTCTACTGCAAACCGGCGGTCGCCGACGTTCTTCCGTGGCTGCAGTTGCACGGGAAGTCCGGAGCGGTCTGTGCGACTGTGAAGGACTTCATCGAAACTCGTCCGAACGCGCTTGAATCCTCTGATGATTCCCTGAGTTATCTGATGGTCCCGGCAGGGAACAGCCTCAAATGGCCACAGGGACGCCGCAAGGAACAGAGCCTTCTCTTGTCATTCTCCTCCACCGGACAGAAAGTTGAAGTGGATGAACTGGCGTGTATGGCCGATGACATGTTCGCGGTCGGACGTGCGATGCCGACCCCGGAAACATTGGCTGGAAACAAATGCTTTGACATGGACCGTGTCATGCCGTTTGTGCCAGGAAAGAACCTTCGCATGAACAACCTGCTTGACAGCTTCTGCAACTTGAACACGCCTTTCGAAAAATGGGATCTCGGCGACACTCCCAACTGGCATTACACCCTTGGTTATGGAGCAGGAAACAATCAATATTTTCCGCTGAAAGGGACATGTCCGCCGCCGAAGCGGTTTTCATCAGGAGGTTTGCTGTTCCCGGAATCGACCGCATATTTTGTTGAACCTGTCTGGACCAATAATGAGTACGACATGATCCATGCCCTCGCCTTGGAGGTTATGCGCACAGGCAAGGCAGATCACTTCAACATGCTTCGCTGGGCTGCCCGGCACAACGTAGAGGTGGATTTCATCGCATATTCCGACGATCCTAGACATCACCGCGGGTCGCCGTTCCATTCACATTTCCACAATACCAAGGGTGCCATTACCAGCCACTTCTGGACTCAGGGGCTTCTGGAATATTACTGTCTGACCGGTGACGACGACGTGCGGGAAGTCGCGCTGGCGTTAGGGGACAAGATCATCGAGATCAACCATTCCGGAGTTACCGCCAATTGGAAGTTCGACAGGGAAATAGGCTGGGCGCTGCTTGCGCTGGTCTCACTTCTCGATTCCGGATTCGGTAAATTCCGCGAAGAGGCTGACAGTATCTCCGGGTTCCTTCAGAAATATGACAGGAAAGAATTTTGCGGAGCAGTAAAACTTTCGGGAGGCAAGCCTGGACGTTCCCTGGAACGGCAGATGATAGACTGCGGATTCGGCTATGCGTCAATGGTGGAGGCTCTGGACAAATATCAGCGCATCACCGGCAGAAAGGATACCGATGTGTGGTTGAACAAGTTATTGATGGAGTTGAATTCAGAGTTCTGGAACAAGGTGGGGGACGGGGAGATTCCAACTGTCCATAACATGGCCGGCATGATTATGGCAATTGGATTCGAACGCAACGGTGACAGCAATTTCCTTCTTGCGGGCGAACTTGCGCTGGAACACTATCTGGATCCGGCATTTCCTCTTAAACATCCATTAGGAGGGGAAAACGGACAGTCGAAACCATCTGCCATGTCCTATCGTTGTCTGCACCGGCTGTTCGGCTCACTGGCAAAAAACGGACGTCTGAATCCCTTTGAATATCCATCCATCCTTAAACATGAAAACGAACCGGGAAAGATGGTGAAATGATATGCAATATGAAAAAGCATCAAGTTGATTTTTCCTTTCGCTCGGAGAAAAAAATGAATTCACATAAATTTAAGTAAAGGACAAGAGACATGAGATTGAAAACGATGGGCTTGTGGTGTGGAGTTGCCGCGATGGTTCTGCTGGCGCAGTCCGCCGCAGTGGCCGGTGTGGCCGTGACCTATGTCAAGACGCTCGGGCAGACCAATGTGAAGGGATATCCTTTCAAGACGTCCGGCTCCAGGATAAGCCTGGACAAGGATGGAAACCTATATCTTTGCGGCATAGTCAACAACCCATGGAGCATGCTCATGAAACTGGCGCCGGACGGTCGGATCATATGGGAGACAACCTGCGCCGGATATGTTGATATAGCGACAGCCGTGGACGGGGAGCATGTATATGTCGTCGGGACAAAGCAACTGTTGAGAAGGTTTACTCTGGCTGGCGGGAAAATGGATGCCGATTGGGGATTTGGGAATGTGGGTTGGTCTGGCGGTGGAGTTGTGCCAGGCCCCGATTTTCCAATTTTCACGAATCCGAGAGGCCTGATCGCTTCCGGTTCCTATCTCTATGTGGTTGATTCCGGACGTGATGAGCTGCTGCGCCTGGACAAGGCGACCGGCAAGGAACGTCCGTTCAACAGCCGGCTCATGGCGGTTGCCCCGGTGGACATTGCGAAGGCTAAGAACGGGAAGCTCCTGCTGCTGACCGGCGAATCAGTATTTGAAGTCGATGAAGATGGCAATCCGGGCAAGGGGCCGATCATCGACGGTATTGCCGGCGCCGTGGCCATCGACGTTGAACCTGCTGAAGGAAAGATTTATATCGCCATCGGGGGAATCGGCGGTGAATTGGTGAACACGATAAGAGAATACTCCGCCGCAGGAAAGCCTACCGGTGTGAAAATCGGGCATGGCGGCGGATTCAGCGGGCCGTGGTCGGCGGATCAGTTCGCTTTTGCTTCAGGCCGTGGCGACATTGCGGTGGATTCCACGAGTGGCATATGGGTCGGCACCGATGGACGTGGAGTGTTGCCGATGATCGTACATTTCGATCTCAACCGGAAACAGGACGGACTCCTGTTCGGAATCAATGGCAATGGCCTTGCAGTGGATTCGGACTTGAACGCCTATGCCGGAGGATCCTGCAAGATATCATGGGATAACAAGCCGGTGTGGACCAGCGGTCTGGTTGCTTTCGGTGATCTCAAACAGTATCCGGTACCTGGCCCAGCCAACTGGTGGTTTACGGCAGCGTATGCCGACGCCTCAACAATGATTGTATTAAATCCTGCCGCCCAGAATGTAATGGCGTTGTCCTCCGCAACAGGTGCGCTTGTCAGCGGGCCCCACAAGGCAAGTCCGTCGAAAGCTGTCTGTTCATCCGGGAAAAGTGTTTTTTACGTTAAGGATAATTGCATCGAGAAGCTGGATGTTGCTGCATTGGACAAGCCCGTGCTTTTTTTCAAGCCTTCTGAAGGAGTGAAGATCAACGACAGCGGGCTGGCAGTCAGCGCCGACGGTGAACTCATATACTGTCATGTAGGTGACAAGATTGCGGGCTTCAAGAAAGATGGCGCGAAAATATGGGAAGCCGCCGCCAGACCGCCTATGGCATTGATGAAAGATGTTTTGTGGGTTCTTCCTCCTGCTGGACCGGGCGTACTCGCATTGGATGCCAGGACAGGGCAGTCGCTGGGTGTGTTCGGGAACAAGGATGTGGATGGACGACTTCCGCTTGGGCCGAGTTCCATCGCGTCGGGTTCCAAGGACGGCAAGGATTATCTCTTTGTCGGAGGCGGATCGCAAATACAGGTTTTTGAAGTGAACGCAGAGTAAATGACATGAAAGTACAAACTATGAAAATAATAAAAATGACGGTGCTGATCGCCTTCCTTGCCATTAGTTCCGCTGCGGTATGCCGGGGCGGGGAAGCTCCCAGGAATTCCGGTGAGGAACGCTTCATGCGGTATCGCCTGGTAGAGCCTGCGACTCCCTCTGTGGCGACGGTGTCGGCGCATTCGAACTTGAATTTGCCCGACATGCCTTGTTCCTGGGGCCGCAACCTGATGCCAGGTACGTTTTCCAACAGCGGGCTTTATATCCAGCCCGGAGCCTGGTCGCCATGGCGGAGACTGCCATCCAGCCCGATGCGGGGCGACATAGGTATTACGCTCAAGGGTGTCGATCCGATCACAAAATGCAAGGTGGAAGTTCAAGTCGCCTCGTGGCCTGAAGAGAAATATATTGCCCGGACGATGACTATTGAAAGCGCCGCTGGATCTGAGGTTGCGTTCACCCTGCCTTCCAGCATCCTGGACACCCCGGATCTGATTGAATCTCTACCCGAGACTTTCCTGCGGAGACGGAAAGTGGCCGACAGTGTTGCCGTCCCGGAGGAGCTGCGTCCTAAATTGCTCAGATTCAGTCCGTTTAATGTAAAAGGGGATTCCTCGGTGGCTGACAGCGATAACTATGAGTTGGAAACCACAAGGCGGCTCGGTTTTAACACTTGGAACAAAAGATGGACTCCAGACCAATATCTGGGCTATGCCACGACTGGCGGTAGTCCGGAATCGGTGAAAAAAATAAAGTATCCCCCTGAAGATCTGGCGCGGCTGGCCTACATGATGGTCGAGGACGAACCCGCCTGGTATACCGGCTTCAATCCTATCTGGACCAAGACAGGCGAACAGGGCTTCCGTGATTATTTGAAGGCGCAGGGAGTATTGCCCGAAATTCTAGGAGTGAAGAGCCTCGACGAGGTTAGCCATATAAAGAGGAACAAGCCTGTCGCCGTAGATGCACCGGTTTTCCAGAGGCGGCTCTGGTACTGGTCCTGCCGCTATACCTATGAGGCGAGCAGCCAGTATTTTGCCAGCATCAACAAGGAGATCCAGGAGAACATGCCCAATGCTCCGATGACGGTCAATTATGTGCCGGCTGGCATGATCACCGGTGCCCTTGGCGGCGCAAATGCTGATTTTTTCGAGGATGGACGCCATAATGCTGTGAAGATGCACTTTGCTGAAGACTGGATATTCGGCGGGCTCACGAGCTGGGGTAAGGGGATGTACCAGAAGGTTGCTTATTTTGCCGACCTGCTCCGGGGATCCGCCAGGTATCAGGAAATCGGCCCCTCCAGTATCGGGTTTTATCCCATCTGCATCGGATGGGATCCGAAAGGAACTGCGACGGCGCGCGATATTCCAATGCGCATCAATCTGCTGCTGAGCCAGGGATGCAAGACATTCAGCTATTTCAACTATGGCCCGACCACCAGCGCCACGGTGGATTACTGGGCCGATTCCGCACCGATAGCCCGCGGTGTCGCAGATGCCGCCCGGATGGTTGGCGGCACCAATATTGAACCATATCTATGGGCCGGAGTGCCGGTCGACCCGCAGGTCTGCCTGATCTATAGCGTGGAGAACTTCTACTGGATTGAGGCCAACAAGGCGCAGGAAGATGAATTTGAACGGCAGCACTTTTACTGTATGCTCCAGCAAAAACAGATTCCGGTGGACATCATTGCCGGAAGGGATCTCGACATGTTCATAAAAAACTACAAGGCGGCCTATCTTGTTGACCGGATCCTGACAAAAAAAGCGGCGGACGATCTAAAGAAATGGGTCGAGTCCGGCGGGGTTCTGGTGCTTTGTCCGGATGCCGCCACGAAGGATGAGTACAATGAACCTCTGAGCGTATTTTCCAATGAGCCCGGACAGACGCGTGTCGGCAAAGGCTGGCTTGTAAGATTCAAGGAGAGCGAGGGTGCGCTCTGGTGGAAGAAGACAGTTGAGCTCTGTGGTGAAACGGGATGGGCTTCGGCGTTTGACCGCGAGCATCTGGAAATTGCGTGTAAGCCGGCGCTGGAACTTGCGGGGGTCACCCGTCCGGTCACGGTTAACATTCCGGGTATTGCCGCTGATCCTCTGGTGAGTGCCAAAGGAGTTGCTGTGCCCCTGGTGAATTTGAGGGGTCTCTTTGAGAAGAACGGCACCCGCATATTGAACTTGAAGGTGACTCTTGCTGATGGCAAGGACATCACCAGGGCCTGGTCGAGCCGCTGCGGGGAACTGCAATTGCGCCATGAGGGAGCGTCGGTCGCGGTTGTCCTGCCGATCGAATATGCCGACGTGCTGATTTTCGCGCGGGAGCCAACACCATCAAATCAGGAAGACGGGTTAAGGAAAAATTAGAAATAAGGAAGGATGAAAATGAAAAAGTGTTTTTTGTCAGTTGCGCTTTTAATAAGCATGGTTCCGATGGAATCCATAATCGCAGAACCAGCCGCAAAAGAGGAGGCTGTCATGTCGCAGAAAAATAAAAGTTTTGAAATGGTGAAGGACGCTGCGCCGCTGGCCACGATAATCCTTCCGGAGGAGACTGAATTCGACCGTTATCTGAAGGCCGCACCAGAGG
>CAZION010000239.1:0-7917 GCA_964540865.1 uncultured Victivallis sp.
CTGTCCTTCGAAGCTCGAAGAGCGTAGTAGGACGCCGGAATCCATAAGAATCTGTTGCCCTTTGGGTTGCGGTTCTTTTTGGCTCAAAGAAGAATGTTCCTCTCTCGGCGTATCTACTCGATACGCCTACGTTCAGAAATTCTTTTTGAGCTTTCAAAAATCTTCCGCAACGCGCCAAATGCGAATTTTTAGAGGTTCCCTAAAGATTTACTTCCTTCTTCCGAATCTTTTTTCCAGTTCCCTGTACGAAATATTTATGATGACAGGTCTTCCATGGGGGCAGGAAAATGGCAGTTCGCATCTGGAAAGCTGACGGAGCAGTGATTGCGCCTCTTCGAAGGATATTTTGTCATGGGCCTTGACGGAGTGTTTGCATGCCGCCCTCGCGATTGAAGCCTCATCTATCTTTCCGGAAGTCTTCCCTTCTTCCATGAGAAGGGAGAGCATATCCGAGAAAAGGCCTCTGAGGTTCTCCTGTGTCAGCCCAGACGGAATTGAATTGACAATGACGGTGTTTGCGCCAAAGGATTCGAATTCGAAGCCGAGCTTTGAAAAATAGGAGCTGTATTTCCCGAGGAATAAAACCTCGGACCGGGAAAGTTCGATGGTGATCGGGATCAGCAGTTTCTGGGAGATTATCTCCATTTTTCCGACGGTGTTTAAAATCTTTTCAAACATGACTCTTTCATGGGCCGCATGCTGGTCGATTATCACCAGCCCGTTTTT
Organism: uncultured Victivallis sp.; assembly: GCA_964540865.1. GTDB lineage: Bacteria > Verrucomicrobiota > Lentisphaeria > Victivallales > GWF2-50-93 > GWF2-50-93. Next base: position 727 of record CAZION010000239.1, read on the forward strand.
TGAAGAGGCGAGTATGTATGTCTCATCGAGAAAAGCCAGGATTTTCAGTTCTGAAACAGCGGAATGCTCCTCTGGTTCGACACAAGCTTGCGCAGGCGGCGGAGTTTGTCCGTCGGATTCGGACCGGTTGTTGTTTTCCTCACATACGGGCGGAAGCTGTATGTTTTCCAGTACGGGCCTGCTCATGTTCCCATCGAACATTCCCGTGTCCTGAAGCTGTTTTTTCGGCGCGTATGATATTCCGGCTCCGGCCAGGATTGACCGGAATTGAAGGTCGCTGCTGACTGACATGGTCGGCGCCTGCGAATTTCGCAGGGCGTCCCTTATTGATTCCGAAATGAATGAAGTGACGAGCCTGCCCTCCCTGAAACGGACCTCGCGCTTGGCGGGATGGACATTTACATCGACAAATCCGGGATCCATCTCGATAAAGAGGAAAACTGGAGGGAATCGCCCGTCATTTGTGAGAGAGCCGTAGCCTTCCCTTATTCCAGCGTACAGCGCGGCGGATTCGACAGGCCTTTGATTGACGAAGATGCGCTGTTCGCGCCGGGAATTCCTGGTGAACCCATGCCTGGCCATGTGTCCGCTTATTTTCAGGTTTGACCCTGAATTTTCAACCGGTATGAGGTTTTCCGGCATTTCCTTCCCGAAGAAAGTCTGAATCCGTGACAGGATGTTTTTGTCTGAGGGTGACGAGAAGATGATTCTGCCGTCCATTAAAAGCTCAAAGGAGACCAACGGGAAGCCGAGGGCGAGCGACCAGAGGGTTTCCTGTATGTGCCGTTCTTCGGTGCCTTTGCTGTGCAGGAATTTCTTCCTTGCAGGAGTGTTGAAGAAAAGGTCGCGGACATTTATTTCAGTACCCGGAGCGCAACCGACCGGGACGGAGTCGGTTAATTTTCCGCCTTCGATGTAGACTTCAGTGCCTTCGATGTCGTTCTTCCGTCTTGTTCTAAGGCGCAGTCTTGATACGGAAGCTATGCTGGGAAGGGCTTCCCCTCTGAATCCGAGCGTATAAATCCTGTTTATGTCTTCTGCATGAGAGATTTTGCTGGTGGCATGCGGTTCGAGGCAGAGGATTGCATCGTCCGGATCCATTCCCCGGCCATTGTCGGTGACGGATATCAGTTTTGTGCCGGAGTTTTCAATCTGGACTGTGATCTTGTCGGCACCTGCGTCTATTGCATTTTCGAGGAGTTCTTTTACGACCGATGCCGGTCTTTCAATCACTTCGCCGGCGGCTATCCGGTTGCTTATGCTGTCTGGAAGGATTCTTATTGAGCCCATAAACGTATTTTCGATTTTCGATTACTGATTACTGATCACTGATTTATCCGGGATTTTATTGAATTTCAAGTTTGTATCAATGTCTTTTTTCGCCCTTGCAATTATTTCCTGAAACTCCGGAGACGAACGCACCTTGTCAAATGCCGGATCATATGAAAATGGAAGGATCCTGTAGCCGATAAGCTGGTATGCGAGCAGGAAGTGCTTGATGCATGATTCTGGGTTTCCGTTAGTGGCGTACATTGAAGAGAGGTTGATCTGGGAGTCCGATGACTTCGGATTTATCTCCACCGCGGTTAGGGTGGTTTTTATGGCTTCCTTCATCTTACCCTGACGGGCCAGGGCCGATCCGAGATGGGTGTAAAGTGAATCGTTTTCCGGATTGAGTTTCACCTGCCTCCTGAAAATTATCTCGGCTTCGGGATAACGCTGTGAATAATAGAAGATACCGGCCAGAAGCGATAGTGCCTGCGGATTATCAGGTTCAAATATGAGGAGGGTCCGCAACGCGTCTTCAGCCTCATTCTCCTTTCCGGACGACAGGAAGTTCTTTGCATTTTCAAGGTATTTTTCAGATTCCGGGATGTAGCTGGCCTTCTGTTTCCGCGGTACAGTCGCTTTGTGCCTGAGCTGGGTTTTGGAAACAGAGCCGAGGGACATTGACGGAGCAGTGCCGTTTGTTTGAAGTTCGATTGCGCTTTCCCTAGGTTTCGTATTGATAATGATGAATGTCAGCAGGATTATCACTGCAAACGAAATTATCAATGGTGCGAGCGACTTGTTCATATTGATCCGTCCAGCGTCCTTATAATTCCCTTGTTGATTTTTCCGCGACGGAAAAATTCTCTCAATTGGATATTCAAGGTTACAGCTTTTGGCCGCCTGATTCCATTGCGGCCAGCCTTGCCGCCAGATCCTTGACGGTCTGGCTTAGCTTCTGCACTTTTTTCGGAAGAGTGATTCTCTCAAGGAAGTCGCGCGGACTTTCCGCCGGCGTACCTACTACGGATTCTCCCGGTGCTACGTCCTTCAGGACTCCTGCGGTTCCGGCAACCCTTGCCCCGTCCCCTATTGTTATATGGCCGTTGATTCCGGCCTGGGCCGCGATAATCACTCCGCGTCCGATCTCCGTGCTTCCGGCTACTCCGGACTGGCCGATCAACATTGAAAACTCCCCGATGACCACGTTGTGCGCGAGATGCACCATGTTGTCAAGCTTGACACCGCGTTTGAGCCATGTCCTCCCGAAACGCGCACGGTCCAGGGAACAGTTTGCACCTATTTCCACATCGTCGTCAATCTGAACAATCCCCACCTGGGGTATTTTCACTATTCCGGTCGGACCGGCCTCGAAGCCGAATCCGTCGCTTCCGATCACGGTGCCGGAGTGGATTATGACGCGGTTCCCGACAATGCATCTTTCACGAATGGACACGTTCGGATAAATAAGGCATTTCGAACCTATTTTCGTGAAGTGTCCGACATAGGTCCCGGCGCAGACAACCGATTCGTCGCCGATTTCAACCTCTTCATCTATCACCGCACAGGCGCCGATATGAACGTTTTTCCCTATTTTTGCGGATTTCGCAACTGAAGCCTGTGGATGGATGCCGGGTGTGAATTTTATTGAGGGCGGTGCGAAGAAGTCTATCGCCTTTGAAAATGCGCCGTTCGGATTCTTGCATATGATGAAGGATTGTCCCTCTTTCGGCTTTTCAGTGAAATCCTCTCCGGCAATCACAACGGAGGCCTTGGTCTTCTGGGCCTTGGCCGTGTATTTCTTGTTTGCAAGGAATGAAATGTCCCCGGTTCCGGCATCCTTCAGTGATGAAAGAGATTTCAATACTGTGTTTTCTTCGCCGACTATTTTGCCGTCAATCAGTGCGGCAAGTTCTTTTACGGTTATTTCTTTGCCCATAAATTGTTTTTCCCGTTTTATTATTTGAATTGTTTAGGGGTGTTCTAGCCTGTAATTTATTTCTTATCAGCCTTCTTGTCTTCTTTTTTCTTTTCTTCTTTCTTGTCTTCAGGCGCTTTCTTGTCCTCCACCGGTTTATTTATCTCCTTCAGGATCACGTCTGTAATATCGAGTTCCGGAACCCTGTAGATGACGGACGGTATGTTGTTGAGGGTTTTTCCCGAGGAGTCTAGCACCATCGTTATTCCCAGTGGCTGGCAATACTTCTTTATGGTTTCGGTTATTTCCTTGAGGAGGTTGTTTCTCAGCTCCTCGTATTTGTCTTTGAGCTGGGTCTGCTTTTCAGAGTTGTACTGCTTTAGTTCATTCTCCTTTTCCTTCAGCTGGCGGTATTTGTCCTGGGCCGAGATCCTCTTGTTCTCGCGTTCGGCTTCGCTGAGCGCAATGTTCTGCGAGGCGTCACGCACCTCCTTGAACTCGTCCTGGAGCTTGAGAAGGGACTCGTTCAGCTTGTTGGAATAATCCTTGAACACTTCGGCCTGTTTCTTGAGGTCGGCGTCGGATATTTTTGTCTTATAGTAGTTCTGGAAGATCTTTTCCATGTCAACCAGGGCGAATTTCTGATCTGCGCATAAGGCGTTCAAGCCAATGAACAGCGAAATAACTATTGCTGAAACCGTTGCTTTCCTCATTACCATGCTCCTAAATGTTTTTCCGTTTCTGAAATTCAGTCATCAGCCTGTCAGTGATTCTGCGGCATGAATCTGAACTTACTTCATCTTTTCTCTTTTCTAACTTCTCTTTTCTCTTTTCTAATTTCTAATTTCTAATTTCTAATTTCCCCATTCCCCATTTCAAGCCTCTTCGCTTTCCCTCTTCATTCCAAACTGCATGTCGTTAAGATTTTTATACTGGCCGCCTTTCGCCATTAGTTCGTCATGCGTCCCCTGTTCTACAATTTTGCCCTGAGACAGTACAATGATGAGATTCGCATGTTTGATTGTGCTCAGGCGGTGGGCTATTGCAAATACGGTCCTGTTTGTCATGAGGTTGTTCAATGCTTCCTGGACAAGTCTTTCAGTTACGGTGTCAAGGGCGCTTGTGGCCTCGTCAAGAATCAGGATCGGAGGGTTCTTGAGTATGGCCCGTGCAATTGAGATCCTCTGTTTTTCTCCCCCGCTCAGTTTCGACCCTTTCTCGCCCACAATCGTGTCGAATCCTTCCGGGTGCCTGCCGTCCATTATGAAGGAATACGCATTCGCCTGTCGTGCAGCTTCAATGATCTGTTCTTTTGTGGCGTTCTTGTAGCCGTATGAAATATTGTTTGCAATTGTGTCGTTGAAGAGGATTGTGGTCTGTGAAACAATTCCTATGTGGTTTCTCAGGGAGGATATTTTTATATCGCGCACGTCCTGGCCGTCAATGGTCACGCTTCCTGAATCGACATCGTAGAAACGTGCGATGAGGTTTGCTATTGTGGTTTTTCCGGAACCTGTTTCGCCGACTACGGCAACGACGGTCCCCTTCTGGATCGTAAGGTTCATATTGTCGAGGATCCGCTTGTCTTCATACGAGAAGTTTACATTGTTGAACTTGATCTCGTTGCGGAATTCGCCGAGCTCCGCTGCGTCCGTCCGTTCCGTGACTTCGGTATGGGTGTCGATCAGGTCGAAATACCTGTCGGCGGCCGCCATGCTGCGTTGGATGTAGGTGTTGATCTTGATGATGTTCTTGACGGGCTGGTAGGCGAATATGATCGGGACAATCAGCTGCGCGATGTCGCTTATCGGCATGCTCTTGTAGCAGCAGTAGAGCAGGAATATTATCACGCTGACCACTGATACGAACTCCACCAGCGGGGCAATCATGAGCTCGGCGCGGAGGGCTTTTATGACGGTTCTGAAATAAGTCCTGTTGACATTCTTGAACGTATCTATCTCCTGCCGCTCCATGTTGTAGGCCTTTACGATCAGTATTCCCGTGAAGACCTCGTGCATCCTGGTGACCACGTCGGCAATCCTCGAGAATGACTTCCGGTATATCTTCCTTATCTTTTTCCCTATGATTATTATCGGCAGTACGGAGACCGGAAGTCCGATAAGTAGGATGAGCGGAAGGATCAGGCTCTCGTTCTGCAGGCTTGCGTAAATTACAAACCCGACGCATGCGAGGAGCTCGATCGGGCAGCGTGTGGCGTCTTCTATGGTGAAGGAGACCGAAGATTCTATTGCACCGGTATCGTTGGTGCATCTGCTTATGAGCTGTCCGACATCAGCCTTCCCGTAAAACTTCATTGACTGTCCGACCAGTTTTTCAAAAGCCTTGTCGCGTAGGTCTGCCACCACCCTGGTGCCTACCCAGCGCGTGTAGAGCTTGTTCACGTAGATGGCGGCGCTTCTCAGGAACCAGAGAAGGATGAACAGGGAGCTGGATATGAGCAGGCACTGCCATGTCATCATGCCGTTCCTAACAAGCTGCACGTTTATGTGGAGGTAGTCTATGATCTTCTGTGAAATCTGCACCATCTGGAGCAGGTTTGTATCTTTCTTTCCGCTGGAGGGGGCGGCTTCCTCAGGCTTTGCTTGCTGTACAGTTGCACCGTTTGTTTGGATGATTCCATTCTGGACTACCGTAGTTGTGGCGCTTCCACCGCTTTCCAGGGATTGGAAAAATGGTTTGATCCAGAACAAGCTTCCGAAGAGTGAGCCGGCTGACACAAAGCCTGCCAGGATTCCTATTGCCAGCTTGCGTTTATATGGCTTCGTATAGGTCAGGAGACGGAAATAACTCTGACTTTTCAATACGGCTTTATTATCCATGAAACATTTTTTCCTTAAATATCTAGTTCAGAAGACAACTTGAGTTTGTCCGGATTATTTTCGGGTATATTTTTCTGTAAGCCGTTTAACTTACATCTATAAATGAATTCAAACAAATCATCTTGAGGGAAACTCTAAAAATTGACATGGTCGGCACGCGGAAGTAAATTTAAGTATCAAGTATAAGGAGGGAAGCATGAGGATTATTTCATGGAATGTCAACGGGATAAGGGCCGTTCAGAAAAAAGGTTTTGCGGAATGGCTTTTGAAGGAGAAACCCGATGTCCTCTGCCTTCAGGAGACAAAGGCCGAAGAGGATCAGCTGGATATGGAGCTGCGCTGTATCCCCGGCTACAGGTCTTTCTGGTGCTCCGGCGTTAAAAAAGGCTATAGCGGCGTTGCGAATTTCGCAAAGGTCGAACCGAAAAACGTGGAGTTCGGATTCGGACTCGATCCGAAATTCGACAGGGAGGGCAGGATAATCGTCATGGATTTGCCGGAGTTGATGATCATCAATGTCTATTTCCCGAACGGACAGCGGGATGACGAGCGCCTCAAATACAAGCTCGACTTCTATGATGCAACTCTGGATTTCTGCGAATCCCGCAGGAAAGAGGGCAGGGAGCTGCTCATATGCGGTGATTACAATACCGCCCATAATGAGATTGACCTTGCGCGGCCGAAGGACAACGAGGACGTGTCAGGATTCCTGCGCATAGAACGCGACTGGATGGACAAGTGGGAGAAGCACGGCTACATCGACACTTTCCGCAAGTTGCATCCCGACAAAAAAGACGCCTACACCTGGTGGAGCATGAGGACGGCGGCCCGAGCGAGAAATGTCGGCTGGAGACTTGACTACCATTATGTGACCCCGGGCCTTTTCAAAAAAGTAAAATCTTCCGAGATAATGCCCGATGTGACAGGTTCCGACCATTGCCCGATAGTGATCGATCTGGATTTGTAGATTGAGTTTATTAATACACAATGCAAGATTTTCTTAACCACTAATCGGGCACTAACAAGAATTAAAATACAAACATTGCTGGGAATTTGATTTTGATGTAAAATCAAATTCCCAGCAAATATTCGTTAGTGTAAAATTAGTGTGCACTAGTTGGACACAATTTACTATTTTTTAAAGATACTGCGTACTCGATAGTT
>CAZION010000240.1:0-7915 GCA_964540865.1 uncultured Victivallis sp.
GGGGTTCGACTCCCCCCGCCTCCATTCTTCTTCTTCTCTCATTATCCATTAATGAGATACGACGTATATTTCTTCAACTATGACCAATTCAAGACACAAAAACATTTTGATTTTATCGAAATATATTCGCAATTCGCGAATCGCGAATATATCTTATTATATACAGCAATAAGAAAGGCCGGATTATGAAGCCCCAGGATATATTAGTTCTTCTAAAAATATGCATTGTGCCTGAAGATAGATGGATAATTTCTGAACTTGCAGAATCCATAGGCATGAGTGCGTCTGAAGTCCATGCGGCAATCAATAGGCTTGAAGCCGCTAACCTCCTTTTTTCACGAAAGCCTAACATCTCTTCCGTGGAGGAATTCATTGTCCATGGACTTAAATATGTCTATCCTCCTGTAATCGGAAAGGTATGCAGGGGAATCCCGACCGCCCATTCGGCCCCTCCTCTCTCAAAACTTGTCGTATCTGACAAGACTGACATGCTTGTCTGGCCTTGTGAATTTGGCACTGCAAGAGGTCAAAGCTTGAAGCCTCTGTATGCTTCCGTCCCCTCAGCAGTAAAAAATGATTCGACGCTCCACGAACTCCTTGCTCTCGTTGATGCAATCAGGGCTGGACGTGCAAGGGAAAAGGAAATAGCCATAAGCGAACTGAAGAAATATCTGAGGCCTGAAACCAAATGAACATGGGATCAAGCAATATCGAAATGGTCCAGACAATCGCAAAGGGACTTGGAAGTCTCCTCGACGAACTTGTCTTTGTCGGAGGGTCAATCACTTCGCTATATATTGAAGATGAGGCCGTGAGGACTGTCAGGCCTACTGAAGATGTTGACTGCGTAATCCAGATTGCCAAGAGGAGCGAATACACCGCTCTTGAGGAGAAGTTAAGAGGAATGGGATTCAAGCACTGTACAGAAAAAGGCCTCTCCCATATGCAGATGGATTTATAACGGGATCAAGGTTGATATAATGCCAAACGACCCAAATATCCTTGGCTTTGCAAACAAATGGTATGATGAAGGGCTGAAAAGCTCAATTAGGATAAGCCTTCCTGACGGGCAGGAAATATCCATACTCACCTTGCCCCTTTTCATTGCCACAAAGATTGAGGCTTTCCACGGAAGGAGCGGACCGGATTATAGAACAAGCCATGACATTGAGGACATAGTCACTGTGCTTGACGGCCAGTTGGACTTCAAAAAGTTCGATGAGGCTCCACCTGCTGTCAAAGAGTATCTCAAAACCCAGTTCAGGGAATTTCTGACCGACAGCGTCTTTATTGAAAGCATTTCAGCTCATATGGAAAATGGCTACCAAAACAAAGGAAGAGTGCAGAGAATCATTGACTTTTTGAAAGTTTATGCGAAGTGTAACAAAGGCAAATAATTTGTTACACCACGTGTTACACTTTGGGGTGTTTTTTTGACAAAATTGAGGCTAAAGGGTTCAACTCCCCCCGCCTCCATTCTTCGCATGGTTTCCCATGCTCATCATGGTAAAACATCAAAAGTTAGAAAATAAAGATTTTAGTATCATCAATGGATTTGAAAAAAGACCTTTATCGCACATCGTTGACCTTGCTGACAGACCTTTATCAGCTTACTATGGCCTATGGTTACTGGAAGACGGGACTGAAAGATGATGAGGCGGTCTTCAACCTGTCATTCCGGAAGATTCCATTCAACGGCGGCTATTCCATCGCCTGCGGACTCTCGCACGTCATCGACTATCTGTCAGATCTGAAGTTCGAAGATAGCGACATCGAATATCTCGCAACTTTGAAGGGAAATGATCAGAAGCCGTTGTTTGAAAGGGGCTTTCTGGAGTATTTGAGGAAACTGGAATTCAAGTTGGATATAGATGCGATTCCGGAAGGTATAGTTGTATTTGCTCATGAGCCGTTAATTCGAGTGAAGGGTTCCCTTCTGGCTTGCCAGCTGGTTGAATCGCCGTTTCTCAACATGATCAATTTCCAGACTCTAATTGCAACAAAGGCTGCGAGAATATGCCAGGCCGCGCAAGGTGAACCGGTCGTGGAATTTGGCCTCCGCCGGGCCCAGGGTGTAGACGGCTCCTTATCAGCGTCGAGAGCTGCTTATATAGGAGGCTGCACAGCGACCTCCAACGTACTGGCTGGAAAATTGTTCGGGATCCCAGTCAAGGGAACACATGCCCACAGCTGGGTTATGAGCTTTGACGATGAACTTTCTGCATTTAACGCCTATGCCAAGTCGCTTCCGAACAACTGTATATTTCTCGTTGACACGTATGACACTCTTAAAGGCGTTAGGAATGCGATTGATGTCGGAAAGCGACTCAGAAAGCTTGGGCATGAGATGGTTGGGATAAGACTTGATTCCGGGGATCTTGCCTACCTGAGCATCGAAGCGAGGAAGTTGCTCGACAAGTCTGGATTTCCGAAGACATCCATTGTAGCAACTAATGATCTCGATGAAAACCTGATCTCCAGCTTGAAGCAGCAGAATGCAGCAATAGAAGTATGGGGTGTCGGAACAAGGCTTGTAACCGCCTATGATCAGCCGGCACTTGGAGGAGTATACAAACTTGCTGCAATCCGAAAAGCCGGAGGCAGATGGAAATACAAGCTTAAATTGTCGGAACAGTCCCTTAAGATATCCACACCAGGCATCCTCCAGGTAAGACGTTTCCGTGACAAGAACGGATATGTAGCCGACATGATATATGACACCTTGATAGGAGTGAATGACAAATCTACCATCATAGATCCTACAGATCCGATACGCAGGAAAGATAAGGATCTGTCGAAGCTTGAGCATGAGGATCTGCTAGTTCCTATATTCAGGAATGGGAGTCTGAAATATGGACAGCCTACGTTAGATGAAATTAGGAAGAGGACAATCACCCAGCTTAAGAATTTTCATCAGGGAGTGCGTCGTCTTGTCAACCCACATTCATATCCTGCCGGACTTGAGAATCGGCTGCACGAACTGAAAACGAAACTCATCCTTGCAGCCAGCTCCTAGCCCTGATAACAAAATGCAAAGAATCTTCATGTATGCATTTGACATAGTGTAGTAATTACACTATACTATGTGTATTATAAACACTAACCGTGGAGTAGGACATGAGTTTCACATACAAATATGCCAGGCCGGCTTTGACCGCAGACTGTGTGGTTTTCGGACTCGATGAGGAGGACTTGAAGGTCCTTCTGATCCAAAGAGACCTTGAACCATTTGAAGGGATGTGGGCGCTGCCGGGTGGTTTTGCAATAGTAGGAGAGTCTCTGGAAGCGACGGCTAGAAGGGAACTGCTTGAGGAGACTGGGCTGAAGAACGTGTTTCTGGAGCAGCTCTACACCTTCAGCGAACCAAAGAGGGATCCACGGGAGCACGTGGTTACTGTGGCGTTTTACGCACTTGTCAACCTCTCGGAGCATAAGCTCCAGGCGGCGACAGATGCCAGGAATGCAGCATGGTTCGCCATAGACGATATTCCAAAACTGGCATTTGACCATGAGAAGATACTGAAGGCGGGATATGAGAGGTTGAAGGGAAAGATCAGGTATCAGCCAATCGGATTTGAGCTGCTGCCAGATAAGTTTACGCTGAGCCAGCTGCAGCGGATGTATGAGAAGATTTTAGACCGAGAATTGGATAAGAGGAACTTCCGCAAGAAAATACTGAATATGAGGATCATCGAGGAATTGGATGAAATAGAGACGGATGTATCACATAGGGCTGCCCGTCTTTACCGGTTCGACAAGAAGAAATACGACGAGAAGGTTAAAGAAGGTTTCAACTTTGAGCTTTAATGTAGCGCAAAGGAGGGTTTGATATGAAAAAGGCATTGATATTGGCAGATATTCAGAATGATTTCGTACCCGGTGGCGCATTGGCAGTACCAAATGGCGGAGAGGTGATATCGGTTGCAAATAAGGTAATGGAACATTTTGATTTGGTCGTGGCGACACAGGACTGGCATCCGGCCGACCATAAATCTTTCGCAAGTCAGCATAATGGGAAAAAGGTCGGAGATGTAGTCGATCTTGGGGGCCTACAGCAGGTTCTCTGGCCTGATCACTGTGTGCAGAATAGCAAAGGTGCGGAATTCGTTAAAGAATTGGAAGTGAAAAGGATCGATAAGGTATTCCACAAAGGAATGGACCAGAATGTTGACAGCTACAGCGGATTTTTTGACAATGGGCACCGAAACGCCACAGGGCTTGGTGCCTATCTAAAGGAACAGGGAGTTGATGAAGTGACGATAATGGGACTTGCGACAGACTACTGTGTGAAGTTCACATCTCTCGATGCCATAAACCTTGGTTTTAAGACCAATCTTATAATTGAAGGCATCAGAGGAGTTGAGATCAACAAGGGCGATTGCGAGAAAGCGATTAACGAAATGCGAAAAGCTGGAGTGGAGACTCTCTCCATGAAAAGCTTGAAATAATAAAAGGGAGGTACTTATGCTGGGAATAAGGTTCATGAAGGCATTGCCGAACACGTATTTGCTTCAGTACAAGAAGGGCAAGGTCGTAAGGGAGGGAGCGGGTATCTCTTTCTTCTACTATGCGCCGACAACATCTCTTGTGGCTGTACCAATGGCGAGTGTAGATGTGCCATTCATCCTCAACGAAGTCACGGCCGACTTCCAGGATATAACGATGCAGGGGCAAGTGGCCTACAGGGTCAAGGATCCAAGGACGCTGGCGCAGATCCTGAACTTCACCTTGGCGCAAAATGCCAAGGACTATGTATCTGACGATCCAAAGAAGGTATGGCAGAGGGTAATAAACCAGATCCAGGTTCTGATGAGGGCGGAACTCCAGAAATTGACTCTCAGGCAGGCGCTGCAGTCTTCTGACGGACTGGTTCAGAAGGTTAGGCAGAATCTGGTGAATTCCGAGTTTGTCACCCAACTAGGCATTGAGGTCATGGCTCTTTCTGTTCTGGCCGTGAAGCCAAATCCGGAAACAGCCCGTGCGCTAGAGGCGAAGATACGTGAGCAAATGCTGCTTGAAGCAGACGAGGCTATCTATCGACGCCGGAATGCCGCAGTTGAACAGGAGCGTACCATCAAGGAAAACGAGCTCAGCACGGAAATTGCCGTTGAAAACAAGAAGCGGCAGATAAGAGAGGCCCAGGTTGATGCAGACAGGATAATCCAGGAGAAACGTCAGCTAATCCTTCAGGATGAAATGAAGGGTAAGATCACGCTTGAGGAAAAGAACAAGGAACTTGTCTCCCTTGCGGTCCAGAACAGGAAGCAGGATGCGGACGCTCAGGCATACAGGATGACAGCGGTCATGCAGGCTTTCAAGGATGTTGATCCGAAAGTCATGCAGGCCCTGGCAAATACTGGAATGCAACCGGCACAATTGATTGCCGCAGCATTCCAGAACCTGGCTGAAAATGCAGACAAGATCGGGAACTTGAACATAGCTCCTGAACTTCTTCAGGAACTGTTGAAAGCAGCTCCAAGAAAATAATGTAGCACAGGCATCTTGCCTGTGGCCTTATATGAAAGTGAGAGGTAAACAATGGATCGTATGACAGAAAACAAGATCATACTGGTTGTCCGCCAGACCAGACTTGATGAACTTGTCGCCAAATACAATACTTTGGCACAGGCTCAGTTCTATGTCGAACATCTCGGAGCCGACTTCTCGGACTATCTGAACGAGGATCACCAATATAAGAAATCCGTAATATCAGCAGAGGAATCGCTCCGTATGCTGGGAAGAGTTCAGGTATTGCAACGGGCATTTCTTCCAAACTTCATGTTCGGCAAGGACGACCTTGTCGTAGTCCTTGGCCAGGACGGGCTGGTTGCGAATACATTGAAGTATCTGCAGGAACAGCCGGTAATCGGTGTCAATCCCGATCCGCGCAGATGGGATGGGGTTCTTCTTCCCTTCATAGTGGGAGATCTTGATAAAATCGTCCGCGAAGTCTTTTTGAAGAAACGGAAGACATCATTGATAACCATGGCGAAGGCTGAATTGAGCGACGGACAGAAGCTTTATGCCGTGAACGATCTGTTCATTGGTGCAAGGACACACGTATCCGCCCGGTACAGCATTTCGCTGGGAACAAACAAGGAGAACCATTCATCAAGCGGAATCATCGTCTCCACCGGACTTGGTTCCACGGGCTGGATGAAGAGTGTTCTTGCAGGTGCTGCCGGCATCGCTGGTGGCATTGCAAACAAGGAAATCCCGGTCATCAACAAGCTGAAACTGCCATGGGATGCCAGCTACCTGTACTTTTTCGTCAGGGAGCCGTTTCCCAGCAGGACGACTGCGACAGGCATGGTGTTTGGCAAGATAACGGAAACGACACCGATGCTGCTGACTTCCGGGATGCCGGACAATGGTGTGATATTCAGCGACGGCATTGAGAACGACTATCTTGCGTTCAATTCTGGGATCAAGGCGACGATAAAAGTTGCGGATAAAAGCGGGCATCTTGTCGTTTAAAAATAAAGAAGGAGCAAGATATGGAAAGACTGATAAAAAACATAGACCGAGAATCAGTAATGGAGGATAATCATGCTTGGAGCAATTGCAGGAGACAGCGACACCATTGCGTGTATCACCGGCGGGATCGCGGAGGCCTTTTATAAAGGAGTTCCAAAGAATATAGCGGATAAGGCGCTTTCAATCCTGGATCGTAGGCTTAGAACAATTACAGATGAATTCCGAAACAAATACTGTCAGGCGGTCATATGCTGAGTTTGAAAGATAGATATCGCGGTTTAATCATGGGGACGGCAGTAGGTGATTCCATCGGCCTTCCTGCCGAAGGTATTGCCCGGGCGCGGGCGGGCAAGATGTTCAATGGTCGGTGGCGTCATCGTTTCATATTCGGACATGGTATGCTCAGCGACGATACCGAACATACGTTCTTTGTTATCCAGTGTCTTTTGGCCCATCCGGATTCAGCAGAACAATTCGCAGACCGTCTGGGCTTGTGCTTGAAATGGTGGTTTGCAGCTCTACCAGCCGGTGTTGGGATGGCAACTTCACGGGCATGTATAAAGATGTGGCTGAGCGTGAGCACGCGGAACGGAGGGGTTCTTTCCGCGGGCAATGGCCCGGCCATGCGCGTAGCACCTATTGGAGCCTTCTTCTACTCATCTCAGAAGGATCAGGACGCATATGTTAAAGCATCTACTCGCCTTACTCATACCGATCCAAAGGCCTTGATAGGCGCAATCGCCATTGCTCGAACTGCAGCATGGATTGTAAGGGACGACCTAGTCAAGAGACCGCCGTTGGAGGCTTTCAGCAAGATGCTGGAGGAGGTCAGCCCAGAAAATACTGAGTGGATCTCCATCGTAAAGACCATGGAAGAAAACCTGAGAAAGGATGCGACAGTGGAAGAATTCGCATATTCAATAGGATTGGAAAATGGAGTTACTGGTTACATCTATCATACTGTTTCAGTTGCGCTTTATGCGTGGTACAGGCATTTTGGAGATTATGAAAAGACTCTTTCGAGCGTACTGAATTGCGGTGGTGATACGGATACGACCGGAGCCATAGCTGGTGCGCTTGCCGGATTGACGGTAGGTGAAAACGGTATCCCGAAGGATTGGATTGACGGGGTAGCGGACTGGCCGAGAAGTGTTCACTTGCTGCGGCTGGCGGGGAACAGGCTGTCAGAATTAAAGGGCGAAGGAGGTCCCCGAAAGCCACTGAAGTATTTTTGGCCTGCTGTACTGCCAAGGAATATCCTTGTCCTTATAATTGTACTGGGTCATGGATTTAGAAGGTTACTGCCTCCATATTAAGAAAATGGGCTATGAATTCTATTTATTTGTAAAGGGAACCTCTAAAAATTCGCATGTGGTCCGCCTGGGCGGACGGAAGATTTTTGAAAGCTCAAAAAGAATTTCTGAACGTAGGCGTATCG
>CAZION010000241.1:0-7849 GCA_964540865.1 uncultured Victivallis sp.
TGCTGAAGTTGTTCGCAGCACCGGAGAGAGGGTTGACCGATGCAAGTGCGCTGACGCTGATCGTCGGCACAAGCGCTGTAACGTTTGTTCCGAACGGAACTGTTACCGCGACTGTCTTTGCTCCTTCATTCACTGCGCCGTCTCCAAGGATCGTGAACGACGTGATCGCCTTCACTGAAGAGGCGGAAAGCTTGAGCACGGTAAGTGTGAAATCTTTTGTTGCGACCACCGCACCCTGTGTGAGCGTGGCTGTCATGATGACCGTCGCGTTGCCGGATGCGAACAAAGGCCTGTTCACAGTCTGACCGTTGTTCGACACAACCGCTGGCGTGTTGGACGCCCAGGTGATCGTCGAGGCGTTCACGGAACCAACTGAAGGCAGGGGGTTAGTAAGGCTGACTGTGATGTTCGCAAGGTCGGGGTTCAACCCCTTTATGTTATTGTCCACAAGCGCGGCCTTGTCGGCTGCGACTTTCGCAATGTCGGGATCTGCATTAACTGTTACAGTATAGGTTATAACTGTTGTTCCATCCTGTGCAGTGACTACAAGTGTATTGCCGGAGACGACGGTATTTGCTATCGCTGTATTGTTCCAAGTCTGGTTTGCATTACCCTTCGTGAGGGCGGCCAGGAAGACAGCCTTCGATGTGCCGAACGGCACGTTGATGATCGTTTCAGATCCACCACCAACTACGCTTACTGTATACGGGATTGATGTGACTGTCGCGACTGCGCTATCCGCTGCCGGCTTAGTGGCACTGCTTCCGTCGAACACAATTCCCTCAGTGAACGCCAATAATCTGCCATCAATAGTACTGGTACTATTCATCGTGATGGCCGCGTCAGCTATAATGGTTCCCTTGAAGAGGGCTGCCGTCCCAATAGTCGCTGAAGTGCCTACCTGCCAGAAAACATTTTTTGCCTGTGCTCCACCAGCCAGGATGACTTCCACACTGTTGCTTACATTAAGAGTGCTTCCTATCTGGAAGATCCAGACATCATTTGCGCTACCCGCAAGAGTGACGTTCGTCGTTATCGAGGCCGTAGTAGTGAATTTATAGAGACCTGGGCCGAGAGTCATCCCACCGATATCTTTAGAGCCGCCGTTTGGATTCAGATAAGGACCTACAGGAATGGGTGTCCGTCCTGCGGCATCATTGTACGCTATTGTCATATCGCCCTTGGCTGTGGTCAACATGGCTGGAGCCACCACTGAACCTGCAGGGCCAGTGCCATCAACTGCATAGATTACCCCGTTCACCTGAGCCTGGGTTACGCCTATGGCAGAACCGGCGATCGGACTCGCGCCCACATCACCGTTGATGGTTCCACCACCTGTTGAGGTTACAGCGGCACCGGCAAGAATCGCAAAATTGGAGGTCAAGCCGAGAGTTACGGGCGCCAGGGTGTTTACAGTAACTGTCACCATATAGACCTGGGTTGAAAGATCCTCGGCTGTCACCGTATAGGCCACAGGACTGCTGAAGCTCTGGACATCACCCGCAAGCGGGTTGATCGTTGCAAGTGGGCTGACGCTGATCGTCGGCACAAGGGCCGTGACAACCGTACCGAAAGGCACGGTCACTGCGACGGTTTTGGCACCTTCATTGACTGTACCGTCCCCCATGATCTTAAATGATGTAATCGCCTTTTCCGAACTGGCTGCAAAACTCTGACTCGCACCCACCAGGAACAGGAACAACCCCAGCAAACATGTTACTAGTTGAAGTCTTTTGGAACTCATAACCCACCTCTCTATTTGTTTTGTTATCTTCATTATATTTTTCATTTCTGCATTCCTTTTCTTAATTTAAAATCACTATAGGCGGCGGACGGATCTATTGGTATGGGGTGAAACCCTACTTCTGTATGGGGTGAAACCCTACCGGAAACGCATTCACAACAATAAACAACATGGAGTAAATCCGCAGCCGATCCTACTGGGGCTGCTCTTGAATTTTGATCAGAATCACCTACCGGACGCCGTTGAATGTCCATCATTCAATTTTCCGTCAGCTCGATATTCATATTTCCAAATTCCAAAGCACAAACTCCAATTTAAATTCCCCCTATTCGATGCCGGATGTTCATAGTCCAGTTTTTTTCATGTCCCCCAACCGCCAAATTCAACGTTAAAAAAACAGATGAACATCCAACATTGAACATAGAATTAAAACTGAATTCATTCGAAGTTGGAAGTTCGATGTTCAGTGTTCAGTGTTCGATGTTCAAATTATTAAAGTTGCGGCTTCCAGCCGCGTAATTAAACTTCCGAACCTGGATGTATCCGTGTCCGTCCTGGAATCCGGACAAAAAAAATCGGGGAGGGATTTCTCCCGCCCCGAATGTTATAATCTTCCGATTTACTCAGTTATTGACAGGAACAGGGTTATTGACGTTGTTGGCGATCAATGTAACTGCGGTCTGCGCCAGCGCCTTGCCGTCCAGAGTTGCACCGGTGACATCGCCTGCGACCGGAGTATATTTGTTTGTTGTTGCTCCGGAAATATCCGTATATGTGCCGCCTAGCGTATCAGATATTGTCCACTGGTAGGTTGCCGTCGCGCCTCCTGCTGTCAAATCACCTGCCGTCAGTGCTTGACCCGCTGCCGCTGTACCGAGCATCGCGCCAATATCTGTGAGAGGGTCCGCAGGAGTTACAGCTTTGGAAGCCAATGACGCAGGACCTTGTCCGATATCATTCGTAGCTTTTACTGTAAATGTATAGGCTTTGCCGTTTATCAGTCCGAGTACAGTTATCGGAGACTTGGTTGCAGTTCCCACTTTACCGCCGGGGGTTGAAGTCGCCGTATAAATCGTGATATCACTGCCGCCATCATTGAAACCATGGCCATCAGGTACCCCGTTACCAGTTGAAGACTTTTGGAACTCATAAAACACCCCTTTTTTGCCTTGTTATTTTCAAACGTATTCTTCATTATCTGCTGCCTTTCCTTTTGCCAGTCAAATTGCCTTTGTCTACCGACGATGTTTTCAATACTCATGTTTCTGTTCCTTTTACTGAATCGTTGATTTTGCAGTTTGAAATCACTATGGGTCGTGAATAGCTGGACTGTTATGGGGTGAAACCCTACCTTTGATGAAAGTGAGGGGAATTAGGCGGCGAAAAGCCGCAACTCTCATGGAACGCCAGCACCCCTGCTGGCAGTCTTAATCTTTTTCCCATTCCGATGCCGGCAATACGGTAGGGTTTCCCCCCATATGAATTGATTTGTATGGTATTGGATTGAGGCTATATTCTCATTAGATACGATTAGTTTACAATACAGATATCCACGGATGAACGTGACTCATATGAAAAAAATCACAGTACTGATCGCCGATGACCATACCGTAGTTAGACAGGGTATCCACTTACTGCTGAGCTGTGAAAACGATATCGAAGTGGTCGGGGAGGCTGAAAATGGAAGGCAGGCCGTAGAACTGGCAAAATCTCTCAGCCCGTCGGTAGTTGTAATGGACATATCCATGCCGATGCTCAACGGAATAGAAGCCGCACGCCAGATCCTCCAGCATGCACCATCAACAAAAATCATCATTCTTTCCGCCCATACCAGCGACGACCATATCGGACAAGTCATCGATGCAGGAGCATCCGGATATCTAATGAAAATGACAACCGCCCTTAATCTTGCAAAAGGCGTCCGTGAAGTGATGAAAGGTAAGACCTTCTTCGACTCGTCTGCCGCGAAACGTATTTATTCGCAGTTCCAGAGATCACCCGTAAGCGGAAAACTGATGAAAACCGGAGGTTCTGCACTCACATCAAGAGAGATGGAGGTTCTACAGCTTGTCGCCGAAGGCATGGCAAACAAGCAAATCGCCGATGAACTAAAGATCAGCATAAAGACTGTCGAAAAACACAGGCAGCAGCTCAAAAAAAAGCTCCATATCCAGGACACCGCCGGACTGACCCGTTACGCCATCGCCCAAGGCGTCATCAGCAACGAGTAATGGAAATAGGTTCGTTTTCATTTTGAGTGGGTCAACACACAGAATATGAAAATAATTGAATATCCAATATCCAACACGGAATGTCCAATATCCAAGGAAATTATCGGACTTGCCCCTTTTCACCGCGTCTATGCTTTTAAATAATATTGAGCTCAGTTTATCGGTTTTTTCAAGATGGAATTAATTTTCTTCGACTGTTGAATGATTGCGTCTTTTCTTCACTTCATCGGATGGATATTCCGTGTTGGATATTGGATATTCAGTCTTTCTAATCGAGTTACCCACTCGATCTGAGAAAGAGCCTGAAAATACCCCTCATTCTTCCATTCCGGCAATCGCTCCCTTTAACGCTTCCAGCAGCGTTTCCTCCCTGAACGGCTTCATTATGACGCCTTCAACAAGATGGAACACGTTGTCCTCCGAGAGCGTCTTCTCGATGAAAGGCCTCCCTGAAACAATGAACACTTTCGTAGAGGGATTCTTTTCTTTGATTATTTTTACGAATTCTGCTCCCGTCATGCGAGGCATCTTGTAGTCGATCAGCGCGATATCAAAAACATTCTTTTCAACCAATTCAACTCCCTCCACCGTACTGGATGTATTCATCACTGAATATCCTTCATCCCTCAGGATGAAGGCAACGCCTTCGCAAAGGGTCTCATCATCATCGATCAGTATTATCCGTATTTTTTTCATTTACTGCTTATTGCCTTTCTTCGGCAGAATTATTGTTGCCGTGGTTCCCTTTCCAAGTTCACTTTCCATGTCGATGGAACCGCCATGCAAATTCACGATCTGCCTGCAGACGGTCAAGCCCAGCCCAGTCCCTTTCGCCTTCGTAGTAAAGAAAGGATCAAATACCTTCTCCATGTCGTTGGCATCTATCCCATGTCCATTATCCTTAACATGGATCTTGATGAATTCCGGGGAGTCAGAGGCAAATATCTCCACTTCACCGCAATCGTCCGGGACCGCGTCTGCTGCGTTATGAAGCAGGTTGTTGAACACCTCTTTCATCTGTACGGGATCGGATCTCAGCATGACACCCTCCACCAGATTAAAATTCCTTTTGAACCGCATATTCTTCCTGATCTGCCTGGTCAGGTTTTCAACACATTCGCAAATGATGTCGTATATGGCGATGCTCTCATAATGGGGAGAACGCAGGCGCGAATAGAATAGCAGGTTGTTTATGATCTGATCGCTCTCCATCACCATCTTGTCGATGCTCTTCAGCTGATCCTCTATGTTCTTATTCCTCGACCTCCTCCGTATTATGGCTGCAGATATCGTTATCGCCGCAAGAGGGTTGCGCAACTCATGTGCCACGGTGGAAGCCAGGGTGCCAATGTCGGAAAGACGCTTCGCCCTCTCCAGTTCCACCTGGGTCTCAGCAAGCTTTACCGATCTTTCCCTGACAAGATTCTCCAGAGTATCATTGTCCCTCTTCAAAACCGATTCAGCCAGCTTGCGGACGGTAATGTCGGCATTGACTCCGAATACGCGGACAATCTCCCCCTGTTCATTGTAAATAGCGCCTCCCTTGGAGGACAGCCAGCGGATCTCGTCTTCCGAATAGTTGATACGGAACTCCAAGTCGAAAGCCCTGTGCGAAGCAATCGCATCCTCGTATTCATTCTCAACTCTTGAAAGATCGTCGGGGTGCACTTTTCCCAGTACATCCTCATATTTGCCGATGACATAAGGCTTTTTCCCGTACAAACTGGAAAGCTCTGGGGTGGAAATAAATTTGCCGTTATTCTTGTCCCATTCCCAGACACCTATGTTCGCGCTGGTCTGCGCCAGCATCAGGCGCTCCTCGCTCTCAATAAGTTTCCTTTCCCATTCCTTCCGCTGCATGGCAACCTTGATCAATTCCGCAGTCGCCCTCATCATTAAAATCTCTTCTTCAGTAAACTTGTCCCGGCTTTTAGTGCCGAAAGAGATCGTTCCCAAAACACCTTCCTCTACTTTCAACGGATGGCACCAATATGCACGAACACCGTAACCGCGTAAAAAATCCGTGAGAGGATCCTTCGTGTTGGATATATCTTCCGCAATGATGCACTCGCCATCGCGCGCAACACATCCGCATACCGACACTCCCAGGTCCAGCCATTTGATCCTTAGGGCCTCTGCATCTGTTATCCCTGAATATGCATTGAGCTTCAATTTGTTCTTTTCCTCAACAAACAGGAAATTTAAAAATACCTGGCAGTCGAGGGATTCCATGGTATCATTGCATACCCTGTCAATTATTTCCTGCGGTTCAACAGCCCCAAGAAGCAAGGCTGCTGATTTTGACAGGACAGTCTGCCGTTTCTCTGACAGGTTCAAGTCTGCCTGGGTTTTGCGCAGGGCGTTCTCTATTAATTTCCGGTCTGATATGTTCCGGATATTGCATTGGATCACCTTTTTGCGGTCCACTATATATACATTGCTGATGAACTCCACGTCTATGCGCCGCCCGTCGGCTGTTTCAAGCGGCAGATCTTCATAGCGGATATACTTCCTCCCCTGCAATTCCAGGAAATTGTCCTGGTTGGAGACTATGTCTTTGAAAAGTCCAAGATCCCATATCTTCTTCCCAAGGAATTGCTCCTTTGAATAACCCAGCATCTCAATCAGGAATGGATTCACGTCATCGACCATCCCTGTTTCAGCATCCAGAATCAGTATCCCGTCTTTCGCGGACTCAAATAACCGACGATATTTGACTTCCGAATCGCCACGGGCCTTCTCAATCTCCTTATGATCCGTAACATCGATCATCACCATGCGGCATAAGGGAGAGCCTTCAGCATCATGCGCTACAGTCGCCTTCAGGTTCACCCATAAAAACGTTCCGTCCTCCTTAACCATCCTCAGTTCGCAGGTATGCGGCACTCCCGGCTTCCCTGCCTTTCCGATGGATGACGCTGACGAATGGGCCTCAAAGAAATATCTCCTGTGATGATAGTAGATGTCCTGGTCTTCCTTGAAGATGAACCGGGTGAACGGCTCCCTGACAAGCGAACCCTGAGGCACACCCAAGAGGGACGCGGCGGTGATGTTGGCCTCCATGATCAGTCCCTCTTCGGAGACGGTGAAATAGCCTACAGGCGCCAGATTGTAGAAGTCTGAATAAGTCCCCATCAGGGTGTCCATTTCCGCCTGCGCCCGGATTAGCTCCTGATTCTGCAGCTCCAACTCGATCTGGTGCACCTGCAGTTCGTGCACCCCACTTATTTCTAAGGATGGCAGGGACTTCAGTTTTTCCAAATATTGTGGATCATTTGCCCGGACAATATTTTCGGCCCTCCTGCGAAGCTCATGATTTGGGCTTGGCTGATGCAATCCAGCAGGATCCTCCAACATGGCGGGAACTTGCTCGAACCGGTCTTTTTCCCGAGCTTTATTTTTCATTATTCCTTACCCTCCTCGGTAAAACCTGTTTCCTGCAAGATAAGCGCTTGGGACATGCACTTGAATATCTTAACTGATCAAGCAGTTTGCAAGACAAAGGACAATTAGTTGCGAAAAACACTACAACCCGTCGGGTGAATTATTTATGGATGGATAGTATAAGGGTATAATAGCTTCAATCAGTTATTTTTCAACCGCCCGGGATTGGTCAGCAACAAGGGTGAGATTGGAATCATTTTTCAGATAACTCTCTGTCTGTAATGGTATTAGGCGGACCAAGCCCAAAAGCAGTCAGGATTCAACTCAAATACGGACTTGAGTTGAATTTCATTCTGTCCGCCGCGGCGAATGCTTCTGTCTCCTGACTTCTCGCAAAACTAGAGTTTTGCAATTACTCTGGTAGTATAAAAAATGGGCTCTTTCTCAGATCGAGTGGGTACCTCGATTAGAAAGACTGAATATCCAATAT
>CAZION010000242.1:0-7805 GCA_964540865.1 uncultured Victivallis sp.
TGCTGAGCCGTGCGTTGATCTGCCAGAAAGTCATGGCCACCCATGCCTCGGGAGTACCTCTTGCCGCCGATTCCGACGAGGATGTCTATAAGTTGATCTTCATGGACGTGGGAATGGTCAACTACATGTGCGGCGGACGCTGGAGTGATATTTCCGGACAGGCAGATAAAACCTTGATTAATGAGGGAGCGCTGGCGGAACAGTTTATAGGGCAACATTTGGCATATCTGGATACCGGTAAGCCTCAGCTTCATTATTGGCTCAGGGAAGGAAAATCCAATAATGCCGAAGTGGATTATGTCATGACGCTTGGTATGCAGGTTATTCCGGTGGAAGTGAAGGCCGGTGCCAGCGGCTCATTAAAATCGCTTCAGCAGTTTGTGTCTGAGAAAAAGTCCCAAAGGGCATTGCGTTTTGATTTGAATACGCCGTCTAAAATGGCAGTGGATTTCAAGATGCGTTCAGAAGATGCCGTTAAAGACGTGAAATTCGAGCTGTTATCTCTTCCTCTCTATGCGGTTGAATCGCTGCCGTTTCTCGACTTGCCCGGAGAATCGGAGTTAAGCAGCATTTGAACCGGATAAGGAAAATGAGAAGCATGGTTTGACATGACCATTGTAAATGACTATATTGGAGATGAAAATATGGGGGTAAATATTAATGAGGACTCTTGCAATAACAGACTTCAAAACCCATGCACTGCAGATTCTGGGACAAGTCTCAAAAACCAAGGAATCTGTCATCGTGACAAAACGAGGCAAACCTCTTGTTGAAGTGATTTCCTTTTCCACCAGCAAAGCTACTCCTGGAAAACTGTCCGAGGCTTTAGTGTTTGAAAAAGATATCGTCTCTCCTCTAGGGGAAGACATGTGGAATGCATGCAAATAGCATACCGTTCAACATCCCTGCCGCAGCCCTTGATTGAAGATCCTGCAGACCAGATCATCGTAGCCACGGCTAGGAAGAAAATGCCACCATATTTACAAAGGACGGTAAAATTCAGAAATATAAGCACGTCAGAAGTCTTTGGTAAATGAGGTAATTTCAAACAGGTGGGAAAAAAAATCGCCAGTTACAGGAAACACCGGAGTATCCCTGAGGAATCTGCTACGGTGCGTCCGACTTTGACCCAGGTCGCCAAAAAGGCTGGAGTCAAGGTTTCCTCCGCGAGTGAAATCCTTAATCGGAAAGCCAACTGCTGGTCCTCCCAGGCGACCCGAGAAAGAGTCTTTGCCGCAGCCAAGGAACTGGGCTATCGCCCCAATCAAACAGCCCGTTCCCTCCGCAGCGGGAAAACCAAGACTCTTGGGGTCATCATCACCTCTCACTCATATTCTGGCAGAATGGCAGGGTTGGATCAGGCCGCTCATGACAGGAATTACGCAGTAGTGTTGACTTTCAATGCAAACAACCCTGAAATGGAGGATCAACTGATACTCAACCATCTGGACAGAGGGGTTGACGGTCTGATTGTTTATCCATCCGATTCCGGTCCGCACACTGAATTGAGAAAATTGGTCGAACAGGGGTTCCCGGTCGTGACATTCAATGGAGTGGGCCTGGATTTTGAATGCGACGATGTCAGTCCCGATTATATCAATGTCGGAAGACTCCAGGTCAGACATCTTCTGGAAATAGCACGAAGGCGGATTTGCATTGTAACTACTTCACCATCAGCCCTTATTAACGATATACGCGAAGAAGGAATAGGACGTGAATTGCTGGAGCACGGGCTGCAAAAACCGATTATCTTTAACATTAAATTTGCGGATGACAATGAAGACCAGTCCTCTGAAATTCTTTACCCGCAAATCGCAGAATTGATTGCCAAAAATCAAGGCGAATTTGACTCTATTGTCTCCTTTGATGCCATAGCTGCCATGGCGGCAAGGGCGATATTGGAAAACGGTTTGCTAATACCCGATGATGTCGCCATTGTGGGAGCCGGAAACAGCATATTGTCAAGCCAGGGCGTACTGCCATTGACTTCGATAGATACTTCCGATGAATGGATTGGAATGAAAGCTTTCGAACTTGTCACAGATCGGATTGACGGCAAGCTCCAGAAAAACAAGTTTGAGAGGATAGTCTCCATTTCCAATCTGATAGTCCGCCAGTCAACCGTGAAAAAAGATTAGTTTCTTCATAAAACTAAAAACGCGACCTTTATCACGGTAATGAATCTACTTGGAAAGAAGCCATTTCCAAACAGAGATGAGCGAAATATCATAGGAACTAAGGTTTTCATCAGAAGTAACTCGGGTCTATCTGACCCGAGAAACGCGGGTCAAATAGACCCGCGCTACCTCAAAACGTGTCTTAATAGTAATGCTTCTTACCGTAGTAGCACAGGCATCTTGCCTGTGTTTTCCCTGGGCGTCCCGCCCGTTTTTAAGTAATGACGCAATACTCAGAGCGCAAAGCGTTCATAATGTATTTGGTTATTTGGAACGCCAATACTGATTAAGTCTAATCTCAAAGCTTTCATCATTGGTGGAGGACCGCAGAGAAATACCTCCCGTTCCTTAAAATCCGGGGCAAGCCGTGAAATCTTTTCCTTATCAATCCTCCCCTTTTCTCCAGGCCAGCCCGGATCATCACTTATGACATGTATTACCTTCAACCGGCCGGAAGATGAACTTGCAAGGTCGTTCAATTCTTTTTCGAACACTATCGAATTGTGATTCCTGTTTGAATAGATTAGAACCACATCTCGTCCCATGGATGACATTTCCTCGGCAAGTGAACGGATCGGGGTAATACCAATACCACCCGCAATCATAAGGACTTTTGAAGACTTGCAATTTTTTGATGTGAAAACTCCGTGAGGCCCGTCTATAAACACCGACACCCCGGGTTTGAGTCCAGAAATGCGTTTTGTAAAGTCCCCTACCCCTTTGATTGAAAGCCTTAAATTATTCCCATTCGGCATACAGGACATGGAAAACGGATGAGATTCCCACATGAAACCCTTTGTAAGAAACCTGACATTCATGAACTGTCCTGCTTCTACCGTAAACAAATCCATCTTATTCCCCTCAATATAAACCGAATTAACGCCTCCGGTTTCTGACACCAATCTCGTTATTTTAAAACGATGCCTGATGAAGAATATGATTGGACGAATAATTCTGTAATATATCAAGTTAGCGAAAGTAAACGCGTACAACGCATACCAGTAGTCGGCAAACATTTTGTTTGAGGTGAAATCAGTTCCAACCTCGAACTGATGTCCGAATGCCAATGCTAGTGCGATATAGAAAGCAAGATGAACGTAATACCATACTTCATACTTTATCATTTTTTTCAGTACGAGCACTGAAAAAAATAGCGCGACAAATATGATGAGAAGTCCGATTGCAGCGGCGAAGACATCCTCCCAGTTAAAGAAAAAATCCTTCATCTGAGCAAAGTAGCTAACTCCTGCCTGCATCGAGTGACCATATGTTATAAGGACTGGGTGGGCGATAAGGAGGACAATAATAGAAAAACCGACAATATGATGGAGATGCGTCAGACGGTCAAAACCAAAAATCCTCTCCACCCATTTTATACGGCCTATCAGAATCAGCTGAAAAAGAATCCCCAATGCCGCCAGAAGCCCTGCAAGACGGCCATAGGCCAGAAACTGACCCACGGCCTCTCCGGTGAGCTGATTGCCCATAGGGTGATTAAGATGGAACGAAAGCCAAAAACCGAGAACTATCAGAACCTGCGCTCCAAGCAAAATCAGCAATCTTGTTTTTTTCATAAAAAATTCGTCCGAATTCTTTATTTTATCACGTCAAATTTCGAGCGTGGAGCCGAGCAGACTGGACATTGCTTGAGATTTTTATCCATGCTTGTAAATCCGCAGATCTGGCAAACCAGGAATTCTTTGCTGGCATCTTTCCATGAATCAAGTTCTTTAAGGGCCTGGGCGTAAAGCTTAGCGTGTTCGACTTCACAGGCCATTGCGCCTTTGAATGTCATAACTGCACCTGAGTTTTTATCGACTTCGGCCTGTTTTATGAAGGAAGGATACATGCTTTCCTTCTCATATGTTTCTCCTTTTATCGAGGCTTCAAGGTTTTCTTTGGTGGACTTCACGTCAGCCTTTTCAATTGTCGCCTTTGGCTCAGCTCCTGCTTTCTTTATCATTTCTGCATGTTTTGCAGCGTGAATCCCTTCCGACTTGGAGGTCGCACGGTACAGTTTAGCAATTGATTTGTAGCCTTCAGCATCGGCTTTTTCGGCAAAAGCCTCATAACGCACCTTGGCGTTCGACTCCCCGTTGAAGGCCGCCTGGAGATTGTCAAGAGTTGTTCCTGCAAGCTGTTCCGCCGCGCTCACTGTAAAAAACGTCCCCATGCTCAGCGCCGCCACACTTAGAATTCCACTAATAAAATTCTTTGCCATAACACCCCTCCTTTTGAAATAGTTATTTTCATTCCCCTATATGGGTTTAATATAGCCAAAGTCGGAGAATAAATCAAGGTGCCTGAATTACTTAAGGCGGGGTTTGCCCGCAACTTGAAAGAATTCAGAAGTCAGGATTCAGCGGCCTACTGCGGTGCCCTCAGTTTTATCATAATGAAACTGCCAAGAAAAGAACACGCTGAAGCCTTGAACACCAACGGCAGTTTCAGGAGAGGAGACAGTAGTCAGAATAATTAAGGGAACCTCTTTTAAAACATCGCAATGATATTTACTATAATCTTTGGGAATCGGCTAAAACCTCTAACTTGGAAACTGACCCCTTGTTGAAAGTCTTTTTATGCTATAGGTTACTCCCTTAACCATTTTTTCAAGGAGATGTACTTTATGAAACTCGTATGTATTCACGGAAGCCCGCGAGAGTCGGGGAACAGCTCAAAACTGGCAAATCACCTATGCGCTTCTCTCAAGGAGAAGGGAGTGTCTGTTAGATCATATTATCTGAATAAGCTAAAATATATCGGCTGCCAGAGCTGCATGGCATGCAAGGAGCGGACAGAAGTATGTGTAGTAAAGGATGATCTGACGGAAATTCTTTCCGAGGTTAAATATGCCGATATAATTGTCCTCGCCAGCCCGATCTTCTTCGGCGACCTTTCCGCACAGATGAAAGGGTTCATCGACAGGACTTACAGCTATCTGACTCTCGACTACAAGAGCAGACTTGTTCCTGGAAAGAAAGCGGTCATGATACTTGCACAGGGTGATCCGGACAAGAAACATTTTGCGGATGTATTCCCAAGATACACTGAGTTTTTAAAATGGCATGACATCAAGGAAACCCATCTGGTCCGCGCGTTTTATTCTCCCGAAATGAAGTCGACTCCGCTCGATGGCGCATACAGGGAGGTTGAAGATATTGTGACCAAGCTTACCAGCTGAGTACTCTAATGAGCAGATTGCAAAACTCATCCGCGGCGGAGCCTATCGTACTTAGGCAGCGAGTGCACTTGGATTTCGTTCGTAGTAGGCGAATTTATATGCCGTTATCTTAAAAGAACGTGCAATAAATTGCACTACTACTAACAAAAAGTACCAAACGCAAGTTAATGCCAACAGATTTTTCTAAGCCCGACAGGCTCCGTGGCGGGCAGGAAATCAGAATGAAAATTCGAACTCAAATCCCAAATTTATTCTCCTGAATTCTGACTACTTTTGAAATTGGCTCAACTAACCAGGCTGACAAATAGTTTTTCATACAACTTTGAATTTATTTGGATGAAAAACTATACTTATCGGATTCAACTGAATGGAGGCTAAATTTGAAACTTGAAGTCAAAAGATCTGTAATCAAAGGTGAAATATCCGTGCCGGGTTCTAAATCCCACACGATTCGCGCCGTCGCAATCGCCACCATGGCCGATGGCATATCAAAAATACACAGGCCCCTCATTTCAGGAGACACGCTGTCCAGCCTGAATGCCGCAGCTGCCTTCGGAGCAAGCATTGACAAGAAGAAAGACCTCTGGATAATAAAGGGTGTTGCCGGAAAACCCCTTATGAAACAAGGCGTCATTGATGTCGGAAATTCCGGGACTACACTCAGGATATTCGGAGGACTTTCCTCCATTTCATCCAACAAGACAGAATTCGATGGGGATGATTCGCTCCGCACACGGCACATGGCTCCTGTATTGTCCGCTCTCGAAATGCTCGGGGCAAAAACTGTTTCTAAAAATGGGAAATGCCCGCTTTCAATACAGGGTCCAATAAAGGGTGGAAAGACGACCGTTGAAGGGAAATCCTCCCAGTTCCTCACCGCCATCCTGCTGGCGGTTCCCCTCATCGAAGGAGATACGGAAATCAGCGTCTTCAACCTGAATGAAAAACCGTATGTAGAAATAACCCTGGACTGGCTCGACAAGCAGAACATCAAATATGAATATTCCAAAGATCTCCTGAGCTTCAAATTCAAGGGGGGGCAGAGCTACAAACCTTTTGAACTGACAATTCCGGCCGATTTTTCAACAGCAACCTTCCCCCTTGTCGCCGCAGCCGTCACCGGAGGCGAAGTTGTGATAAAGAATCTTGATTTCAACGACCGCCAGGGAGACAAGGAAGTCTTTTCATACCTTGAAAAAATGGGTATGAACATCAAGCGTGGCTTCGAAAACACAATTGCAAAGTCTTCCGGCAAACTCAACGGGATTGACATTGATCTGAATGCCACGCCAGACGCACTTCCGGCAATGGCTGTTGCCGCATGTTTTGCGTACGGAACCACAAGGCTTCTAAACGTCCCACAGGCACGCATAAAGGAAACCGACCGAATAGCCTGCATGACCTGCGAACTTCGCAAAATGGGCGCAGATATTGAGGAACTTCCAGACGGCATGGTCATTAAAAATTCAAAACTCCACGGTGCCGAAGTCGAAAGCTATCACGATCACAGGATTGCAATGGCCCTGGCGATCGCCGGACTCAATGCTGAAGGGAAGACAGTCATAAAAAATGCCGAGTCAGCCGCCGTCACCTATCCTGAATTCGTCGATGATTTCCGGAAGCTCGGTGCAAAGTTTCAGTCACTGTCATGAAAATTTTTCCCCGACGGGAAAAATTTAAAATGAGGTCAGAAACCATTCATGCACCCAGAATTATTTCGCCCTAGTCCTGGTTGAATAGGGGAAATCGGACAGGATAACAGGATTATCAGGATTAAATAAGGAATGATATCATGGGAAAAAGAGTGATTGCAAAAGTAACAAGCAAAAAGCAAATAGCTGTCCCGCTTATCTCGTCTCTGAAATCCCTCAAAGGTATTCTTCCGTATAGGGGTAAACCTGTGCCCTTCCAGGATATGGAAAAAGCCATAGGGACAGGGAGAAAACATATTAGGGGTTAATTAACGGGGCATATTTAACCGTGACATTCGACTGGCTGCTGGGGAATGCAGCATTTCAGGGTCATTAAATGAATTTATGAAGTGCAAAGAACCGTAAGCGGAAAGTATTTTAAAATAAATCCTGATGGCTTTTTATGAAAATATATTTGACAACCAATTCAATTCCGGAATTTGCTAATATTGATTCTGCTGAGAGGAATAAAGCTTGGCGTTCCTGCTGCTATAAATCCCTTAGACACTGGCAAACTTGGGCAATAGAAACTTTCCTGATTGTCGCAATCATTCCGATGTTGTATCTGTATGATTATCTGGAAAGAACTTATGGCATGAATTTATGGGTGTTTGTTTCCGTGTTTACGATCTATGCAGCAATAACAACCTGTATATCCATCAATATTCATATTGAATTTACGAGACCGTATTTAAAGAAATATCTTGACGCAAACAATAAGAACGATAAAGATAAAGTATAATCTTGAAGTAATCG
>CAZION010000243.1:0-7496 GCA_964540865.1 uncultured Victivallis sp.
TCCTCTTAACTTCCACCATTCTTCCGGAATGTACTCATAATGCCGAGCACGCTGCCGGCAGAACACATTCCACCAAACCGGCGGCGTTCCTCAATGACTACTGATTACCGACCTCGGCCCCAATCCATCCCCAGCTACTTCACCGGCTCAATCAAATACCTGCCCAACTCCCCGAAACGAATCCTGTTTTTAACGCAATAAGGAAGCAACTGCTGGTATTCCCTGACTTTCTGTGTGTCTTTCATCTCAATAAGTTCAATGTCTTCGGGGAGTTTGCCTTTTATATTATGGTATGCCCCTATGAAAAGAATTCCTCTTTCACCATGGCATAGGGTTTCACCTATCATCTTTGCAATAAATTCATCTCTTCTTTTTAAAAGCCTGTTTTTAACAAATTTATATTTTATCAGCGCAATCAATGTACGAATAATCGACTTAGCCTGAGTCAGCGCAACTAATATGTCCCGCTCTTCCTTGACGAGATTAAAATCCTCTGTCCTGAGTAAAACGGCTCCTCTCTTTAGGAGGCTTGCGATTAATTCGCAATTCCTGCTGCCGGATTTCACGCCGTCTTCAACTATTCTCTGCGCCATCTCGCCGTCGGCGAACATTCCATCCTGGTATATTTTCATTCCAGACACGTCGGTGGAATTGAAATAACCTGATATTACACCCCAGAACTTTTCAACTGTCTCCCTGTGTTCCTTCAAGATATCTTCTCCAAAAGATGCAAGCCCAACCTTGTTTACATCCTTCGCTAAAGAACCGAGGTCGGCGCTCATGTGAA
Source organism: uncultured Victivallis sp. (assembly GCA_964540865.1). Classification (GTDB taxonomy): domain Bacteria; phylum Verrucomicrobiota; class Lentisphaeria; order Victivallales; family GWF2-50-93; genus GWF2-50-93. The sequence continues at coordinate 788 of CAZION010000243.1, forward strand.
TAATCGGAACTAATATCAATGCCCTCATAATAATGCTCTCATAAATAAGGATAAGTCGATTTTACCCCGACAGGGAATTTGATTCTTATAACTTAACCAATTTAATCGTGCGCCGGCAGGAAATCAACAGCAGAACGACAGAAACATTTTTTACCGCCTAACCTGCATGATCGGTCGCATAAGCTCCATGATTATATAAAAACTACTTGATTCTCAGCAATCTCAAGGTTAGCTTCCTTAAATTATGGAAATCAAAAATCAATATCACCGACAGCACCTTGCCGTTGCCGGCGATTCGATACTAAGGCCGCACATGTTAACGGAACATTATAATGGAAAAACAACTACTCAATCAGGAGACTTCGAAGATGACAGCAGAAACACACTTCCCCGCTCCGAATATCCTCATTGTGGACGACACTCCTGCCAATCTGGAATTGCTTGCCGAAGTCCTCAGGAAGCAGGGATATGAACCGCGCCCGGTCCCCAGCGGCAGTCTTGCCCTGGCGGCCATCCGGACAGACCCACCCGACCTCATCCTCCTGGACATCAATATGCCTGAGATGAACGGGTTCGAAGTATGCAAGCATCTGAAAGCCGATGTGGCGCTGAAAAACATCCCCATTCTCTTCATCACCGCGTTCAGTGAGACCGCAGACAAAGTGAAGGCCTTCTCCATGGGCGCGGTTGATTACATTACCAAGCCGTTCCAGAATGAAGAGGTGTGCGCACGGGTTGAAACACACTTGCGCCTGCGGAGACTTCAAATCGAACTGGCAACATCCGTTGGCGAGTTGCAAAAGGCATTGGAAGACGTCCGCAGATTGCGCGGCATCATCCCAATCTGCGCCAGTTGCAAGAAGATCCGCAACGACAAAGGATGCTGGCAGGCAGTGGAGAAATATATGAGCGAACATTCCGAGGCTCAATTCAGCCATGGTGTCTGTCCGGATTGCATGCTGAAACTGTACCCTGATTATTGCGGTAAGGCAACCCGGAAAAAAGCGGAGGATGATACCGTAACAGCTGAAAGGCAATCATCAGCAGGAGTCAAAAATGAACAAGACGCCTAAGCCGCAAACGCCAGCAGATGCGCCAGACCTGAATGCTGAAAGACCCAATATCCTCATTGTGGACGACAACCCGTTAAACCTGGAACTCCTTGCCGATGTCATCAGGAAAAAGGGATATGAACCGCGTCCTGTCCCCAGCGGCATTCTTGCCCTTGCGGCCGCCCATGAAGATCCGCCAGATCTGATCCTCCTGGACATCAATATGGAAAACATGAGCGGCTTCGAAGTATGCAAGCGCCTGAAAGCCGACGCGGCGTTAAAGGATATCCCGGTGATTTTCATCACCGCGCTTAGTGAGACCGCAGACAAAGTGAAGGCCTTCTCCATGGGCGCGGTTGATTACATCACCAAACCTTTCCGGACTGAAGAGGTGTGCTCACGGATTGGAACACACTTGCGTCTCCGGAGGCTTCAAATGGAGGTTGACAAATACAACAATCATCTTGAAGGCGTTGTCCAGGAAAAAATCAAGGAAATCTACGGCAACATCACGAAGCGCATAGAAGCGGAGGATAACTTGCGCCTCCTGGCGGCTGCTGTAGAACAGTCCGGGGAATCGATGTGCATCACCGATCCCGCAGGAGTCATTCAGTATGTGAATCCGGCGTTTGAACAGACAACCGGATACACCTCTGAAGAAGCCGTCGGAAAAACTCAGCGAATCATATATAGCGGCACTCAAGACAAGGACTTCTACCTCGAATTATGGAAATGCATTTCCAGCGGCAAGATTTGGGAGGGCCGCATCGTCAACAGGCGCAAGGACGGGTCGCTCTATACCGAATCATCCATCATCTCACCGATCCGCGATGACTCGGGCCGGATTATAAGCCATGTGTCGGTAAAACGAGATATTACCGAGCAACTCCAGCTGCAGACCATGTTGAACCAGTCCCAGAAGATGGAGGCGATCGGTCAGCTGTCCGGCGGAGTGGCACATGATTTCAACAACCTGCTCTCGGTTATCAACGGCTATTCGCAGTTACTCCTCAGTGATTCTACTCTGAGCACCTCAAGCAGAGAGCAAATCACAGAGATACTGCATGCCGGCGAAAGCGCCTCCTCCCTTACCCGACAGCTCCTTATGTTCAGCCGCCGTCAGCCTATCGAACCGAAGGTCATTGACATTAACAAGATTGTTTCAGCCATGAACAAGATGCTGAGAAGGCTTGTCCGGGAAAACATAGCAATTACAATGGATATTGGCCCGGACCTATGGCAGATAAAAGCAGATCCCGGCAGTATTGAACAGGTGATAGTCAACCTGGTTGTAAATGCCAGTGACGCAATGCCGGATGGCGGAAAATTAACCGTTAAAACGGAGAATCTGAAGATTGACAGGGCCATCTGCATTGCCCATGAATCGGCTATCGAGCCGGGGTTTTATGTGATGCTTTCGGTAAGCGACACCGGATGCGGAATGGATGAGAACGTCAGGAAACATATATTTGAACCTTTCTTCACAACCAAGGGAATCGGCAAGGGCACCGGATTGGGATTGCCCACTGTCTATGCCGTTGTAAAACAAAGCAATGCTCATATCGTAGTCCGGAGTGAATCTGAAAAGGGGACAGTCTTCCAGATTTATTTCCCGAAATTCGTGGATGCAAGTGCCTCAAGCGAGGTTCTCCAGGAGAAAACAGACTTTCCACGGGGCACTGAAACCATCCTGATCGCAGAGGATCAGGAGAGCATTCGCATGATGCTTAAGGATTTCCTGGAGTCAATCGGTTACACCGTCTTTACTGCCTGCAACGGAAAGGAGGCGTTAAAACTTGCTAGAAATCACAAAGGTCATATCCATCTGTTGCTTGCAGACCTTGTCCTGACCGGGATGAACGGGCTTGAATTGGCGAAACGCCTGAAGGAGTCAAAGCCTGGAATAGAACTGCTTTTAATGTCGGGATATGCCAGTCCTACCGACATAGATAAAATCATGGCTACAACTGACAACTTCATAGACAAGCCCATTTGCATCCATGCACTGGCTGTAAAACTTCGTGAAATACTGGGAAAATAAAATAGTCTATATGCACCCCTTCTCCACTCCCTCACTGTGGCACTTACGTCCAAACATGCCCGTATTTGCCTCATGCGTCCTATGCCGAAAGCCACCCCTTGCGACAACCCATTAAATATCCACGCCATGAAACACGTTGATAATCAGACGGATAGGATTGACAAAAAAAGATACTACACTCTTTGGCATCCATTTTGCTGGACAATATCGAGCCGCATGAAATAAAATTGGGGAAAAATCATATATCATCAAAATACGCTTCAGCTGCTGATATTGAGAAACTTATGGAAGCAGCAGCATGAGAAACGTGCAAAAAAAACAAGAATATGACGGATTGTATTACGGAATGTCCAATGAAGGAGGTTGTATGCGAGCGTATTCTAAAATTATATCAATGCCGCCCACTTTTCCCAGAAAGTCCGCAGTACTGATCGCACTGTTGAACCTGGGACTCTTCGGAGTTCTTATATCCTATGCCTGGAATTCCTATCTTGATCTGGGTTCATCCCGAAAATGCCTGCGGCTCACTGAACTGTCCGGGATAATTGATAATCTTGACGAGGTTCTCACAATGTCGGCACGAATGGCGGCATTTACCGGAGACAAAAGCTGGGAAGATAGATATCGTAATTTTGAACCTAAATTAAATTGCGCAAAAAAAGAAGCGCTGGAAGTGGGGAAGGAACTGAGCATGTCTACTGCGGTTGCAAAAACTGATGAGGCAAGCATTAGGCTGGCTTCCATCGAAAACCGGGCTTTTGAACTGATTCATAAAGGACAGGACAAGGCGGCCTCAGCCCTTCTGAGCAGCCCGGAATATGAGAAGGAAAGGAATACTTACCGTAAGGGCATGGATCGGATTTCCAATCAAATCAATGATTTTGTCAGCAGGGAAGATGATGCAAGTTATTTCAAAAACTGCATGCTGATTGTCTTTATCCTGCTTGCGGCGCCGGCTCTCATTATCTCCTTGATAACTGTTTTCGTAATGATTAAAAGATATGAATCCGAGCTAAAAAAATCCGAATGCAGTTTCCGTGACATGAGCGAGATCACAAAGAACTGGATATGGGAGCTTGACTCTAAAATGCGTTTTACATATGCAAACAGCAGGGTTAGGGAACTTATCGGATACGCTCCAGAAGAAGTCATTGGCAAAACACCCGCTGAATTAATGGCACCTTCCGAGGCGGCTGACATCATTCCATTCATGGATGATGTGATGAACAATCCGAAGCCGTTCTTGGATTCAAAACGTAAAATCCTGCATAAGGACGGCTCCTACAGGACGATACAGGTAAACGGCATCCCCCTTTACGGCCATAACAATGAATTCAACGGATACCGTGGCATCTGCTACGACATCAGTTGATTGCAGACGGCTTCCCCCGATTGTGTCTTACTCTATACTACCATCATCCGTCATATTCTTGTTATTTTGCACGTTCTCTGTTTGCAAATAAAATCCGAAGCACGAATTTCGAAATTCGGATTTCGAGATTTGGTTGCGGCTTAAGCTGCTCCAGGATTTATGTTTTACAGCAGGGAATTTTGTCGCCTTTGATTTCCAAGGACTTAAGCTCAATCGTGATTCCGGTCCGGCAATTGCCGCACCATGTGCTTTCCAATATCAGACAGCGCTCAGCTTCGGGGATGTCTCCCCACCTTTACAACATGGGGAAAAACGACTATTTTGATACCTGTGTTTGAATGTGATTACAGCTAGAGATATCTTTTGAATAGTGTTCCGACGTAACAATAGGTAACTCTAGATTTTCATATCAGCTAGAAACAAGGGGGCTGTTCTAATGGATTCCAAGCAGGAGGATAAATTGAAAACTTCAGAAGCTCCGGTTCCTGCCGATAAAACTGCAGCGCCTGGAATCACTGTAAAAGCAGTCGAGTCGGATGAGCCGTCTGAAAAACCCGTTGCCGAATTTCCAATCGTCGGCATCGGCGCGTCGGCCGGAGGGCTGGCGGCGTTTGAGGCATTCTTCTCGGGTATGCCGGCAGTCACCGCTCCGGACATGGCGTTCGTGCTGGTGCAGCACCTGGCCCCGGATCACAAGAGTATTCTCACCGATCTCATCAGGCGTTACACCCGCATGAAGGTATTCGAGGTCGAAGACGGGATGCTGGTGCAACCCAACTGCGCCTACATCATTCCTCCCAACTGCGACATGGCTTTTATGAACGGCGCACTGCATCTTATGGAGCCTGCCGCCCCCCGCGGCCAGCGCCTGCCTATTGACTTCTTCTTCCGGTCGCTCGCCCAGGACCAGCGCGAACGCGCCATCGGCATCATACTCTCCGGTACCGGCAGTGACGGAACCCTTGGCGTGCGTGCCATCAAGGCCGAAGGCGGCATGGTCATGGTTCAAAACCCCAAATCCACCGAATACGACGGCATGCCTCGCAGCGCCATAGCCACCGGCCTTGTGGACTACGAACTTCTTCCGCCCGAAATGCCAGCCCAGCTCATCGCCTATGCCGCCCACGCCTTCGGCTCTCTTCCACGGTCCGCCATCACCTCTGCGCCCAAGAAGGAAAATGCCTTGAAGAAGCTCTTCGTCCTGCTCCGCAACCAGACCGGCCACGATTTTTCCCAGTACAAACCGAGCACCATCCACCGCCGCATCGAGAGGCGCATGGCCGTCCACCATATCGAAACCTTCGATGGATACGTCAAGTTTCTGCAGCAGACGCCTACGGAGGTGGAGTCGATGTTCCGCGACATGTTGATCGGCGTCACCAATTTCTTCAGGGATCCGGAGGCGTTCAAGGTGCTCGAAGAAGAGGTCATCCCCAAACTCTTTGCCGGAAAGCCCGCGAGCACAGTGATCCGCGTCTGGTCGACAGGCTGCTCCACCGGCGAGGAAGCATATTCCATCGCCATTCTGCTCGCCGAACGCCAGGAGGCGATGAAACAGAGTTTCAAGTTGCAGGTCTTCGCCACCGACATCGACTGCCTGGGGATTGCCACGGCCCGAGCCGGCCTCTATCCTGCCAGCATCGCCACAGATGTATCGGCGGAACGGCTGGCGCGGTTTTTCACGGCAGAGCCGGATGGCAGCGCCTACCGCATCCATAAAGGCATCCGCGACATGCTGGTCTTTTCCGAGCAGGACCTGATCAAAGATCCGCCGTTCTCAAAGCTAGACCTCATCAGTTGCCGTAATCTTCTTATCTACATGGGCGGTGACTTGCAAAGGAAGCTCATACCCATCTTCCATTACGCACTGAACCCTGACGGCATTCTCTTCCTGGGCAATTCCGAAACAACAGGCGAGTTCGTTGATCTGTTTGAACCACTGGACCGCAAGTCGAAGATCTATCGGCGCAAGGAGGCTAGTTACAGCGCGCAACGGGTGACAGTGGGCAGGTATGTTCCGCCAATGACGGCGGTAGGTGTGGCTCTTGCTCCAGCAGTTGGAAAGACGGTATTCCCGGTCAAATTGCCGATACGTGAATTGACCGAACGGGCACTGTTGCAACAGTTTGTCCCCACCGCTGCGCTCGTCAACGCCCACGGCACCATTATCTACCTCCATGGCCGCACGGGGATGTACCTGGAACCGGCGCCCGGCGAGGCTGAGTTGAACATACTGAAGATGGC
>CAZION010000244.1:0-7428 GCA_964540865.1 uncultured Victivallis sp.
TGACCACATTCCGAGTACCCTGGGAGGAGATGGCCGAGGCATTGGCCGAGAACTTGAACGCACTACCCTCCCCGAAAACTCTTCCGTTCAGGATGACATTTCCTCCCGTCTATGTCGCCGGGGGAAGCGTCAAGACATTAAATTCGGCAATTTCACATGAAGGAGCTTGAAGGAATCTGGTTTGTTGAGGTAATTGTAAAGAAAACTTGGAATAATCAGTCTCGTTCCAGGAGCCATTTATCCCAGGTTCCGATTTTAAAAACGATGAACGACTGTTCTTTTCTTGTATCTCATTTATTATAAATTTGATGCATCTGTCTTATCCGGATAGATCCTGCTCATGCAGTACTGCGGTTTCCAGATACTTTCCTCTCGAGTACGGCTAAGATTTCCCTGTCAAAAAGGTCGTATGCTTCATCTATTGGATAAATTACATCCGCGTGCAATAGCTCCTCGGTGTCACTTCTGAATTCCGGAAGGTTAATCTTTGCCTCCATGTTCATCCGGTATTCCTTTGCTGAAACTCTTAATTCAGATGCCTCCATATATTTTTTGAAGCACTTTACAATGGAATCCGGATTTGCTTTCCCTTTAGTGAGACCGAGCCACAGGTCAAAAAGATCCCTGCCCTTTCGACGCTGATAGAGAGCCCTCATCTTTGTACCCAACAATTCCTCAAGGGTATAGGTTGAAACTTCACAGTTCCCACTGAACCATCGCGAAGTTACCGAATAAGGTCTTTTCTTGATGCCAAGGGCTGTAAAATGTTCCCGCGAGTTGATTTCCACTTTCAGCCTGATTGTTGCCGGCGGAATATCCTCCGACTGTACTCTGTACGTAAGGTTCACAACGCCCGGCCCCTGCTTGCGCTGGGGCGAACCGAGCCAGGGCGACAGTTTGTCTCGTAAAGCGTCGAACACCGGACCGATTGGGCCTCCGACTATCTGGACAAGATCTATGTCCTCGGAATATCGTGCGGAAGGTTGGAGGAAAAGCTTATGCAGCGCCGTCCCTCCTCGAAACGCCAGATGTTCTGCAAGAAGCGGATGGGAGAATATCTCAACTATGGCTCTGCTTATAATCAAGTCTTGCTCGACCATGACCGATGTGTTCCATGGGGCCGAGTCCTGCCACTCAGTAAGATATGCTTTCGGAATCATTGCAGTTCTCCTTCCACTTTTGTATTGATCCAAAGACGCCACCGGCAATCCTTTACAGCTTGCCTTATCGGCAGCTTCGGGTCAAGGCCGACGAATACGGGATTGTTTTCTTCAATCCACTTCGCCAATTTCAATGCCCTGTCTGCATATTCTGTTTTTTCCATTAACCAGCCGAGACGCTGTGCGTATGTAATGCATTTGTCAATCCTTGCTGCCTCTACAAGATTGTCTGGATTGATTTTCTCGCAGAGTTCCTGCAATACCGTCAAAACACGGCTCAGACCTCCGACACCGTATAAATACCTCACAAGATCGAGTGCTGTCGCCTCTGGCGTGGATATGTTGATGTAACCTGTCTGAGTGTTCCTCTTTTCTATAGGTGTGGATAAGATCTCTTTTTTTACAAAGAATTTTATCTTCACCCTCTTGCAAGTGACAGTCCTCTGGGGCTTGTTTGTGACAACATGGAAGACTTGGGGCTTCTGATGTGATGCTCCGTGATAATCGGCAGCAGTGAGGAGGCCGGCATAATACGGCTGTTCCAGATATGCCAATAGATCTGAAATGAACCAGTCGGCGGGAAGAACACCCCAGCCTTTATACTCAACCGGTATTATCAGATAGAATCCACGGTGAACGCTGACTACCCTTCCTTTTGAGGAGAGTCTGAAAATACCCTGGTCAAGGGCTTTCTTGGCCAACTGCAATTCCTTGAACACCTCTTCCCGTGTGAAAAAATAAAGTCCCTTGGATTGCCTTGTTTCAATCCAATTTGCAATACTAGCATTTTTAGGGTTTACACTCATCGTTAATCTTTCCAATTTGCGTTATACTACACCTTGCGTAGCATATTGCAAATATAAACAGTGCAATGTTTTATTGAATACTATGGACAACTATGGGTACGGTAATCAAAAAGTATAGACAGGGCTGCGTCCGGATTTATGCAATTGGTTAACATTACTTACGCGAGCGCCTTATCCAAGGTTACTAGATGTCCACGTTCAATACGGGTGAAGAACCACACGCTGCCAATCAGCAGGAAATTCGTGATTACATTGCCCAGTCCGAAAATTACAGCTTCGGTTTCCATCTCCATGCTGCACGGCTGAAGATAGCTTGTCTCCATCCATTCATTCCAGCTGTTGACGGTGATCAGTGGCACCTGGTTCGGATGGGCGTCCGCAAACTCCTTGGCTTGCCGGAGCGCCACCTAATATCAAGAAAATACAAAAAGCCGTTAAGGCTGGTAAGAATATCCATTTTCTCATAAATTCAACCTCAGCATTTGGGCTAATGTTGTCTTTGTGTCATTAATTATATTATAAAATACCAGGTATACAATAATATTTTAATAAAAAAGCTATTATAAAGATTTATTGGATATATTACATATCCATGCAGTTAAAATACCAAAATATCAATATTATTAAAAAAAAAGAATTGAAAAAAGTTTAACTATAATATATAACATAACTGCATTATGGGGATCAGATAAAAACTATCGACCTGTGCGATAGATGCGCCACGGAGAGGCCGGACGATCCAGTCACAGCGGAAACCTTCCGCACAGCTTGAAATCTATCGTAGAGAATGAGGTGAGTTATGCGGCATGTGAACGTTTCCAGCGGCATCATAGCGGGGCTTTCAGGGTTGCTTCTCTTCAACGGAGCCACGGCCAGCGAGTCGACTAGTGCGAGATTCGATGCCCGGAGCATGGAGAGGGATGCCCGTCTGGTGAACCTATGGCTCGACCAGACAGCCAATGCGATCACCCTTGATGACACCGAGCTTATTGAAGACGATGCGCCGGCGACCGGCGTTCCGCAAGGGATGGGCTACAATGGGAGGGAGTGGATCGAGGAACTCCACAAGGGGATTGTCATTAAAAAGATCCTGATGCTCGACGATCCCGCAGCGTTCTCCGGACGGCTTGTGTTCAAGGGGGTCGAGGTGAAAGACAATACAGAACCTCTCCACATCTCTCTCAATGGCGTCCAATTCCTGAGGCCCGCCACCCGGTATGTCGCGCCCTCCGCGAAGCAGTTCACCGATTATTCCCCCAGCGACCGATGGTTTTATATCGACCTGCCCATCGGGGCTCTTCGCAGTGGGGATAACGAAGTGCTCATGTGGTCGGAAAGCGAATCAACATCATGGCGCATCCTAATCGCCTTAGATAAGGAGTTCGCCCGCGGCTCTCTGACCAGGACGCACCACCCGAACCGTTCTATGAAAAGCTCCGATGGCGGTAAAACATGGAGCGATGCTAAGCTCGGAACGCATGATTCAGTGGATGGCGAGTACTCGATCCGGTTCAGCCTAGATCGGTTCGTGAAAACTGGAGAATTCATCTCTCCGGTCATGGATGCGACCGGTGACACATCAGCCCTAAAAAGAAACATCAACTTAAAGAGCGTGAAATTTTCCGATGGCATCGACATCCCTGAGAACACGAAGGCCGCTCTCCAAGTCCGTTTCGGAGCGAGTCCGCGTGAGGACGACCCGTCATGGATGCCATGGGCCAGCTTGGCGTGTAGTGGCGAGTACACGGATCTTGAAAAACGGAGGTATTTCCAATGGAAGGCAATTCTTGCCACCTCAAATCCGCTCGCATCGCCGAGGATCCGCTCATTCTCCGTGGAAAGCTCTTGGGATTGCGTGTCGCCGAACCGAGAGCTGGGCATCTGTGTGAATGTGATGCGCGATGGACATGTGTCAAGATCCTCGTATCCTTTCCAATACGAAAACCTGCTTCATTCCGAACTCGAGAAATTTCGTGAGAACGCCCAACTTGACGAGATCGTCAAGGGAGCTGGCGGCGAATTTGAAGTGATGATGCGGCTCCTCAACTGGGCATACCGAATACCTGTCACGGAGGATCGTTATTCTTGGAACTGGAACGACACGGTGAAGCTCGAAAAAGACGAGAATGGAATTCCCCGGCTCCAGACTTACAAGAAGCGCCGTCGCGACGCCATGTGCCTGCATTCCAATCAAGCTCTCATCGGAGCGTTCCTCTCTCTAGGATATCAGGCGCGTCATGTCAATATCCACAGCGAGGCGGTGAACGGCCATGAAGTCACCGAGGTATGGTCGAACGAATTCAATAAATGGATCTACATGGATGCCACCCGCGACTACTACTACTTCGACCCCGAGACCGGAACACCCTTGAATATGCTTGAAATCCACGACCGCCTGGCGGCATTCGTCCCCCGTGTGGAGACATGGTCGCATCCCTTCGCCCCGGAGATGGGGCCGGATATTCTCGCGCAGATTCCAGTGGGCATCCGCAATGGCCATAATCCTTTCAGCGTCGTGGCCGATGGACGTGGCATCCTCAAGATTTTCGGGCATTTCCGCATCATCCCCAGGAACGATTTCCTCTCAAACCCATTTCCGGTTCCGGTTCACACCGGCATGACCATGTGGGGATGGGACGGCTTCCTAAACTGGTATGACGACAAGTTCCCTAAACGCTGGGAATACCAACGGTATACGAACCGCCCAGTAGATTTCTACGAGCCTTTGAACCAGGCGGAGATCGTTCTAGCCGAAACCGACGTGAGCGGTGTGCTATCAGTCGACACAAAAACTTTCACTCCGGGATTTGAGACGTTCGTTGTGAGTTTGGACGGAGGAGAGTGGGTTGCGGAAAAAGAGCCGTCATGGAAATGGCCGCTTCGGGCGGGAAAAAACCGTCTCGAGGCGCGGACGAGAAATGTCAGGGGCGTACTCGGACCCATAAGCTCGTTAGATGTCACGTATAATCCGTAAGCCCAAATAACTTCAGATAACCCGTAAAAAAAACACTGTGGGGAAATCACCGGCTCGGGTGAACCTCGCCCTCCATGGCGTAGAGCGCGGAGATGACGCATTTTGATGTATTGAGCCGAAAAAGGGATAACTCTTTTTTTCGCAATTCCTCTTGTTTTGCAACTTCTCAGGTGGGGCTTGGGATGGCGCTACGTTTGTAGTGAAGAGTTTATGCGACTGCTAAGTCAGTCGGCTAAAGCCTTCACTACAAACGGCGATAGCAGCTCGGCGCTCTTGACGCAGATTAGCGCCATGAAGGTCATCGGCTGGCATTCCCCCGAACCGGGTCGCCCGGTCTCGAACGAGCAGCCGGATAGCGCCGCCAGGTCGCCGTCGCCGCTGGCGTCCACGAAAGAGGAGCCGAGCCATGCCTGGCGCCCCGACTTGGAGGTGGTCACAACGGCTTGGATCTTCCCGTCCTGGTTCTTGATCACATCCGAGCCCCTGGTGTGCTGCTGGTAGTCGACTCCCGCTTCGGCCAAGCGCTCCTCGAGCAGCAGCTTCACCGCCTCGGGGTCGTAGGAGTAGCTATCTGGGTATGGACTGGGAATATAAGCCCCCCTCGCCTTAAGCTCCTCGCTAAGCTCGCGGGGGATGCCGGGCTGATCCATCTCGAACATCCAAGTCAGCAGTCCTGCGGTCCACACCCCGCCAAGGCAGCCGTTGGCCTCGAACACTCTGGTTTTGGCTCCACAGCGAGCGGCGGCCAGGGCGGCGGCGACACCCGCCGGACCGGCTCCACAAACGATCACGTCCGTCCCTCCACAGATTGTCGTTTCCCGTGCGGGCTCTCTCAACGTCTTCATGTGTCACCTGCTATCTTTCTTGGCTGAGCCGGCCTGATTGGAATCGACCGGCTTCGGGTTGAAGGACGAAAACAGCGCTTTGCTGGCTTCGTCCAGGTTCCTTTTTTTCATCCACCGTTGAAAGTTATCCTTGACCCAGCTCTCGAGTTTCTCAAGTTCGACCGTCTTCTGAGCCAACTGTGCTTTTGGCGCAGGCTCCGCACCAACCATGGCGGTGATTCCCAGGAAGATGGTAATGCTTTGCCGTTCGCGCTGTGAGGGGAGGGATGAAAGTTCAATGGATTTGATCTGTTTTTCCGGGGATGGATTGCGCCAATAGGTCAGCCAAGTGGTGATGCGCTCGGAGGTGTCCTTGCGCCCACTCCAGCCCGCAATGCAGGAGGCCTTGTCCTTAGGGATTTTGTCGGTCGCTGTCCAGTCAAGCATGTTCGCTCCGCCGATGAAGGCGAATGTTTCATTGGCACCGTCGACGTAGTTGACTTTCATTCTTGCCAGCGTCATGTCGGGCCAGGCGTTGTAGCAGGTGTCCCAAAAAACCAGGCCAGAGACAGCCCGGTTAAGCGGCAGCGAGACAGGCTTGTCAGGGGTGTTGGTGCTCAGCGAGACGACATGCTGGTCGTCCAGCTTGAACGGCAGTCCATGAAAGTCAAAGCTGCCGGAGGTGGCGGTGACGCATCCCGCCATGGGGGGGAGAGCGTTATTGAGAGCGCCATTTGCGGCGGGAGTCAGACCAAGAGTGACGGGAGTTCCTGGGATGCCGGAGCGGAAGATGTCGCCTTCAGCTGAGCGTTTGTCCAGGACAAGCCGCATGTAGTCGATGGTGAAGCCCAATATCCGGGCGAAATCCTTGGCCATGCGGCTGGCTCCGAATCCGGGTTCGCCGTCGAGCGACGGGACGTCTCCTGTGGCTTTGCCCTCCTGCAGGTCTGAGAGGCGGAGCAGCGTCTTGCCCCAATCGGGACGGCGCAGGATGTTGGCGGCGAAACGCTGGACGTAGTCCGGGAACGTCTCTGCCCGCGGATGCCATGCGAAATCGGCGCCGGCGGCGATGCCGAGCCAGATGCCTGGGCCGGGACGGCCCCAGGTGGTGTTGAGCATCCCCAGGCAGCTCTTCGACTGTTTTTGCGCCTCCAAGGCGAAGCGCTGGTTGTTGAAGAAGGCGGGGGCACCCAGGCCGCAGGGCCAGCTGCTCATGGACGAGGTTGAGGCGGCGATAGTTTTGAAGCCTTGGTCTCCGAAGAACTTCAGATAGGGGAAAGGGTCGTAGCGTCCGCTGCGGTTTGGCTGCCAGTACGGGCCGAATAACTCCTGACGCTGACTGTCGCACTCGCCCTTCACATTATACTTCGCGTAAGGACTGGGCAGGTCTCCGTCGGTGCCGGTGTAATCCCAGTAGCATATGACGATGTCCCGGGGGAAGTCTTTCAGAGCTTCGGGGTTCTTTATCAGCATGTCGTGCCAGAGGAGTGAGCGTTTGCCGCGGCTGGTCATACAGGTGGACAGGTCGGCGAAGTAGTCGCGGTAGAGTTCACCTCTTCGGCCGACGTCCGCGATCGGCTTGCATTTGGGGCAGGGTTTCGTGTAGAAGGTCTCGTCCCCGGAGATATGGACAAAGCCCTTATCCGGCAGCGGGGCAAGGGCGA
>CAZION010000245.1:0-7129 GCA_964540865.1 uncultured Victivallis sp.
GCAAAAAGGAGGATGCTGTTCTTTTCGTGGGGCATGGTTCGTTGAGGCATCCAGCCGACATGATGTATGTCGCGGGCGCATATGCCGTGGAGAAGTCCGACGGCAACGCGTTCCTTGCGAGCTTGAAAGGCAATCCGACCTTTGACGAGGTTCTTGCCAGGCTCAGGGAAAAGAAAATCAAAAGGGTTTATCTGATGCCGTTCATGTCGGTTGCCGGCGATCATGTCAGGAAAAACATGGCCGGACCTGAGCCGGACTCGTGGAAATCAATTCTCGCAAAAAATGGAATTGACTCGATTCCGGTAATGAAGGGAATGTCCGAATACGACGAAATTGCCGATATCTGGCTTGATCATCTGGAGCAGACGATAAAACAGTCCGCCACAGTGTAATTTATCCGGATGAAAAGCTATAAAATTTCAAAGGGTAAAATTTTACAGATGAAAAATAAAGAAATTAAAAAAACAAAGGTCGGGTTTACAAGCGGAGCGTGTGCGGCGGCAGCGGCAAAAGCCGCCTGGATGCTATACAACGGGGAGAGGGTTGAAGATGAGGTGGACATATTGTTCCCGGACAAAAAACGATACTCTCTGAAAATAAAAGCCTCCGGAATGAATGATAAGACTAAAACCGCAACCGCATCAGTTATAAAGGACGCCGACGATGATCCTGATTTCACCCACAAGATGCTGATAACCGTAAAAATATCGCCACTGCTCGCGCGTAATATCACAACGAGGGATTTCACCGCTGATATTCTGGATTCCGCATTTGTCATAAGGGGAGGGAAAGGAGTTGGCCTGGTTGCAGGGAAAGGACTGCCTGTTCCCGAGGGGAAATGGGCGATCTACCCAGTGCCCAGAAAAATGCTGGCCGATAATATCCTGTCATGCAAATACAGGACGAACGGACTTTTCCTGCTGGAGATTTCCGTGAAAAACGGAGAGGCGTTTGCGAAAAAAACACTCAGTCCCACTATTGGAATCAAAGGCGGAATATCCATTCTCGGGACAAGCGGCATAGTTCTCCCGTACTCCAATAAGGCGCACCTGGACACCGTCAAAATTCTTCTGAATGGAGCCGGAAAGGAGGGAATCAGGCAGATTGTCCTCTGTGTGGGAGGCACTACTGTGAAAGCCGTCCGGAAAATGTATCCTGAAATTCCGGAGCTCGGCATAATACGGGTAGGGGATCTCATAAATCCGGCACTGAAATTCGCCTCCTCTCTCGGCTTCGCCAAAATTACAATCGCCTGCATGCCTGGAAAGTTCCTCAAATACGCGGAGGTTCACAGGAACACGCATGCCCATAACGTCAATCAGCGGTTCGGCGGTCTTGCGAAATTCGCAGAAAACCTTGGCTTCAGCGGACGGACCGTTGAAAAAATCAAAGGCTCCGCAACAGTAAGGGAGATAATGGATTTCATCAAGCCCGATGCGGCATTGAAGAAGATGAATGAACTTGCGGGAAAAGCGCTTGGGAATTTTCTGGACTGGACGGGAAATTCCAATATTGAAGTTGTTGTTTTAGATTCCGACGGGAAAGCCGTAGCCGGAAAGACTAGGATTTAATCGATGTAAATATTCAATGAAGACCATACTTCATTGAATATTTACTAATCGTGTTGGCATTAAACCACTTGCAACTATTTTGTTCTTTTTTACGATTTGATTGTTTACTTTGTCGATATACTTGCTATAGTATTATCATTTAAAGAGGCATAATAAGTAAGATTTGACAATAAGATATGGATGGATTATATGGTGGATAAACATTGGAGAAGCGTTGCAAAGGCGGTGTCATGGCGAACTCTCGGGACCATAGATACTATGCTTATTGCCTGGCTTATAACTGGAAAACTGGCTTTTGCAATTTCAATCGGTTTCGTAGAGGTGTTCACTAAAATGTTCCTTTACTATTTCCATGAAAGATTATGGAACAGGATTAAATTCGGACGGGTTGTACCGAAGGAAACGGAATACAATATTTAATGAGTTGCAGAGGCACAGAGTTCGGAAATGCGAGAGTTATAAGACTTGAAATTAAAAACACACAAAAAGTTTTTATAAGGGAATATCATGATAAGCAAAGAAGATATTGAAAAGCTTAAAAAAGATTTTGAAGGGAAGACTCCCCGGGAAATAATAATATGGGGTTTGGGTTTTTTCGGGACTGGCAAAATCGCCCTGTCATCAAGTCTCGGGGCGGAAGATCAGGTTCTTACCGATATGATTCTGAAAATGAATCCTTCGGCAAGGATTTTCACTCTGGATACCGGACGACTTCCGCAGGAAACATATGATGTCATTTCCGAAACCATGAGGAAATACAATATGAAATACGAAGTGCTTTTCCCGGAATCAAAGGATGTGGCGGAGATGGAAAACTCATTCGGGCCGAATCTGTTTTATGAAAGCATTGAGAAAAGAAAACTCTGCTGCGAAGTTCGCAAAATCAAGCCTTTGAGGAAAATCCTTTCAACGCTTGACGCCTGGATCTGCGGACTTCGCAGGGAACAGAGCGTCACGCGGACTGAAGTGGAAAAAATCGGGTTGGATGAAAATTTCTCCCTGTTAAAGCTGAATCCGCTTGCCGACTGGAGCGAAAAGGATGTCTGGAATTATATTAGGGAAAATAATGTTCCCTGTAATAAACTTCACGGGGAGGGATATCCGAGCATCGGATGTGCTCCCTGCACAAGAGCCGTAAAGCCGGGCGAACATCCACGGGCAGGCAGATGGTGGTGGGAGGAACCGGAGAAAAAGGAATGCGGCCTTCATGTTGTGGACGGAAAACTGGAACGGAAAAACAAATAGTCGCCTGTCTTCGGTCGACGGCATTCGGAAAAACTGCCGACTGACGACCAACAACTAGCGACTTAAGAAAGGATTAAAAAAATGGATCATCTCGAAGCTCTTGAATCACAGAGTGTGCATATTTTACGCGAAGCGTACAGGGAGTTTAAAAGTCTTGTCATGCTATGGTCAATAGGAAAGGACAGCACTGTCCTGCTCTGGCTTGCGAGGAAGGCGTTTTTCGGCCATGTCCCCTTTCCCCTCATGCACATTGACACGGCGTTCAAGATTCCCGAGATGATTGATTACAGGAATAGTATCGCACTGGAATGGAAGCTCAATCTGCTTGTCGGGCAGAACAAGCCGGTTCTTGAACGGGGACTCACATTTCCCGATGGTAAAGTTGACCGTCTGACCTGCTGCAAAAGCCTTAAAAGTGAAGCTCTAAAACACACTCTTTCGGGAGAATGGCCGCGTTACAGGTTGAATCACGGCGCAGGAAAATTCGAACCTGATGCAAACAAGGAGGCCTATACCGGTGTAATTGTCGGGGTGCGTGCGGACGAGGAGGGAAGCCGTTCCAAGGAGCGCTATTTCTCTCCACGCGACAAGCAGAGCGACTGGAACGTCGACGACCAGCCACCTGAACTATGGAACCAGTACAAGACCGACTTCGCGCCGGGCACGCATATCAGGGTTCATCCTCTGCTTGACTGGACAGAACTCAATATCTGGGAATACATAGAGAAGGAGAACATTCCTATAACATCACTTTATTTCGACAATGGCAAAGGGCAAAGATACCGTTCTCTGGGATGTTATCCGTGCACAACGCCGGTGGAGTCCACCGCTAAAAACGTAAAAGAGATAATCATCGAACTTAAAAGCGGGAAATTTGCGAATATAGCAGAACGTTCCGGAAGGGCCCAGGACAAGGATGACGGCGGCGGACTGGAAACACTGAGGCGGGAAGGATACATGTGATAAGAAATTTCAGACGAAATTTTTTATAACTCAACACAGGAAAAGGATGAAAAATGGAAACAAATAATTTATTGAAGATAGTGATAGTAGGTCATGTCGACCACGGGAAGAGCACGATTATCGGACGACTCCTTGCGGATACCGGGTCACTTCCGAACGGGAAGCTCGAGCAGGTGAAGGAGAACTGCCGCCGCAATTCAAAGCCGTTTGAATATGCGTTTCTCCTGGACGCACTTAAAAACGAGCAGCGTCAGGGGATAACGATTGACATGGCGCGGTGCTTCTTCAAGACCCCGAGACGCAATTACATGATAATTGACGCGCCGGGACATATTGAATTTTTGAAAAACATGGTGACTGGCGCGGCCCGTGCGGATGCGGCGCTTCTCGTGATTGACGCCCATGAGGGCATCCAGGAAAATTCAAAACGGCACGGCTATATTCTGAGCATGCTCGGGATCCGTCAGGTTGCCGTGATAATAAACAAGTTTGATCTTGCGGATTATAAGAAAGAAGTATATGAAAATATTGTGAGCGATTACTCTGAATTCCTCAGCAACATCGGGGTCACGGCCACAAGTTTTATTCCCGCAAGCGGAAGATTCGGCGACAACATTGTCGGAGGCTCGGAGAATATCCCGTGGTTCAAGGGGCCATCAGTTCTCGAACAGCTGGAAACTTTCGAGCTCAAGCCGAACAATGCCGAAAAAGCGTTCAGGATGCCGGTTCAGGACATCTACAAATTCACTGAACAGGACGATGAGCGTCGCATAGTGGCAGGTTCCATTGAAACGGGTGGCATCAAGGTCGGAGACGAAGTCGCATTCCTGCCGTCCGGAAAGGAATCCGTGATTAAATCAATCGAGGGCTTCAACAATCCTCCGCGCAATGAAATCGGGGCGCCTCACGCGACAGGATTCACTCTGACAACACAGATTTACGCGAATCCCGGCGATATCATGTGCAAGAAAAGCGAAACTCCCCCGATGGTTGGCTCCAGATTGAAAGTCAATATATTCTGGATGGGAAGGGCGCCGTTCATAAAAGGCAGGAAATACAGGCTCAAGCTGGCTGCCGCCCGGGCTAACGCCGAGCTGGTTGAAATTTTAAATGTGCTTGACGCGTCGGAGCTCACTTCTGTTAAAGGGAAGCAGCAGCTCGACCGGCACGATGTCGGGGAATGCGTGATTGAAACGTCAAAGCCGATTGCCTTTGATTTGATAAGCGACATTGAAAACACCGGCAGATTCGTCATCATAGACAATTATGAAATCGCCGGCGGCGGCATTGTGACCGGAAAAGCCGATGAGGACAAATCGCTCCTGCGTGAACACATAGAAAAGAGGGAATACTCTTGGGAACGCGGTTTCATAGACGCGGCATCGCGCGCCGCCAGAAATCATCACAGGGGCAAATTCGTCCTCTTCACCGGAGACAAGGGAACAGGAAAAAGGGAGATTGCAAAAACACTTGAACAGCGCCTTTTCAATCTGCACCTCAACAGTTACTTCCTTGGAATGACAAATCTCATCGGCGGTCTTGATTCCGACATGAAAACGGTATTCCAGGACAGGGACGAGCATATCCGGAGAATCGGTGAACTTGCGAGGATAATGACGGATGCGGGTCTGATATTCATCACGTCCGTCGACGATGCCGACGAATATGACCTCGAGAAACTGAAACTCCTGAATTATCCGAACGAAATACTTGTAGTCAATGTCGGGGAAAACTATTTTACAAAATTCAAAACGGATCTGAATCTGCCGGTCAACCAGCCGATGGAGGAGGCGACTGCGAAAACCATGCAACTGCTTACGGAATCGGACATAATCCCGAGCTACTGCATATGAATTTTCCCCGAAACGGGAAAAATTTATAAACTAGGAGAAAGATATGGATAAGACATTCTGGACAGATAAATATGAACTCATACGATTGAAAACCGGGGAATTTGTTTCAGGGAAAATAAATTCCGCCGAATTTAAAAAGATAACAGCTCCGATTGGAATCTACGAACAGAGCAACGGGAAGTTCATGTTCAGGATAAGGATAACCGGTGGACATTTAACTCTTTCAGATGCGAAAACAATCTCTGAAACCGCAAAGGCGAACAATGTCGGATATATCCATCTGACTACGCGTCAGGACATCCAGTTGCAGGATGTTCCGGTTGAAAAACTTCATCCTATTGTAAAATCCCTGACGGAAAACGGAATTCCCTGCCGCGGCGGGGGCGGAGACACATATAGGAATACAACGGCATGTCCGCACAGCGGTTTTTTATCCGATTCGGTATTTGATGTTCAACCTTATGCGAAAGCCGCAGATGAATTCCTAATGGAACAGGAGAAATCATTTCAGCTTCCAAGAAAGCTGAAGATAGGATTCTCATGCTGTGGGAAAGACTCTTCCCTGGCTGTCCTGCAGGATCTCGGATTTATTGCGAAAATAGTAGACGGTCGAAAAGGGTTCACTGTCTATGGTGGCGGCGGAATGGGGCGTGAAAGCATGATTGGGATAAAACTCTTCGACTTCCTTCCGGAAAAGGATCTCCTGAGAAGCGTAAATGCGTTGCTGGAACTTTTTCATGATCATGGTGATAGGACAAACCGCGCCAAGGCTAGGCTCAGGCACTATGCGGCTAGGGTCGGCGATGCTGAATTCAAGAAAACTTTTCTTGAATATTTTGAGCGGAACGCTCAAGATATCAATAAAAGTTACAAAGATATAAATGTGGAACCGGTGACAACTTTATCATTGGTAAGATGCCTCATTCCAAACGGAAATCTTTCCCTTTCAGATTTCGAAGAAATCTGTCATGCAGCCTGCGAAGCGGGATGCGTTTATATGCGAATTTCGCAAAGCCAGGATATTTACATTCCGGCAAGCCGTAATTCAGCCGCTGCGTTGAACGGCAATCTGAAAAACTTGAATTTTTCCGGAGATTCCTTCAAGGGGCTTCTCACATGCTGTATAGGTGCGACCGTCTGCAAAATAGGAATCCTAGATTCTCAATCAATATCAAAAATAATCGCCGAAGAACTAGATGCACTGTTCGCAAAATATCCCGGGAGAAGAGCGGAGCTTATGCCGGTTATTCTGGATTCAATCAGGATTTCCGGATGTCCGAACGCCTGCGGAGCGCATCCGTCGGCGGTTCTTGGATTCCAAGGTATGAAAAAGAGCGTTGACGGTAATTTGCAGCCTTTCCTGAAAGTCTATACCGGTGCGGATCTGCGGAACGGGAAGCTATCCGAGCCTGTGATTGAAATTCCCGCCGAAAAAGCCGGGAAGTTTACCGGAAAGATAATAAGCAGTTTTATTGAATCAGGAAGCGCCGATCTCGG
>CAZION010000246.1:0-7052 GCA_964540865.1 uncultured Victivallis sp.
TGGCGGCCAATGCGGACTTCACCGGATTGCGGCGGTTATTGCGCGCCGCTGACACGTGGCCAGTTGGCGACAGGGGATCACGCAGACGTACTTCGGGCTCGCGTGGAAGATCGACAACTTCGATGATCTCTGACCCGCCCACAGCCTCCATTGCGCCGCCATATGCGTTGCAGGCCCCGTCTGGCTGGCGCAAGCGTCGCCGGGCCAGTCAGGCGGAGGGAGCCCAAATGGCACGATGGCGCGACCTCGCCCTGCACCACCAATCCCGGGTAGGCTCGGCCACAGTATCGAGACCGACTCATGGTGCCCCCATGCAATGCCCCGTCTCCTTTGCAACCAACTTGGTCCTTCTCGCTCTCGCCTGCGTGGGATGCCGCGTGTTCGAGGACGAGACGGTGGCGGGACCGGTCGGCCCCCCGGACGCGACGGTGGACGCTCCCAGCGAACTCGGCGATCCATCGGACTCCGACGACGGCGCGCCGACGCCACCCGACGCCGCAGACTTCGACACGCCCGAACTCCCAGTGTGCACACCGCATTGTGACGGCGCTGGGTGCCAAGACGGTTGCGGCGGGGTGTGCAACGGGCTGCCGTGCGACGACAGCTCCGCTTGTACTGCACTGGATACGTGCACGGCAGGCACCTGCCTGGGCGCCGATGCCTGCGACGACTCAAACCCCTGTACCGGGGACGTCTGCGACGCCCTGGCCGGTTGCGCGCACTCCAGCGTGACAGGCCCCTGTGAGGACGGAAACGCCTGCACGCAGGGCGACGCGTGTCAAGACGGGGCGTGCGTCCCGGGGGGGGGACGCGCCCTGCGACGACGGCAACGTCTGCACGGCAGATTCCTGCGAGCCGACGAGCGGATGCAAGCACGCGCCGAACACGCTCTCATGCTCCGATGGAAACTCCTGCACGACGGGCGACATGTGCGTCGACGGTGTGTGTGTGGCGGGCAAGGCCATGGATTGCGATGACGGCAACCCGTGCACCGAGGTGGACACTTGCGTGGGCGGTATGTGCCAGCCTGGAGTGCAGAAGGCGTGCGGGGGCGGCAAGGGGTGCGTCAACGGAGCCTGCGTCGCGGTCGCCTCGGCAATGGTGCTTTTACCGGCCGGCAGCTTCTTGATGGGGTGTGTGCCTGGTGATGCGGACTGTGATCCAAACGAGAAGCCGCAGCACAAGGTGACGCTTGATGCATACGCGATCGACGTGCACGAGGTGACAGTCGCGCAGTACAAGGCCTGCGTGGATCAGGACGCGTGCTCATGGCCCTACAACTTGGACGTGCCGCAAGTGAACTGGGGCAAACCCGGACGCGCGGAGCATCCCGTCAACGAGGTGACATGGTCGCAAGCACAGGCCTACTGTGCCTGGGCTG
Organism: uncultured Victivallis sp.; assembly: GCA_964540865.1. Lineage (GTDB taxonomy): Bacteria > Verrucomicrobiota > Lentisphaeria > Victivallales > GWF2-50-93 > GWF2-50-93. The sequence continues at coordinate 1,382 of CAZION010000246.1, forward strand.
GTGGGCGCCTGCCGACCGAAGCCGAGTGGGAGCGGGCAGCTCGCGGCGGGCTACCGGGCAAGCTGTACCCTTGGGGAAGTGAGCCGCCGACCTGCGCGCCGGGTAAGCCGAATTCGACAATCTATCGGGAGGGCGGCGGCGGCTGGGTGACCGAATCGGGCTGCGGCTCGGGGACCACGGCGCCGGTCCGGACAGGGATGCCCAACGGTTACGGCATGTTCGACATGGCCGGCAACGCCGACGAATGGGTCTTCGATTGTTGGGGAAAGTACCCGCTTGGCTCGGTGACGAACCCCACCGGCCCCAGCTTCGACGAGGGATGTGGGCGTGTCACCCGCGGCGGCGACTTCAGCCATAAGCCGCAAGACCTCCGGGCGTCTCGGCACAACGACGGCGGCGGCCCCAGCTTTCGGTCGTGGCAGATTGGTTTTCGCTGCGCGCGATCGGCGCCCTAATTCGAAGCGATACCCAACGGCGTGCCCCCAAGAGGCCGCAGCTCGCGCGCGCCCCGCGGCTGTGGCAGGTGGAGGACAAGGCGTTGCTGGTGGACGCGATCGGTCGCCGGGTCACCACGGTAGTGGGCAAACGCAGGTCGGTCAGGATCCTGCACACGAGGGGACGGGGTGGGATCGCCGCGATGACCCTTCGACAGGCTCAGGGCAGGCTGTCGCGCCGGCCGCCACACACTCTCTTCGATGGACTGAGCGGAGGCCTTGGGAATGGTGACGGCCGAAAGGCTGATTCCGAGGCTTTTGTGACCTGATGTTGCGTGGTTGAGTGTCCCGTGCAAGCGTTTGAACGGCGCAAACCGAGAAGACTGCAAGCTGGGAGTCGATGCACTCGGCCATTTCGCTGAGTCGTGGCCACTGGGCCATCAACAAGTCCCTTGGACAGGATAGCGGCGCGGGCGAGGACAGCGCGACCTGTCGGGGGCCGAGGCGTTGCAGCAGGCGGTCGAGCGGGCGTTGGCGTGGGAGGCTGCGGTCGAGGGCGGGCGGCCGCCCGCTGGATCGGGCGCGGGTACACGCGGACTTCGCGGCGGTTGGTGAGGCGATTCGGGGGGGTGGGGGGTGATGGCGGACCAGCCCCGCAACCACCCGCCGCGTTGGCAGGTGTGGCATACATTGGATCTATGCCATCGAGACATTGACGGGGCGGATCTGGCGGCGTAGGCTCACACTCGGAAGCTTGGGATGTGCTCACTTCGGGTCGGTCTGGCGGTGGGCGACGCGCGAGTGTCCCTCCTACGTCCAAGTTGAAGCGCCGGTAGACAGTCGACTGATGCAAGGAGATCGTCATGTCGAAGCTCTCACGCCCCGCGCCCATCATCATCTTCATCTTCACCACCGTCCTCCTCACCGCGCAGGCAACAGGCGGCTCCGCTGCCGGCGTTCCCTGGGAGACGGTGCCGACCGCGGTTCAGCAATCCTGCTGGGCTGCCGCGCTCGAGGGTGCCAAGTTCGTGGCGGTCACCGCCGAAGCACTTCCGAAGACCGGTCACACTGTGTACCGCTTCAAGACCCGGATGCTGCCGGCGACGAGCGGTCGTCTCTGCTTCGACGAGTCGGGGCTGGCCCTCGCCGATTGCGGGCGGGTCCTGCACCAGACGGAAGCCAAAGCCAACTACGCCGACTTCGGTGCCATCCAGCCCGACTTGTGGGATGCGATTGTGGCGGCAGGCGACGGCCGGCCCCTGCCCGTCGACATCTGGCTCCGCACCGTGGAGGAGTACCCAGCGAAAGAGTCGACATCTCATGAACAGCGCCTTGCCGTCCGCGCGCGGAACTTGGCACGTCACGATGTCGTGAAGCGGCGGCTTGGGCAGGTAGCAGGCGAGCGCGGACTCCCTTCGTTTCGCTTTGTCCAAGGCGCACCGGCAGGGTTCGCGGAGTTGATGCCAAATCAGATCATCGAGTTGGCGAAGGAACGGTCGATTGCGAGCCTCACTCTCGCAACCAAGAACGCACACCAGTGGACGGCCTACGTGGCTGCTTCAAGGGCCGACGCTGCGCTGTGCTATCCATACGAGGAGGCTTGCACGGGTGCCGGTGTGAAGGTGTGCATTCCGCAACCAGAGCTGTACGAGTCCCCGAACAACTTGGCATCGTCTCAGGGTAATCCCGGCCTGGAGGCCACCTACTGCGGCACCGGAACGGAAGATGCCGATGAGCACGGTCGTTGCGTCGCCGGCGTCATCAACTCATCGTCGTCGCCTTACGGCACCGCAAAGGACGCATACCTCTACTATGCGGATTCGCGAGCGTGCGATGGCGCGAACCACGGGCCATCGATGGCGTGGTGCGATGATTCGAACACAGCGATCTGGAACTGGAGTGAAACCTGCTCCGCCATGGACAATCGGCTCGCGGACTACTGGGTCAAGCAGGGTCCAAACTACCCACTCATCGTCGCCGCGGCAGGAAACTCGGACATCAGCGCAGTGAGCTGCGGGACCAGTTGTGGCAGTGGTACGATCGACGGGACCACATGCACGGGCTGGAACATGTTGAACGTCGGCGCGGCGAACGACTGTGGGACAACCACCCGGAACGATGACAACATCGCTTGCTTCACGAGTTCCGCAAACCTCTTGTACGACCGAGAGCTGCCACAGTTGGTTGCGCCAGGCCAAGCGATCACCGCGGATGGCATCGACTGCGGCAACGGAACCAGTTTCGCGGCGCCCATTGTAAGCGGCATCGCTGCCCAGATGCTGGAAGAGAACGGCGGACTCGCCGGGTGGTCTGAGGCGGTCCGGGCAATCCTTATCGCGACGGCCGACAAGAATGTGAATGGCGGCAGGCTGACAAAACTCGGGCTTCCGACCGATCACCGGGACGGGGCTGGCGAGGTGAACGGAGAATTCGCGGTGGATCTCGCTAATTCGAACCACCACCAATACAACGGCACGGCCACCGCCGGATGGAGCAAAGGGTATGCCATGTCCAGCCTGGACTCTTCGACGACACCGGAAGCAGACTTCTACGACTTGCCGTGGTTTGAGGGTGAGGCCCAGAAGCGGGAATATCGGCTGACAACGGACCAGGAAGGGCAGAAGGCCAGGATCGTCCTCGTGTGGGATGGGCACGCAACGTGCTCAGATCCAGAAGAGGGTGAGTGCGAATCCAGCGGAATGGATGCTGACTTGGATCTCGAAGTCTGGGATGGCGTGTCGACATACTACTACTCGGAGTCGTCGTACAATACATACGAATTCCTGGAGATCCCCCTCGTCAAGGACCGTTCCTACCGAATTCGCATCAAGGTCTACGATTGGTATTCGACCAGTACCTACTTCGGACTCGCGTGGTACGTCGGGACCTTCTCGTCGTGAGCAATGCCCCGCTCAGCCTTGCTGAGGCGACGCCATCCGAGAGGGAGAGCCTGCGATGCGAGGTATCTGGCTGCTTCGAACGGCTCTGCTAGTCGGCACCTGCTCGACACTCAGCTGCGCCCCCTTCGCAGACGAGCAAGTCGGCGGGCCGCCCATCGGTTTCGACACGGATCTCGGCGCAGAGACCCGGATCGACGACATCCCCGACGGCACGGCATCAGACAACGAGGACACGTCCGAGGTTACGGCAGTGGACACCCAAGTCGACGCGGCCGAGACGCCCGACACCGACACGCTGCAGCTGGACACCCCGGTCTGCCTGCCAGCCTGCGACGGCTCGAGCTGCGACGACGGGTGCGGCGGGAATTGCGCAGGCGAGGCATGCTCCGATGGCACCCTGTGCACGACCGACGACACTTGCACGAACGCCGCCTGCGTCGGCGTTGGGGTGTCGTGCGAGGATGACAACCCCTGCACGGACGACGGCTGCGACCCTGCTGCGGGCTGCACCCACACGGGCAACGCGGCGCCCTGCGATGACGGCAACGCGTGCACGGGTGGCGACGTCTGCGCTGCCGGCACGTGCACTCCCGGCCCGGCCAAGGATTGCGGCGACGGCGACGCCTGCACCGCCGACATGTGCGAGCCGACCTCTGCCGCCTGCTTCCACCCGTCGGCGCCGCAGTGCGACGACGGGAATCCGTGCACGAACGACGCGTGCAAGCCTGCAACCGGCGCCTGCACGCACACGTCCGTCGGGTACGGCGTGCCCTGTGACGACCAGAGCGTTTGCACCCATGACGACGTATGCCATGGCAAGGGCCAATGCCTGGGAACCGGGATCGGGTGCGACGACGGCAACCAGTGCACGACGGACGACTGCGACCCCAAGACCGGGTGCTACTCCACGCCGAACAGCGACTTCTGCGACGACGGCAACCCCTGCACGAAGTCGGACACGTGCTCGGGCGGGGTCTGCCTGGCGAGCAAGAGCAAGCCATGCGGTGACAGCGAGCCGTGCACGCTCGATACCTGTGACCCAGCGACGGGCGGTTGCATCCATCCGCCGCTGCCCGACGGGACGCCTTGCCTCAACTACAACGCCTGCACGGTGGGCGACGCGTGCAAGGCGGGGAAGTGCCAGCCGGCGAGCGTGACCGCCGACGGCGCGCCCTGCGAAGACGGCGACACATGCACCGAGGCCGACGTTTGCCAGTCGGCCACGTGCAAGCCCGGGCCGCGCAAGGCGTGCGCTGGCGGCTGGATGTGCGACAAAGGTGAGTGCGGGCCGCCGCCGCCCGACATGGTGCTGGTGCCGGCAGGGAAGTTCTGGATGGGATGCGTGCCGTCGGACCTCGGGTGCGACGGCTCCGAGAAGCCCCAGCACGAGGTGTACCTCGATGCGTTCTTCGTCGACGCGTACGAGGTCACCGTTGCCCGATACCAGCAGTGCGTGGCGGCCGGCAAGTGCGGGGCGCCGTGGGTGGAGGACGGCAACGCCGCAATCAATTGGGGCAAGCCTGGACGCGAGCAACATCCGGTCAACACGGTGGCGTGGCACCAGGCGTTTGCGTTCTGCCAGTGGGCGGGCCGTCGGCTGCCCACGGAGGCGGAGTGGGAGAAGGCGGCACGGGGCGGTCTCGAAGGCAAGCGGTTTCCGTGGGGTGACGAGCCCCCTACCTGCACGCCAGGACAGGCCAACACCGCCAACATGGACGTCGGCACGAGCCCATGCTGCGGCACAGGCTTGTCCATGCCGGTCGGCACAGGGAGCGGCAAGAACGGATTCGGGCTCTACCACGTCATTGGCAATACCCCCGAACTGGTGGCGGACTGGTGGGGATACGAGTACTACGCCGTCTCTCCCCTCACGAATCCGCAAGGCCCGCCCGCGAACGTCGGCGAGCGGATAGTCAGGGGTGGCGCTTGCGGCAGCGACAAGTTGTTCGCCACATCGAGACGGGCGTATGCAGATCCGAATTGGCCCGGTTGGGGATTCCGCTGCGCACGGACACCTTGACGAACATCCGGTCGGCCCCCGGGCGGAACCTGTCAACAAGTTTGAGACACATCGCCGCCCGAGTTTAGCTCGGAACGGCGACCACCCGCTCGACCATCGGCGGGTTGATCCAAGCGGCATCCGGCGTCACGCGGACGACCGGTTTGCCGTTGACGAAACGGTTCGGATATTGGCTGTAAGCGCTTAGCATCACGCCTGTCAGCGGCTTCGCAAAACCGCGCGAATCCGGTGAAGATCGCGTTCGCCGCGGGGTCGGCCTTCCCCCCCCAACCCAACCTACAACCGAACAAACTCCAAAACCACCTGGTAAGGCAAAA
>CAZION010000247.1:0-7039 GCA_964540865.1 uncultured Victivallis sp.
CCTACCCCGCGATACCCGCATTCCATCGACCAAGACGTTGGCCGCGGCCTGGGGTGTCGTTCCCAACACTGTCCAACTCGGCCTTGATCCTTTGGTCAAGGAGGGGCTTCTGGATCGGCGCCAAAAGCGCGGCACCTTCGTGCTCGATGGCCATCGGAAGATCCAGCGATTGGGCTTCTATGAGAACATCGGCTCGATCTTTGCCAGTGACCGGGACTTCATGGTCTCGCTGCAGATCGAGTTGGCCCTCATGCTCGAAAAGAAAAATGCGGAATTGAAGGTCTGGATTGATGGGAGAAAATCCCCGAAGTCCCTGCCGGAGAACATGGTGGAAGCCTGTCGGAAGCGGGAAATCGACGGCGTCGTGACCAACCATCCCTTAAAGGGAATCCTGAAATCGCTGACGGCGCTTCCCGTGCCTGTCGCTGCGCTGAGCGTGCATCGCGACTGCCCGGGCCAGGTGGATTTCCTTTACTCCGACCTCATGATCTATGTTGTCCGTCGGTTGGCGGAACTCGGGGTTCGCCGACCGGCGTTGATCATGAACGTGGTGCCCGAGGCCGCAACGGAAACGAACAACCCCCAGGATGTTACCCGTTTTTATGAGAATTTCACCCGGGCGGCGGCCGACCTCGGCATGGAAACACGCCCCGAGTGGATCATCCACCCATCTCCTTCCACTCCGATGAGTATCGAGCGCTTCGGTTACGAGTCGATGAAAACCCTCTGGAGCCGGAGCCCACGACCGGACGGGCTCTTCATCTTCCCCCATACGGCGGTCCGCGGAAGCCTGTTGGCCCTGCTCGAACTCGGCGTGAACATCCCCGGTGACCTCAAGCTCGTCGCCCACGGCAACATCGAGACCCCGATCCTGACCCCCTTTCCGGTCGATTGGATCACCTCCAGCAGCCGCGAGATTGTCCAGGCGATGGTCAACCAGATCCAAAAAGCCCTGGACGGTCTCACGACAAAGCCAATTTGGCTCAATTACCGCCCCGCGTGGTGAGCGGGAGCAGTGGGCTCACTTTCATTTCAGGCTGGTCAGGTCGTTGGGGTTACCATTCTTCAGTTCGATGGCCATCGCTATGCCCATGCCGCCGCCGCAGACCGCTTTTTCACGAGATGTTGAGGTAAGCCAAACTCCACGGCTCCATCGGGGGCAGGGCCACAAGCCATTCATCGCCCGAATTTCTTGCCGTGAGTGGCCTGTCCTGCCCTCCCGGGGGATGATGCAGGGTGATATTGTTGCCATCGATATTTCGCAGCTTCAGGCTTAGGGGCGGCGTGCGGTCAATGGTCAGGTTCATCAGGAGGACGCTACGAAGCAGCCCGCAGGCGGTGATCCGTGTAGCAACCGCTACTTGCGCGGCGGTATCCACCATCACGGGCAGACGACCCCGGGCAACCCAGTCAGCCAGCGAGAGGATCTGTTCCCGCCTCGCGGAACTCACATTCGTTTCAAATCCGTTGTAGCCGAGAACGCCAAGACGGCCGCCAAGCGGGGTTTCCACCGCAACCGTCGCGAGTCCCCGAACCGCCCGCGTCGTCGGCTCCACATACTCGCCGAGGATGTGGGCCGCCGCCTGGGAGCACTCGATGCGGAAGCCGACGGATGGGCCGGCAAACCCGAACTGTTGCCAGACCTTTCTCGCCTGGCTCCCGTTCAGTGCGGAATCGGTGAACCGCTCGAAGTAGAACTCCCCCCGGCCAAATGGCACCGCGGCCACTCCCGTCCAGTCGCCCCAGCCGCGTTCCTGGAGCGCATGGATGGCCTGGCCGTCGAGAATCACACCGCCAGAGAGGAGGTGACGGGCTTCCGCTTCGGTCAGCCCTCTCGCAGCCTCCGCGCCCAGAACGGCCCCGCAGGGGGAGACCCCGTCGGGACACATCGGCAGTCCCAGTGTTGCAAATCCGTAGGAGCTGAGGACGGAGGGTTCGGCCCAGCCCATGGGAGTGCCCTTGTCGCGGGCGGGACGCTTCAGGTGTTCGTGGCCCATGACTGGGTCGAATCCGCCCGGGGTCGTCCCCTCGTTTTCCCGGAGATAACGCTCGAAGAACGGCGCCCATTTTTCGAGGACTGAAAGCTGCGACCCGTAGAACGAGGCATCCTCGTGGCCGGAGCAGACGAGCGCGTAGGACAGGCTGTTGCAATCGCTCTGTGCGAGATACCAAGCCGACTCGATGGCTGTCCCGTGGGCAGTCTTGCCCATAGCGGCGTGGGGAAAATTCTCAATTTCAGGGCAGACCATCTGGATCTCGGCGGGCAAGGCGCGGACTTGCCGCGCCAGATCCAAGGCTTTCCAGAGGACTCCCCGAGGCGAATGGTCACAATAGTAACCGCCTCCGGGCCGACTTCCCATGGGGAGCGGACAGGCCTCATGGATCGCGCGGAACACGGGATTCCAATCGCGGCCGCTGTAAAGGCTCCAATCAGCACCTGCATGCTGCAGGCCGATGAAACACCCGGGCGCCGCGGCATGGGTCGCCCTCGCCATCACGGATGCGACGCCGGCCATGCTTTCCTGCCCGAATGCCACCCACTGCGCCCGAAGATCGCCGCCGGGTGTTTCCAGAGCGCTGACAAGGCTTTCGCGGGTCCATTCCCGGTTTTGGATTTCGGAGAAACGCGCGATGCAGGATGGGCAAAAACACCCGAACTGAACCGGGGAATGATGGTGCATCCGAAGATCATCATCAATCCACAACGACGAGGGCTGCCATCGCACATAGGCCGCGGTCATGTCTCGCAGGCAGTCAAGAAACCCCTGCGCACGGGGACAGTGGCTCGCCAAGGCCGTCGTGCCGTCATGCCCCACCATCCGCTGCCAATCGCCTCCCGGGATTTCCAAAAAAACATCGCCGTGACCCAGGGTATTGGCGATCTGAATGCCGGTTTTGAATCCCGCTTCGCGAAACAAGGCGGCGGCCTCCTGCATGCGGGAAGCCGATTCCGCGTGGGCTTCCAGGGAGGGGAAACCGATTTCCGAACAGAACCAGACCTCGTTGCAACTGCCGCGGTGGCCCTTCAACAGGTTGAGGGTTTCGTCGCGCATTAACGGATCGTTGTGATGATGCGGCCAGAGCCGCATGATCATGGATAGCCCCTCGACCACAAGCGGAGTCGCGAGCGCCGCGGGCGAAGTCATGGGGATCGTTTCATTTCTGACAGGAATCTGCTTATTCATCTGATCGGAATTTTGCTTTTTCAGGGTGGCGTTGGATTGAAATTTGGAATCGGGGAGAGAGGTGGTTTTTTGGTTTCTTAAATCGGTAACGGTTCGGAATAGGAATCCACGAGGCTCATTATCGTCGTGCTGGTGCGCGGGTCAGTGGGCGAGGTCACCTGCACCGTGACCGCCTCGCCCGCGTGGAGGTCGAAGAAGTTGTCCGAGACCCGAGCTTCATTGTTCGCAGGATCAACCCATACCGCCAGATGAAGAGTATCGCTCCGCAGGGTGAGCGACCAGACGCCCGGGGATACACGCTTCCACGATGCGCATGGAGGACGTTGAACGAGCGGCACGGCACGCGGCGGGGCGAACAGGATGGACTCGTCGGACAGAACGCCGCCGTTTCCATGCTCGTGCAGAAGCACGCGCAGGACCATATTTTCATGCCCCAAGCGAGCGGCTTGTGCGGCATAATCCAAGGTCACCTGGAGACGGGATTCACCAGGCCGCAGAACGACTGCCTTGCGGCCCCCATCAAGTCGCTCCCCATCGAGTGTCAGCAGTCGCCATTCGAGCGAGGCTCGACGGGGAGTCGGCAAATCATGAATCGTCCAGAGATCGACGCGACCGGTCGTATGGTGCCGGTAGTTGCCGATGAGTCGCTGCTCGCCGCCATGCACGTGCACCGAAGCCATCGAGGGGGAGAAGAAACGTCGCGCGGCATAATGGAGGGCCTTCCACTTTCCGCCGAACTCGAGGCTGCTCCATGAGGCTACCGGCCAGCAGTCGTTGAGCTGCCAATAGAGGGCACCGAGGCAGTGCGGCTGCTGCCGGCGAAAATGCTCGACCCCCACTTTCAGACACCAGGCCTGGTTGAGGTGGGAGAGGTAGGCGAGGGACCGATAATCCTTGGGGAAGCGATAGCGCCGCGAAATGTAATCGAGAATGATCTGGTTGCCGCCGCTGTTTTTCTGGTGATTTTCGAAGGCCGGCGAGAAGACATTCATCTCTTCAGGAGGGCAGAAGGTGGCGGCCACGCCAGGCGACGGGTAGCTTTGCATGCCGGACTCACTCACAAACCGATGGTTGGTCCCCATGTAGTGCTCGACTGGTTTGCGGGCATGCCACACCTCCCAGTCATGCTCGTCATGACTGGCCTGCTTGCCGAGTTTGGAGCCCGGCAGGGAGTAGGCGGGCGACGAATGCAGATACGGTGTTGATGGGTCAAGGTTGGACACCACGGCAGGCAGCAGCTTGAGAAAGAGATTGGCGTAACCTCGGCGCAGTGATGCATCCGCAGCGAGCGTCGCCACATTCATGGAGATGCTCTCGTTATTGCCACACCAAAGAGCCAGACAGGCGTGATGGCGCAAACGCTGAACCTGATGCCGAGCCTCCGCCTCGACCGAGTCGAGAAACCCGCGGTCCGCCGGGTAGAGGCAGCAGGCAAACATAAAGTCCTGCCAAACAAGCAGTCCCAATTCATCGCACAGGTCATAAAACGCTGAGGCCTCATACACTCCACCGCCCCAGATGCGGATCATGTTCATGTTTGCCGCAATCGCTGATTGCAATAGCGCTTCGTAGTCCGCGCGTTCACGCCTCTCGTCGAAAGCGTGAGCCGGAATCCAGTTGGCGCCCTTGGCGAAAATCAGGCGCCCGTTGACGCGAAAACCAAACCGATCATCACCGGCGTTTTCTTTTCTCCGGTCATGCGAATCGCCGCCCCCCCTCTCCAGGGTGATGGTCCGCAATCCGATGCGTCGGCTCCATGCATCGAGGAGACGCCCCGTGCCGTCGAGCAGTTCGAGTTTCACCTCATAGAGAGGCTGATCCCCCTGTCCGGCCGGCCACCAGAGTTTGGGTTTCGGAATCTTGAGCTTGAACGGTGACGCAGGAGACCGATGCGTGGACACGATGCTTCCGTCATGGGTGACGGTCGCAAGAAGTTGCCCTCCCTTGGATGCGAGTTCCGGAAACACCTCCAGCGTGACGCCGTCCTTCGCGTGGTGCTGAACGATCCGGGCTCCGGCAATCCGGTTGCCGCTCCAAGCCTCAAGACGCACGGGCTGGCGAATGCCGCAGGTCACCAGCCGGGGACCCCAGTCCCAACCGAACTGGCACTGCTGCTTGCGAATGCGGTAGCACCCCCCCACCGGATCGTTGAATTCCTTGGCATGGAAATCCGGCCGCTTCGTGCGAATGTATTCCATCGCGCTCCCAAAGCGGATCTCAAGGGTGTTCCGCCCTCGGCGCAACACCCCTTGAACAGGCAAGCGATACCCTTGAAACATGTTCTCCGAGCGGAGGATGACCGTGCCGTTCAGCACCACCGTGGCGACGGTGTCCAAGCACTCGAAGACAAGGTCGATGTTCGCGCGGCCAAGCAGTTCCGACCCGACGGTGAACACGCAGCGGTAGTCCCAATCCGCCTCCTCGATCCACTGCAAACCGAGTTCATTGCGCCCATGGAACGGATCGGGAATCACCTCATGGCGTAGCAGGTCGGAGTGCACGGAGCCCGGCACGGTGGCCGAACGCCATTTCCCGCCCGAAGAGTCCCGGAACTTCCAACCTTCATGCACGTGGAGGCTCACGAGGCCTGCCGCTGCATTTGCCATATCATTTATCATATCAAGATTTCCCGTTTCTGGCATATTCAAGCCGTTTCGTGGCTTCAACTGTGGGCGTGGTGCTTGCTGGCCATCCTTTTCATCAGGGGACCGTGCCACTGATCAATCCGCACGCACGAGCCAGAGCGTCTTGCTGCGCGGCGGTCGAGGGTGCCGACGGAATAGGTCTTCGGATCCGATCCAGGGGTAGGTGACGATCCGCTCATTTCGGGAGAACAATCGGTCGATTCATCCCGAAAACGTCTTTTCCTGTAGCGGAACGGGGAACCCGTTTCGTAATCGACGTTTTCGGGTTCATCGCTCAAGCCTCATTCCTCCGCTCCGTTCGAAAAAGTCGCCACAGACAGAATCCAGCTGCGAATGGGTCCATGCTTCCCGCCGCGAGAAACGGCCGACCGTCGAGGGCCTTGCGGAGTTCCTGAATAAAATGTGTGAGTTCCTGTGCCCCTGCTGGAGAATGAAGGATTAGTGCCGAGGATCTCAGGAGCGGAAAAATCACCGGTAGACGGGATTCCCCTCGGTAACTTCGTTGAAAACAATACCTGAAAGGTCGCCCTTTTTCCGCAACTCAACATGACCGTCAACGAACAAGAAATTGGATCCTCCCTCGTGGATGTCGGTCGGGCCGCCGCCGAATTCTCCGCCAAATTGAACGCTTATCAGAGGGTATGCCGTGAACATTTCTGCGAGCATGAGCGTCGCGGATGGTTTTCCTATAGTTCCGATGCGCTTGCCGCCCAGGTGGAAATTCATTGCATAAGTGGTGCGAGCTTCGGGGGTGTCAAGCCCCCACCGCTCGCCCGCATCCCAACCTCCGAGTTGGCGTTTGAATGTCGGGCAAACAAGGCTTTGAGGACCCTTGTGGTAGGGGTAAATGTCGCTCGTCCAAAGTCGATAGCCGACATCCGCATATTCGGGAAAATGGCTATCAACGTAGCTGTAGGGATACTCGCTGTTGTCTGCAAGGAAGGTCTGTAACATCCCTGCAGCGTTCCGCAAGTTTCCGACACACTTTGCCGTTTCTGCACGTTTACGAGATGAAGAGACCGCTGGAAAAAGAAGCAGCGCGAGGATTGCGATGATCGCGAGGACCACAAGGATTTCAATGAGTGTGAATCCTAATGATCCTGCCCAACTCTGTAATTGACGCCGATCCTCTTGTAAAACTTTGGTGCTCAGAGCAAATCCAGACTGATCCGCAGATATCTGCAAAGTGGGACTACCGTAAGCTGATTC
>CAZION010000248.1:0-6936 GCA_964540865.1 uncultured Victivallis sp.
ATTTCTTGTCCTCCTTTGACATTGTTAATGTGTCAACTTATATCAGGACAAGACACAGTTTCTTCATCTTCGACCTCCTATGTTTGGTTCTTAAACTTATTTTATCAGCGTTCCTGCCGTGATTGCGAGCAGGGACGGAGTTCCCCATTTATCCTTGTCCGGAGTATAAACCATATCTACGGATTCTATCTGTTTGCCCGGTTCGGGGTTGAGCCATTTCATTGAATACAGCACGGACTTGAATCCGTCTTTGTCATCCTGTATGTCCGCCGACCATGCTGCCGACACATTTGAACATGAGTCGGGTTTCTTCGTGTACCAGTTTCCTGTCTCGGAAAGCCATTTGACCGGTATCTCCGCCTTCGTTCCTCCGGTGTAGTTTACAACGTATTTGAAAAGAACCGGCGGATTTTTAGTGTCCGTCAGTTTCAGGAGTTCGTCTTTGGCGTTGAATGTGTGAAGGAAGAAAAGCGCATCGCATTTCATTCCGATCTTCAGTCCTTTGACTTCGGACTGCTTCGTTTTTGAGCCTAACCCGCTGAGCATTATGCATGACGGTACTGGCGAGGTCTTGAAGTCAAGGATGCTGTAGGTTACGCCGTCAAACCTGTTTTCCCCTGCCGGCAGGGCGCTAAGGTCACCGGGACAGTTGGAGAACCATGGGAAGTCGTTCCCTGTCTTTTTCATGTATGCATTGAACTTCCCATCCTCGAATTTCACCGGCATGTACCGATAGCTTACCGTGTCATAGTAGTCATCAGCCTCCTGTTTTGCCCCGCCGAAATCGGCACCAAGGTTTTTCAGCAATGTCTTTACGACAGTCGCTTTCTTGTCGGAGTTGATGGGATTGACCTCTTTGTCGGTGAGATTCAGCTGGTTCAGGAGGATTCCCCCCTTGCCCATGTTATAGCGCATGAGTCCGCCGATATTGAGAAGGGGTTTTACATTCTTCCTGAAAGCTTCCGGACGTTTTACTCCGAGCCAGAAATTGTCTATTCCGATCACGTTCTGGGCTCCGCTTTTCTCCCAGTCAGCTATTTCGAACGTTATCTTCCTGCCCTTTTTGCCTTCAAGGCTGAACTCCTGTTTTTCATGGGTTGGTTTCACATCTAAAACTGCCGGATTTGGATCATTGTCGAAATAAAGGTTTATCTTTGAGATCTTGTGATAGATGTTGTTGATGATGATGGAGAAGCTTGAGAACTCCTCCTCCTTTGGAAGTTCCATGGTCCATTTTGTCTTGTCGCCGCGGTCCAGTAAGATGGAATAGCACAAGCGCCAGGTGTCGTCTGAAGTATATCCGTTCACCATGTTAGGCGGCCAGTGGTCCCAGCCTTTGAGCTGAGCCGAATCTTTCGGCTTGCCAAGCTCCTCGGGAGACGGTAATTTCAGGAAAGGAGCGACTTCATCATAGTCTACAACGTATGAAAATTCATCCTCGGCCGGGAATTTGAGGGACATGAAATTGAAGATCTCCTTTCCTGAGTCCATGACTATGTCGCGGAGTGTGATTCCAGAGGAAAGAGGATCACGCGGCATTGAGAACACGACCTTCTCCATCTGGAAAGGCCTAATGGAGTGGTTGAATCCGACAATCTTGTTGAAGCTTCCCAATCCTTCTGGATTCAACCCCCAGAGCATTATCCATCCGCCGTTGTCGGTGAAAGACTTGACTTTGTCCGCCGATTCCGAAAGCTTCCTGAGATTTTCAGGATTCGCATCAATGATCGCAATACCATATTTCGGGTCAAGGGCTGACATCAAATCCGGGGCGGAACTGAAATTCATCCCTGCATTGTTGATAATTTTGAATTTCTGGTTGTCCTGGACAAATACGGCAGTTGCCTTCCTGATCGGCTTGTATGAGACAGTATAGTTCAGGAGATTGTCGAAAAGCTTTTGCGCAACAGGGTCGCTATCGAGTTTTTCCCCGACTGCAAGCTGGCACAGCAGCATTATGCCATCCCCGGTCTGGCATTCGGCAAGTGCGGTATAATTGAGAAGGGTGTCGCATTGAACAAGTGATTTTGAACCATAGGTGGATTTCTTGTATGGTTTCCTGTATACCACGCTGTCACCGCTCCATGTGAAGAAGTCGGGCTGGTCGAGACCTTCCATGACCGGATGCGTAATATCTTCCGGGAAGGCTATTCTCCCGTTGAATTCACTCAGTTCAAAATCGGCAGGCAATGCCTTCTGGTTCAGCGGTGTCACCTGTTCCAGTACAAGTATTTTTGAGCCGGAAGATGCGATCTTGAGGAGGAAATCGCTTGTCGCTTTTTCTTTCGGTATGGAATCTTTTCCAAAGACAAGGTTTTTGGCTGGCGGAATCTTATCAAGTGAAATTATCTCCGTGAACGGTATGCCGCGTTTTGTGAGCCTGCTCTTTATTTTCCCGGAAGGATCGTAGACAGCAAGATCAGCTTTTGAAACTTCAGGTTTGGCGGAAAGATCCGGGTTGATGATGGAAATGTTCTTCACTTCCCTGAAAACTTCCTTTCCCGCCCTTGAACAAGTCATGATAAACTCGCCGGATGTCCTTTTATCAACTGCAGGAATTTTCAGGGTGATGTCAAACTGCTGTGCTTCTCCGGGTGGAACACTGAATGTCTTTTTTGCGGAATTCGCAGTTTTCCCGTCCACGTTAAGGGTCCAGGAAACTTCTACCGGGTCGCTGAGACGCGTGCTGTTGAAGACTTTGAGGGTGCGTTTCACTTCCGAACCGCTTCCGAAAGTCCAGTTCCATTCACGGCAGAGCACGCAGACAGGTTTCATGGCGGTATATGTAAGATCCGATTCATAGCCAACCCACATGTGCCATGCGGCCACTTCATCCCAGCGCCAGCCTTCGGTCAGGATTTTTCCGTAGAGCCCTTTTGCGTTTTTCGCCTCGGCTCGCCCGGTGAAACACTTGTCGCCGTCCAGTGCGGAATACTCGGCGGGAGCCATTCCGTTTGCGTAAAAACATTCACCGTGCAGAATCGGTTTGTTCTTAGCCATTGGCCAGACGCCGGGATTCCTGTTGAATGTACGATACCAGAATTCCCTGTTGTTGTAGGCGAGATCCGGAAAATCACGCCAGCTTGCCCCGGCCGCCATGTCGTTATAATGACATCCGTTCACCGGCATGGACTGGTTTTTAAGAGTTCTCCCGCCGTCAACCATGGTGGGACGTGTCGGGTCCATGTTTTCAACAATTTCAGCGCCTTTCCTGATTGCGGGCTCGACGATGTCGAGAGTTCCAAGGTTGCATGAATTTATGAATATGACTTCATTTTCAACCGACCAGATGAATATGGAAGGGTGGTTGCGTTCAGTTTTGATCCAGGCGCGCATCTGGCTGTACCAGTTGTCAAAAAGGGGTTTGTTCGGCTCTCCCTTGTCAACCAGTCCGTAAGATGCCATTTCACCGTCGAAGATTCCGCTTGAACGGACGGGAAGCCCGTTTTCATCCCAGAAGTCCAGTACCTGCTTCCTGGACATGTCTCCGCGTTTGTTGAAAGTCCAGAGCCGCGTCATATTGATTCCGGTTTTGCGGCACCATTCCAGCTGTTCCTTCACAGTTTTTTTCTCCTCTCCGCTTGTGTCGGCCCACATCTGCCACTTGACGCCGTTCAGCTTGAAAAGATGTGTGCTCCAGTCCCATTCGCGGAAGCCGAAGCGCGTCTTGAGTACATCAATTATTTTCCCGTCTGAACTCAGTTTTGTAAGCACCTGGTAGAGGTTTGGTTCATCGGGCCACCAGAGTTTCGGATCTGCCAAGTTTTCCGACAGGGATATGGATTCTTCTTTTCCGGGCTGGAGCGTTATTTCTTTTGCGGCGAAAGTTTTCTCTGTTGCTCCACCCTTTCCTGTATTCCACGGTACAATTTCATTTTCAATTTTGATTTTCGCCGGGGAGGATGAGGAGTTTTTCAAGGTGATTTCTAGGCCGAGATTCTTATTCTTTACAGAAGTTTTTACAAAGACGTCAGAAACATAGCTTTTTCCGGCTGCCACAAGATTGAGAGGTGATATCACTCCTGACGCATCTCCGTTCCAGACAGGCATGTCGAACTTCATGGAGATCGCCTGCGTGTGCAGGACGTCCTTTGGTACATTGAAATAGTGCCTTGCGCCTTTCTGAAGATCGCGGATCGCATAATAACTGTCTTTGAATACAATCGCTATGTCATTTTTCTCACCTGGTTTGACAGCGGAGCTTATGTCGCACTGCCATCCGGCGAAGCAATCCCTGCTCCATCCGCAGTTTTTGCCGTTCACAAAGACTGCTGCCACCATGCCGAAAGATTCGAAGTCGAGGATGAACGCACGATCCTTCATTTCCGCGGGAACCATGACCTTCGTCCTGGCAATGAACCTGTGGCACAACTGGAAATCAGGACGTTCCTTGTCCTTTTCTCCCGGGAAACTTATTCCGTACCAGATAAGATCGTTAAGGTTCTTGGGGAGTGCATCTGCCCCTGTAAGTCTTTCCTCTTCCTTTACATTCTGTTCGTCCCATCTGGCGATCTGCCAGAGCCCGCTCAGTTCCACCTTTGTCCTTTCGCCGACAGCTTCCGTGGATTTGAGCTCAAAAACAGTTTCAGCAGCCTTATTGTCCTTTTCAGTCAGGAATTTCTCATCAGGTTTGAATTTTCCGTTCGGGATGAAATCACCCTTGTATACGCAGAAGCAGTCGAAGAAGTTCAGTGTCCTTACGGCTTTCTCCTCGGGATAATCATATACTCTGAGGGGAAGGTGGCGTATCTGAAGAGTATGCTTTCCAGGCGTGAGATCCGTTTCACCGAATTTCACCCATGCTATTTCATTCCAGACAGCTATCGGCATGAGATCGGAAGTAGGTTCCGATGCCTTAAGGGTTTTCCACTCGCCGTTGTCTATCCTCCAGTCGAAGTCGGATCTTACCCATTCATACCCTATTCGGCCCCATATCTGATATTTGCCTGCCGTCTTCGCTTCAAAATCGTATCCGAATACCGCTCCGTCCTTGCCCAGCCTTTTGGCATTTTCCTTCTCGCTGATGGAAATATTCAGGACTTTGCCTTCAGACATGAACTGCGAATTGCCCCAGCCCTTTATTTCAAAACCTTTGTCATCGGCTTTTCCGTCCGGAGGGAGGATCTTCGGTACTGAACTTGGATTTTCGGCTTCTATCCAGACATAGTCAGAAGCGATTACGGAATATGAAATGCAAAGCAGAGAACAAAATATAAGACGGGATAAAAACTTTCTGAAATTCATATTGCCTCCTGTTGTGTTTCAATGACATTCGAGTCAGCTATTCTACTCTTTCAACCGTATCACAGAGGTCCCTTCAATTAATTTTACAGGTACGATAGTTGATACCGGCATTGACGCTTCGTTTTTCATGGATAGGATTTCCAGGGCGACTTTTCCCATCACGTCAAATTGTTCTTCAATATGGGTCAATGAGGAGATCCCGAATTTGGATGCAATAGGCAATATTTCCCTAGAAGATCCGAAACTGCATATTGACATGTCTTCCGGAACGCGCATTGAGTTCCTTTTCAGTATCGCCAGGAATTCAATGACAGGAGTGCTTGTGGAACAGAACAGGCAGGAAGGACATCTGTTTTCCGATTTCATGGAAACGATTTTGTCCATGATCAGCTTTTCCTCTTCCTCCCCCTGCCAGTAGTTGTGGTTGGCGACGATTATTTCCGGTTTAAGGCCGTTTTTTTCCATAGTGATTGAATATCCGGTCCTCCTGAGGCTGAAAGAGGGGATTTTATCCAGTTCGCCCGAGGTCACAAAAATGATGTTCCTGTGTCCGCGTTCAAAAAGATAGTTGAGCATTGTTTCAGAAGCCGCTATATTGTCGGTTCCTATGTTGTCATATTGAAAATTACCGTTGAGCGGCATGCAGACAATCGGGATTTTTGCGGACTTTATGGAATTTACGAACTTTTCCGGCAGTGGGGTGTCGTCGAAGATTATGACCGCTCCGGTTTTTCCCGAGCTGATCTCGGTTTCAATGAACTCGTCGTGCCAGTCGGGACCACGGTAGACGGATTTCATGTGATATTTGATATCCGAGAATATCGGAGAGCAGGCTTTTCTGATTGCTTCGAACGCAAGGGCTGACTCATTGTCACCCCTTCCAATGAATGACAGGACTCTGTTCTTTATTTTAAGTGTCTTTCCATCAGTCTTTATTGCCTCCCATCCACGACCGGGCAGGTTTCTTAGAAGACCCTCAGCCTCCAGTTTCTTCAGGGATGATCTGACGGTATATCGACTGGTATTATATTGTCCGCAAAGCGTGTTTTCACTTGGAATTATAGTTCCGGGCAAATATTTGCCGGACAGGATTTCCTCCCTAAGGTTCCTGTGAATATGCATGTAAAGCGGTGTGTTTTTTCCGTTCCTACCCATAAGTCTCCTTTATACATACATGTATTATATTAATTTTCTTGACATTGTCAAGCGTTTGTGATACCATATAGCTAAAATGATTGAGATATTTTTTTCATAAAAAACAAAATACATGTATTAAATAGCCATTTTGATATAAAAGGATAGCAGGATTAAGCCGGATTTAAATACTAAATTGCAATCAAGGAGAACGTCAGCGGAGTGACATGGCTACAATAATCCAAAGCTGTAGCCGCGTCACTGTTGACGCGTTCTTTTCCAGATGAATGCAATTTGCTATAAATATCTTTGGAATCCTGTTATCCTGTCAAAACATCTTAAGTTCCGGCGAAGGCGGTTAAGTCCACGTTAAGGAATTTCAAAAATTGAACACCCAATATCCAACACTCAATTTCCAATATCCATCGGAATTGAATCCAGAAAAATCTTAACTTGGACATTGGATATTCCGTGTTGGCTATTGGATATTCAGAGTTGCGGCCCTTGGCCGCCTAATTTAACGTTAAGGAATTTCAAAGTTGCGTACAAAAAATAAAA
>CAZION010000249.1:0-6849 GCA_964540865.1 uncultured Victivallis sp.
CGGCAAAAACGGATTCCAGTCAAAAGGTTCAGTCTTGTACATGACCGACACATTCTGGGCTTTAAGTTGATTGATGGCATCGCGTACAAACAATTCATCCTCGCGTATTGCGGAAAACGGGCGGATGACAAGTTGCCGTCCGCAACGGTCGGTGACGTCCGCAACCGCCTGTACAACGCGGCGTATGCGCTCGGCCGGGGGCGTCGTGCTGAATGGACGGTGTGCAACAACATATTGCGTCTCTGTCAGAGTCAGGACAAGTTCATCCACTCCAGGGAAACGCTCGTAGAATTCGCTGAACTTGGCACGGATATGATCGTAGAGCTTCGGGTTTTCCAGATCGATGAGTCCGTCGGATGCACGCAATTCCGGCATGCGCTCAAGCCAGTCGTTCGGCCCGACAAGTTCGCGGTGCCAGAAGCCGAGTCTGATGCCGTGGCGTCCGGCAGTGTTGCAAATGCGGTCTAGATCGGCCTGGTTCGCCACGAGCCTGGCCTGATCTACGCCAGCCGCCAGGGCTGGTGCGCAGGCGTAGGCGATGAAATCATCAAGCGGCGGGCAGCAGATCTCCACCCCCGAGACGCCTTCCTCCGCAGCGCGTTCAATGACACGGCAAATATAGTCCGGGGCGAACTGATGCGCTGCACAGACAAGCCAGACGACCCGCATAGGCTTGATTCCATCACCTGTATTATTTTTCATATCATCAGGTCTCCGCCGTTTATATCAATAGAAGCCCCGGTGATGTAGGAATCCCTGCAGAGAAACAATGCCAGCTGCGCAACTTCCTTCGGGGTTCCTAATCGGGGCGGAAAGCTTGCCTCATATTTCTTTATCATGTCGGGGTGGCAGTCTTTCCTTACCATTTCAGTGTCAATAAGCCCGGGACAGATGGCATTCACTGTAATGCCGTGCGAGGAGACTTCCTTGGCCATGGCCCTGGTCAATCCCAGAACGCCTGCCTTTGAAGCTGCATAATGCGCTCCTCCAAGAGTGCTCACGCTTCGGCCTGCGGAAGAAGACATATTGATAATCCTGCCAAAACAATTTTTCTTCATCATCTTCAATACCGCCTTGGAACAAAGGAAGACTCCGTTAAGATTCACATCCATAAGCAATTTCCACTCTTCGTAGGATATGTCATCAATTCCGGTCGGCCTTAATATTCCTACATTATTGACCAGTATTCCGACATCTCCAAATTTTGCGGCCGCAGCCGCAAACATCTCTGCAATTGCGAACCCCATCCCCTGGGCTCATCCAGTCACAACCGCAACGTTTCCCTCCAGTCTTACTTCTTCATCCATTATATTTCCTTTAATATTGCGCTGTTTTTTTGCAATAAATACGCTTACTGTTGAAGAATATTCCAGACAGCAAGCCCCCCTCTCGTTGAATTTCATCCCGCAGTCTGCCGCTTCGAGTAGACCGGCACCAAAAATGACGAATCAAAATCAAGCCCCTTGCATTCCACCTTCACTGCCAACTCCCAATATATCTGGCCTCCCTCCACCAACTCATATCCATCCCTTGTCATGGCTATTGTCACGGGTTCGCTGATTTGTGTCGGACGAGCGGACTCCGGGAGTTCAAATCGCACTGCAAACGGCGGCTCTCCCTTGTACCATTCACCCGGGTCGATGCTCTCCAACGTCTGCTCGTAGAGCAATTGAAATCTATCGCTATCCCTTTGGCGGCTATTGCGCCGGACTGGAGGAATGTAATGAAGAGGCTGGATGCAGCGAAGGGAGAACATAATCTTATCATATCGTCCAATCGAGCATCCTGGAGCAAAACTCGCTTCCAGCGAGTCTCCCAGCACGAACGGTATCCGGTTGAAAAAAAGACGGCTCCTGCCAAATTTCATGTACTGCAATAGACCTTTGAGCCCTGCAATGTAGAAGATGAATCCCCCCGCCAGTAAGCTGATGGCACCAATGATGTAAGCGGTCTTTGGCATAATACCCAGGACCGCAAGAATCAAAGGAGTGGAAAAAGCAGCCAGGAAGGTTATTCCCGAGAACATCCCAATAATCACCTCGCGAACATCCCGGCTGCTGCTGCCAGATGGATCCCATGGGTGATCCTTGGTCCAGAAATATTCACCGAATATACTGCGCAAGCGACGCCCGCGCCAGATCGCCGACAACATGTTTTGAAAGCGTTCAAGTCCAGCAAGGCCAAACCAAACAAGCGCGGCACCGGTGATTTTGACAGACAACTCGTAATTGTTTGTGAATGCATAGTAAAGTAAAAACGACCCTATGGAAAGCATCGCGACCGAGGTAAAGGCATATGTACCGCCTTTAGGTATCAGGTCGGTTCTAGATTGATAAGACTGCAACTTAAGCGGTTCATCGGGCCGCATCGCGTCCTGCCTGATGCGCAGCCCCATCGTATTTTTGTATTCCATCAGTATTTCGCCAGTTTTTTTGCGGTGCGCATCATTGCGTGCATGTTCTTTTCCGGGATATCCCGAGGATTCATTTCGCCGGTGCTGAAGATGTATCCGCCTCCCGGTTTGCAGATGCCGACAATCCGTTCCACTTCCTTCGAAATGGATTCGGGTGTGCCACGCCATAGAACCTCGATCGGATCGAGATTGCCTGAAATCGGCTGGCTTCCACGAGTTGCAGAGCGCATGGCGGCAATGTCGGCTCCGGGGCCAACGCTTTCAAAACTCAGCTTCAGGGGAGAATGCGATTTTAAGTGAGGTGTGCAGATTTCACTGTTATGCATCCACATCATGACGCCGGCTTCGTTCTCGGCAAAATCAACTAATTCCCTGGTCTGCTGGAAAATGTTCTTATTGAACTGGTCCACACCAACCAGTCCACTGAATGCATTGCAATCGCCAAGCCAGATGGCGTGCGCACCTGCGTCAGCCTGGGCTTTTATGTAGCGCATATAGAATTTCTTCCAATACTCCATTGCGTCGTGCAGGAAATCGGGATCCGTCATCATCAGCATCATTGATTCCTCAATACTGAAGGTCAGGCCGACGGCTGAAAACGGTGCGGCGCATGAGCCGGTTACCAGCACTGAATCGCCAAAATGATCACGCAGTTTGCGGATCGCCTTCAACTTTTCCGGCATACGTCCATCCTTCTCCGGATCGAGCACCGGCAGTTTTTCCAGGACTTCCCTTGCTGGCTCCAGATATCCGCAGGTGGCACGCAATATGTCGCCATCGCCGACACATTTGACGCCGACCGGTTCAAACTCGAAGCAGTCGTCTATCTGGACCCAGGCCCAGTCGTAGTCGAATTCCTCGATTGCCGCTTTCCATACCTCGAAAATCTTGTCGCCATCCTGGCAGACCGACTCATAATCATACTTGCCGTACCATTTCACATCAAACTCCTCGCTTTGCGCCACGCATGGCATATAGCGAGGTGTCTTATTTTCACGCACGGCTCTGAAATCGCTGACTATGTCTTCTCTTGGCATGACTTATCTCCTTATTTATTTCAGTTTGATTTAATCTCTAAATCATAGAAACGGTTTACACCCTCGCAGGCGGTCAAGCCCACAAAATACGAATCGGGAAGGGCATCGGCAAAAAAACTGAACGATGTTTCGCCGCATGATATCTTGAGTTCCTTTCCGGAAGGGTAAAAACCAAGATCCACATTCAGTCGGTAACGTGTCAGCGGATGAAAAGAGCCCTTGCAGTGCGCCGCCAGACGCCACGTACATTGCCCGGCTTTCCAGAAATGCTGCCAGACGCAAATCCCCTTGTTGTAGATTACTATTTCCCAGTGATCCCGATATTCCGGTCGTCCCCCAGCATCCAAGGCATATTCAGGGGCAATCAGTATTAGCGGCGCCATTTGATGATCAAAACTCATCGTCGAACTGATGGAGGCAGAGCCCGCATATTTCCGCCTTAAAACCATCGTGGCAAAAGTATCCGGGGCGAATTTTCCCATCAACTCTTCGGAAGACGCTCCCGTCGGAACAGGGTTTGCAATGTGATCGTCATTCTGTATCCAAGAAGAAACTGATTGGTCGAAGCGCGGGCATTTGAGCATCAGCCAGTCTTCCTGACGCCACTTTCCGCGTCCAAACTCGCTGGTATAAATCTTGCCGCTTGAAGATTTATCCCCATACGCAGATTCAACATCGGCTTCAAATTCAGTTTTAGACATTCCTGCACCAATAATTTAGAATTAGAATGACTTTCAATATCTTGCTGGGCCACTTCACGCCTTTCTCCTTTTTCACATAGTTGTTCATGAACATACGCGGCAACGAGATATCAACAACATTTATGCATTATATTTAATATTACAGTCAAATGCAAGGCCTGACCAGAATAAAATGAAAAATATTTGCATAATCGTTCATGAACAATTTGAATTTGTTTATGAAAATGATATCTTCACCTCCCATCAAACATGCGAGGATTCAGCCATGAAGAAAAAAATGACCGTCAGGGATTTGGCCAAGGCCTGCGGAGTAAGCATCGGAACAATATCTAGGGTTTTCAATGATTTCGATGATGTAGACAAGGAACTTGCTGGAAAAGTAAGGCGGATTGCAGCGGAGCTTGAGTACCGGCCCTCGGCAAGATCCAAGAAGACAGAATTCATCCAGAAGGAAAAGAATATCTATTTTGTTATAATACTTGCCGACAGGCTCGGATTCTCAGAATGGACACAGCAGGTTTCCTTCTCGATAGTCAAAAGCCTCAGCCAGTATGGATACAAGTCCATGATAGAATTCCACTCCGAGCAGGATGATCAGATCCCGGACAGCTTGAAAAAGTCCAGCGGCTGCATTGTGTGGGGCGAGTTCTGCGACGGCTTCTATGCGAATCTCGCAAAAGGCGTGGATAATATGCCGGTAGTGTCATATAGCAGGGAGATAGCCTATAGGAATTCCGCCTGCGTCATGGTCGATGACAAATGCGCCATGCGTCAAGCGACAGAATATCTTCTTGCGTTGAAGCATAAAAAAATAGGAATGGTCATCTGGTCAACGGAAAAAGAGCGATTGAAGCAGAGATATCAGGGCTTTGTTGAAACTATGGAGGAGTTCTCTTGCAAAGTAAATCCCGGCTGGGTTATGTCCAAGGACAAGATGGTGAAGAAATATCATTCTGATGCCGATGCCGGTTATGAGCTTACGAGGGCGCTCCTCGCCAAAAAGAAAATTCCGACGGCGATAATTTATGCTTCGGACACCCTGGCGAAAGGCGGGATGGAAGCGATAAAGAGCTCAGGCAGGAGGATCCCGGAGGACATAAGCATAATGGGATTCGATGACCTTGCCGGGAGCTCTGAAACCTTCCCTCCTCTTTCCACAATTAAAATCGACACCTTGTCCATTGGAAAGGCAATAACGGAAACCCTTGAGAAATTCATTACTCGCAGGCCTGTCGACAAGATTGTAATGCTTCGAAGGACACTGGTGAAACGCCAGACCGTTGCAATAATGGGAAGTAAATAATAGGATCGCGTTTTATTACACTTGTCCATTATGCATAAGGGCACATCAATCTTCAACGTTTAAGATTGACTGTCTGTTTCAGGCGCAGCACATGCACGGTGATGGCGTTGTCGTCCTAAACCCGCTCCAGACATCGGCCGCCGGAATGGATCCCGTGAAAATAAAGCGTGAATTTGGCAGGGATCTCTGTTTCCATGGTGCGATTGACACGCAGCAGACACTCGCCCATGGCGCGCCTGACGGTGTGCGCCGTGAGGCGCGCGAGCGCATATGCCAGCTTGGACCTGAGGGGTTCATCCTATCGCCGGCACACACCCTCCAGCAAAATGTCCGACGGGAAAACATCGTGGCGATGTACGACGAAGTAGCAGCTTTTGCATATGGAAATGGTACCGTTTAACCTCTCAAGCAGAGAAAAGATTTCTGTTGATAAATCAACTGGTGAAATAGGAAGAACATAGCTTATGAATAAAAAGAGCCCGCGCATTATATGCAGGAAGACCGATGTTTTAGATATTAACGACTGGCATGCCGCAGATGCGCTTTTCAAAGATGCGGAATTCGCGGAATTCCAACAGGGATGGACTGACAAGCCTACAGATGGTTTCCGCCCGGCTAAGGCTGCGGCCGCATGGACGAATCAGCATCTATTTATTTACGCCGAACTCTGTGATTATGACATCTTCAACGAGATTCCGGAGAAAGAGTTCAACAGGATTGCTATTGAGCATGGGGATGTCTTTGAGATTTTCCTGAAGCCTGCCGGACAGGACTCATACTATGAGATTCATGTTTCGCCAACAAACCAGAAGTTCCAGCTCCGACTCCCGTTCCTTGGCTGCTTCCAAGAATTGAAATCTAAATTCAAATCCTCTGATGAAATGCTTGACTCGTTCAAGATATGGGCTCCTGTCATGCGGAGCAATGTGAGAGTTGACAAAGCGTCCGGAAAATGGTGGGTGGTAGTTGAAATTCCATTTTCCATGCTGGTTGAGAACAAGGCTGTTGCTGTTGGATCAAAATGGAGATTCTCATTCTGCAGATATGATTACACCAGACCGGATAAAAAGCCGACATATTCTTCCACATCTCATCATTCCGCGATCAACTACCATCTGGTCGACGAGTACGGCGAGCTGGAGTTCTCATAGGAAATAAATTAAGGGAACCTCTAAAAATTCGCATTTGGTCCGCCTAGGCGGACAGAAGATTTTTGAAAGCTCAAAAAGAATTTCTGAACGGCCTGTCCTCCCGTAGCTTCCCAGCGAAGGAGGAAGGCGTATCCAATGGATACGCTGAGAGAAGAACATTCTTTCTTGAGCCAAAAAGAACCGCAACCCGAAGGGAGACAGATTCTTATGGATTCCGGCGTCCTACTACGCTCTTCGAGCTTCG
>CAZION010000250.1:0-6791 GCA_964540865.1 uncultured Victivallis sp.
GTAACTATCGAGTACGCAGTATCTTTAAAAAATAGTAAATTGTGTCCAACTAGTGGACACTAACAGGACACTAACGAATATTTGCTGGGGATTTGCTTTTGAAGCAAAATCAAATTCACAGCAAGGTTTGTACTTAAAATCGGATCGCTGGCAACCTGCCTATATCTTCCGTTTGCAATCAAGACACAGGCAAGATGCCTGTGCTACTTTTAAGACAAGCTTCCTACTTCGCTCTGCGAGCTGCGAAGGACAAGAAAGCTATGCCACGTCATCCGACATGGTAAAAACTCCAACAAAACTCCTAAATCCCAAGCTGAAGCTTGAACTCCAACTATCTTCAACTCCGATTCACCGTTTCGCCGATTCTCCGCTTCTCCGATTCATTCCAGCCATTTACCGACGACTGACGACTAGCGACCAGAGACTAACTACCAGCGACTTCTCCAAGTTTCATCATGTTGGTAAATTTTTCTGTCCCAGAAAAATTTTCCCTTACGCCCTTCCGGAAAATTCATTAGGGTTGACTGCGTATCTAAGTTTTTCGCCGTTTGAATAGCGTTGAAAATCCTCGATCATAAAGTCTGCCATCCTTCTGACTTCATCATTCGTACTGCCTGCGATATGGCTGGTCATGTGGACGTTAGGCAAGCTGTAAAGTTCGCTGCCGGCTTCAGGCGGTTCCGGGTACTGCACATCTAGCAACGCCGTCAGGTCGGGACGCGTCTTTAGTGCCTCGATCATTCCGGCTTCATCCACCTGGGCGCCGCGTCCTGTGTTTATGAATGTCGCACCTTTACGCATTGAAGCGAAGTGTTCCTTTGTCAGAGACTTCTTGTTTTCCGCTTTGTCCGGCAGATGATTGCTGACGACGTATCCCTGTTGAAATGCCTCTTCAATGGTCACAAGCTTGGCAATGCCCATTTCAGCCGCAAGTTCCGGATGTTTGGACAGATAGCCGCTTACAGCTATGATGCGCAGATTGAACGGTTTGAGAAGGCGGAGCAGGTGACGGCTGATCGCACCGATGCCGACAAGAGCGACAGTCTCACCATAGACACCCCGGCCAACAGGCATTTCGCTTTGCTTCCAAGGCCCTCTCCGGCAAAGCTGCGAATTATGGTAGACCCCTTTACAGGCGAGCAGAATCTGCGCCAGACAGAATTCCGCGACAGGGATGGCGTTCGCATCGACGGCGTTGCATACGGCAATTCCACGTTCAATATAAGACCCGGCAAAACCGTTGACTGAGCCGCCTGCGTAGAACACAGCCTTGAGTTTTGGCATGCGTTCAATCTGCGCTGTTGTCAGTTTCGGCATTCCCCAGCAGGAGAAGATCGCTTCCGTTTCATTTAACTTTGGCAATTCTTCTTCCAAGTTTTTAGAGGTGATCCTCTCTGGATGAAGGTCAGATATTTCACGGATCTTATTGACCCGTTCCGCCCCATATACATACTCGACAATGTCTCCGTCGTAAAACGGAACATTGTCCGCCATCAAAACTGCTTTTATCTTTTTCATTTGTCTTCCATTTCAATTATGCGGCTAAAGGCCGCAACTTTTTCTTTTGACGCGAAGCGTCTTTCGGAGTGCGCTGTGTCAGCAGCGCTTTAAGATAATCCAAAGCGGCGCTTACACGCCGCACTCCAAAAGAGCGCATTCGCGCTCATAGATACACAATATTGAAATTCCTATACCTATATTTTTTGATTCGAATCAAAAAATATTCATTAATAAACCAATCCTTCAGAAACTTCAGTGATGTTTTTTGGGCACCATCCGGACTTCGCTGACCGCTAGGCCTTCCGGTCTTTCGGAGATGATCTCCAAGGCGTCCATTTTCAGGTTTATGGAACCTGCCTTCTCAAAGCGCACTGTGCCGATCCGGCAGGAGTTCTCCGGATAGTATCGCGAACGCGGTGTGCTGACGGCGACCTCTTCTTTAAGTATCCCCTCGCAAACGGTATTGCCTGCGGATATCCGGATCCGGTGTCCCCCCTGCCAAGGTGCGTATTTGCCAGACACCGTATTCACCCAAATCTCGAACTCGCCAGGCTGTTCCAGCCCGAATTCCCATTCAATGCGGTTCGCCGTGGATTTCCAGTTGGATATCCAGCCGCCGGGATCCACCTGCATAAGCCAAGGCGCCGGTTTTTCCGGCCCGTGGAGGATTTGCCATTTGCAGAATTGGATGCGGACATCCTCGGGCAAATCCTTCGGGGGCTCCTGATACGCCGCCGCCGTCTCGTGGACGGTGAGCTTGGCCAGGTGGGCGGGCAGAAGCACAGTCCCGTCAGGAAGCTGTTTCAGCCGCGTATCAAAACACGGCTTTTCCCCGAATGCGATTTCAATCACAGAAACATAAGGATCGGGCGACGGCCCCATTTGAATCCGCAGGATGTCATCGGTGTGACAAAAACTTATCTTACCGTCAGGGTATCCGAGGATTGAGGCCGATACCGGTCTTGTCAGAACTCCTCCTATAAAGAGTTCAGTAACTCCCGCTGTTGTCACAAGCAGATGCATTTTATTTCCTGAGAGGGTTATCCCACCCCATGGGAATGAGATGGGAAATGGATTTGGTTCAGCCCCATAAATAGCACCGCCGCATCGACGTAACCAATCTCCAACGTTGCGCAGACAGTCGACCGTCTCCATCGGAACACGTCCATGCCCGTCAGGCCCTATGTTGAGGAGATAGTTAACACCTTTTGATGCGAGATCGCAGAGCTGAACTATCACTTCACGGGGCGTCTTCCATTCCTGGTCGACGTTCTTGTAGCCCCAGGTGTCATTGATGGTTCCTGCGGTTTCGCCAAATCCCTCAAAACGCCCGCCGGGCACCTGGTTGTCCCCTAGGCTGGTGAAGTCTCCGAACCCATGACCTATACGGCTATTGATAACACAATCCGGCTGCAGCGAATGTACTAGATCTGCAAGAGACTTCGATTGCTCCACAGTCAGAGTAATCGGGGTGTCAAACCAGATTACAGCCAAGTCACCGTAATTCGTCAATAGTTCAGTCAGCTGCGGTTTGACCTTGCGCTCAAGATAGGCTGCGAAATTCTTCCTGTCCTCGGCGAAATCCCAGTTATTGCCGGTGCCGTCTGGGTCATGCCAGTCAAGATCCTGCGAATAATAGAACCCCGGCTGGACGCCATGCCGTCGGCAGGCCTCGACCAGAGGTTTGAGCAAATCGCGGCCATAGGCGGATTTTGCGATGTTGTAGTCCGATACCTTGGAATCGAACAATGCGAAGCCATCGTGGTGCTTGGACGTAATTACCAGGTATTTCATTCCGGCATCGGCCGCCAAACTCGCAATTGCTTCCGGATCCCATTCGCACGGATTGAAGCTCCTGGCAACTGCGGAATATTCCGCTGAGGGGATTTTCCTTACACATTGGATCCATTCGCCGAGTCCCTTGACCTTCTCTCCGTGCCACTCGCCAGCCAGCTGCGAGTAGGCACCAAAATGGATAAACATCCCGAATTTCAGATCGCGCCATTTCTCAAGCGCACCCAAATTTATATTTATCATTTCATCCCTTAAAATGTTAATACATTTTTTTCGACATGTTTCTCAGCTTGCCTAAAAGTACCGCGGGGAACCTCCCCGCGATTTGGTCATAATCCTTTAGCTGATAGGTCATAGGTGTTCGCTGACAGCTATTAACTATGAGCTATGAGCTTTTACACTCCGATTTTATTACTGAACACTGGTAACTGACCACTGATAACTTTTTTATGCTGGCGACTGACGACCGGCGACTGACGACTTCTCTCCCACTGACCACTGATAACTTTCTTATCCTTCGTCCTCAGCACTCTGCCCCCAACTTTCGCACTTCCGAACTCCAGAACTTTCGAACTTCCCCTTAACCTTTCACTCCTCCCAACTGTATTCCTTTCACCAGGAATTTCTGCAGCACGACGAACATTATGATTACCGGTATTACGGACATTGTCACTGCCGCCATCAGGAGATGTATTGCCGAAGCGTTGCCGGAGTCGAAGCTCAGAAGCCCGATGGGGAGCGTATAATTGGATTGTGACTTCATCATCACCAACGGCCAGAAGAAGCTGTTGTAGTTGCCGATGAACGTGAAGATCGCCAGTGTGATGAGTCCTGGCCTCGACAGAGGCAGGATTATGTCCCAGAAAATCCGCCACTTGCTGGCGCCGTCGATGTCTGCCGCCTCGTCGAGGGAGGCCGGTATCGAAAGCATGAACTGCCGGAGCAGGAATGTCCCGAAGGCGCTGAAGGATGCCGGGAGAATCAGTCCGGGCAATGTGTCCACCAGTCCGAGCTGGATCATGATCTGGTAGTTGGGGATCATCATGACGAGTCCGGGGAGCATCATGGTGCCGAGATATGCGAAGAAGAGTTTGTCGCGGCCGGGCCACTCGAGCCGAGAGAAGCCGTATGCGGCCATGGCGCTGGTCAACGTCTGGAGAAGTGTCACGCATCCTGCGACCACGAGGCTGTTGGCGTAGTAGCGGGCGAAAGGTATAGTGGCGAAGACATCAATGTAGTTCCGCCATTGGAACGAACTGGGAATCCATTGCGATGAATCAACCTCTGCGAGGGGCTTGAGGCTGGTCAGCGTCATCCATGCGAATGGCAGGAACAACCCAATCGCGAGCAGCGAAGCGACTACATGCAGAGTCCAGCCGGTGCACATTTTATTGAAATTATGATGTTTAGTCATTGACATGTTTATTCCCGAATTTCAAGTTAAATATTGTTATGGCGAAGACCATCGCGAAGAGCGTCCAGGCTATTGCCGAAGCATAGCCGAGCCGTCCCGTACTGAAGCCTTCATTATATACGAAATAGCTTATAGTGGTGGTTGATCCCGCCGGACCGCCTGCAGTCATCGCGCGGGCCATTTCGAAACCGCCCTGGAGTCCGCCTATCACGCTCATGATGAATATGAAAAATGTGATTGGTGCGAGCTGCGGCCAGATGACATGCCAGAACTTCTGGATGCCGGATGCGCCGTCGATCTCGGAGGCCTCGTGCAGTTCGACCGGGATGTTACTCAGCCCCGCCAGATAGAGCAGCATGTTGTTTGAGCCGATCGCACCCCAGAACCCCATGATCATGATTGCCGGTTTCGCCCAGTTGTAGTCGGTGAGCCAGGCAGGCGGGGCAAGCCCGTCGGACGACATTGCGGGAAGCATATTGAGGACAATCCCGATTCCGAGGAGTGTGAACTGGGCGACCAGGATTCCCATGCCGATGGAGAAAACGGTTCCTGCACCCTTTCCGGACTCGCACGGAAAATCCCTATTCTTCGAAAACATGAGATACGAGTTGAACAGTACGATGACACAGGCGGCGATGCAGTAGGCGATATGAAGCGTACCGCCTTTGAGCAGCACCAGTGCGATTCCGGGAACCAGCATTGCGAACTCCGCAAAAATCAGGAACGGGAGGTCGGCATCGCCGTCACGCCACATCCGCCTGAGTCCCGAACACCCCCACCAAAGCAGAAGAATCGAAAACACGGCGCATAAGATGGACAGTGCGGGAAGAGTCATTGACGGCAGCGAGTTCACGAACGACGATAGCGAATCAAGGATTGGGGAAAGTGAGTTGTTGACAGGTCCGAACTTCGGATCATACAGTTTCTTCCAGAGGATGAAGGTTGCGACGCCCGCTGTGAAGTAAGGCACATAGAACATTGTGCGGTAGAAAGTCGAGCCACCCAAGACACCTCCGGAAAATATCAGTATTAGAAGTCCTGCAACGAGCATTGTCATTCCTGATCCGCCACCGGCAAATGCAAGCATTGAGCAGGAGATGAGCAGGCCAGTTCCAGCTATTGCCAGCGTCACCAGCATCTTCTTAGGCTTTGCAAAATCCGAGTTGAGAAGCAATGCGGCGCCCAGGCTGCCTGCCACCGCGAACGGGATTCCCATCATCAGGAACAGCGTATTCCCGAAATATTTCCAGAAGTCCGGATGTGCGAACAGCCGAGTGAAGTTGTCGATCCCGACGAATTTCAGATCGGCCTTCGTGAACATGTTGTGGAAGCGGATGTCCCAGTTCGAGAAGGCGAGCGCCATGCTGATAACGAGCGGAACCAGCGTAAAGGCTAGGAATCCCAGAAGGTTCGGCCCGATGAAACCCAGCCCTATCAGGGTATTGTTCAGCTTTTTTCTGTTTTGACTTTTCATTAGTTAGATCTCCAATTACCGAGATTTGCCTGGAACGTTGCTATGTCTTATTTAGTCAGGCGCTTCGGCCTGACCTTGGAGTGCGGGAACTTGTTACCGCCTTGTTTCGCGAAATTTATTTCGCGGTATTTGGACGGAATAAATTCCGTCGTTAAAAGCGGCAATAAATTGCCGCACTCCAAGTGCGAATTTCACAATTCGCAAAATGCCCGGCACAATACCGAAATGTCCTTCGTGTTTTCTCATTTACAAAATTTCCGATAACCGGTAACTTTCTTCCTTTCACCCTCCACTTTCCCCCTTCTTTCCCGACCGACGACTGAAGACCGAAGACTCTCTTCCTCATTCTCCCCATCCTTTGAATTTATAGTACGCTTTGTGGAACGGATTGTCTATCATTGACAGCGGCACTTTTTTGCCTTCGGCCCTGAGCCGCTCGATTTCTTTCTGCCGTTTCACTGCTGCATCGTAGGATGCCTGAAGTTCCGGCCGGTCCTTCAGCGTCTGCCTGATCTCAGCGTTGATACGTGTCTGCGCCTCTTTCGCCGCAGTATTGGCGTCGGCAACACCGGAATCCACCTTGTCACCCATCATTCCTTCAATGCTGCC
>CAZION010000251.1:0-6769 GCA_964540865.1 uncultured Victivallis sp.
GCCGGAGTGGCAGAATATTTATGAAAAAACCGCCGCTAAGATAATCAGCAAACTATAGCAGCAGCAGCAGATGGCGATACCCTCCGCGATATCAACAATTTCCAGACATTGATATTTATGTTTTTTATATTCTGCATATTGATAATATTGCTATACGATGCTAATAATACTGTACAATCAACAACATGAAAAAGGATAATGCAGGATGAACTACTGTTGCAGATATATTCAGGAAAATTTGGAGGGAGATGTTTCGTTGAACAAAATCAGGATTGTTTTTGGAGCGAGGCAGACTGGGAAAACTGTTCTTATGAAAAAGATTCTGCCAGTGAAAAATTCCATAGTCTTCAATCTTCAGGATAGCAGTCTCCGTCAGCAGTTTGAAAGAGAGCCCCCCCTTTTAAGAAAGGAACTTGCGGCACTTCCGGCGGGGATAACTCATATTGGAATTGACGAGATACAGAAGGTGCCGGCCCTGCTGAATGAGCTTCAATTCATATATGATGCAGACAAGACGAGGTTTCAGTTCTTCTTGACGGGAAGTTCTGCAAGAAAACTTCTCCAGCACTCGGCGAATCTTCTGCCGGGTAGAGCCCATGTTTATCATCTGTTTCCTGTTTCACTTCCGGAAGTGAAATCTTACATGGGTATTTCCACCGGCGACACTTTTCCGAAAAAAAGACTGCATCCGCCGTTCCCTGACATGGCTCTTGAAAGGAACCTGATTTTTGGGAATCTTCCTGTCGCGAGATTTGAAAATGAGGCGACAGCCCAGGCAACCTTGGACTCATACGTCAAAACATATCTTGAGGAGGAGATAAGAAGCGAGAGCCTTGTAAGGAATGTGGGTGCATTTCATGTTTTCCTCCGCCTTGCGGCCATTGAAAGTGGGACACAGGTCAACCTCGCGGGGTTGTCCCAGGAATCTGGAATCCCCGTCTCGTCCCTCAAGAATTACTATCAGATACTTGTTGACACTTTCATAGGATTCTGGATATATCCTTATAAACATTCTGGCAGGAAAAGACTTCTTACCACTCCCCGTTTCCACTTTTTCGATACCGGAGTCAGGAATGCGGCGGCGGAAATTTCCACGGATAAGAATATCCTAAATGAACTCGGAGGGAAACTTCTTGAGGAATGGGCGGGGATAGAGCTTTATAAAAGGGCGCAATATGCAGGCAGAGGATTCGGTGTGGGATTCTGGAGGACTGTGAGCGGCGCCGAGGTGGATTTCGTATGGATGTCCCCGGAAGAGGATATCCCCATAGAGGTGAAATGGACAGAAAACCCTTCCTTGAAAGATGCAAGGCATCTTGAAGTATTCCTAGATGAATATTCGCGCCGCTGCAAAAAGGGATTTATCGTATGCCGGGTTCCGCGGGCACGGCAAATATCTGAAAGAATCACGGCCATCCCATGGAATGAAATGTAAGTCCTGTCTTCACCCTTCAAGCCGGCGGCGCATGATTCCCTCCTTAATTTTTCCGTGACGGAAAAATTTTCATAACCGGGTATTCTTTTAGATCTCAACTCCGCCTTTTCCGGGAACCCATTCCTTGTATTTGCGTGGGATAGGGTTCTGGTTGTGACATTCTTCGATAACTGCAATTTGGCGTCTTACCTGCGGGATCGTGATAAGAAGCTCTGATCCGTCACGAATCGCGGATGCTATGTTGTCATAGAAAGTTTTGACCGCGATCTCATATGACGGGATAGTGTAGCCGCTTTTGTTTCCATGTGCGATTTCTGCAGGAACCTCCCAATGGTTTTCAATCCACGGGAGTGTTTCACCTGTGTATTTCCGCTTCTCGGACCATGTCTTCCAGAAGTCCTGTTCTGGTGCCTGGGCCTTGTCATAATATTTCCAGGTCAGAGAATTGGGATTTCCTTTCAGCCCGCCCCTTGTGCCGGAGATGCTGTACATATCTCCCTGAGGGTAGGCCAGATATCCGCTGATCAGGACTTCCACCTGAGGTGACTTTTTTCCGGACAAAGTAACGGCGCAGATGTCGTCGGCGTCTCCGCCCATTTCATTGTGGCAGGCCATTTTGCAGAATACGGAAGGAGTTTCTTTTTCACCGAACAGCATCAGCGCCTGATCCAGTGCGTGCGGGCCGGTATTGAAAAGCGTTCCGCCCATGTTGCACTGTATGGTCTGCCAATCCCAGCGGCGGGCATAATTTCCCCATGAGCTTCTTACGTATATGATTTCACCGAGCACGCCGGAGCGGACAATCTCTAGTATTTTCTGGAAGAATGGCTGAAACCGGTTGTTTTGAAACGGTGCGAGCATCTTGCCGGTTTTTTTTGCGGTGGCGACCATCAGGTCGAAATCCTTGACGGTTGCTGCCATGGGTTTTTCGCAGACAACATGATAGCCTGCTTCAAGCGCTTCGATAGTCGCCGTGACATGGAGAGGAGAGGGGAGTGCATTGACAAAAAGGTCGAAGCCGCCGGCCTTGATAAGTTCCCTCCAGTCTGAATACGTCCTGGCGCCGAACTCTTTTTGAGCATCATCCCTGCGTTCCTGCAGCTGATCCGCAACCGCGGTTATCTGGAAAAGGTCGCCAGACCGTTTAAGCCAGTTTGCGTGGATGCTGTATCCGCTGCGTCCCTGACCGGCTATGCCGACACGGATCGTTTTTCCTGAAAGATTAGACATGAAAATGAACTCCTCTTTTAACCACTAAACACACGGAAAAATATTCTGACCACTAACCTACACTAACAAGAGACACTAACGAATATTTGATGTGAGTTTGCTTTTGAAACAAAATCAATCTCACATCAAGGTTTGTATTTTAATTTCTGTTAGTGCCTGATTAGTGTAAAATTAGTGGTGGTCATTCTAAGTTGGAAGTTTCCGCCGGGATGGTTTGAATGTTCGACCTTTCCTGAGCTTGTCGGATGATGTTCAGATTTTTCATTCCTTTGTGATACTTCGATGTTCGATTGTTCGTCACTCATAATTCGTCACTCGTAATTCGTCACTCGTAATTCGTAATTCGTAATTCGTAATTCGTAATTCGCCCCCCTCTTCATCCCAGTCTTTCCTGTAATGCCTGGTTCCGAAATGCTTCAGATCCTCTATGAAGAAGGCCATTCCGCTGGAACGTAGTTTCCTGCCAGACTCAAGGATGCCGAGCATTGCCTTCTGAAGGCGTGTTTCGCGTGGAGCCTGTGAGAGATCCTTGAAATCCTTGTAGAAGACAAAAAACATTCCGTCATTCCCCGCAGACTGCACAGGGAAGAGATAAAGTTCCCGCATGAGTTTGACCATGTTTGAATCCGGGAGATATGCTTCGAACTGCGTGTTGAAGATCCACGACGCGCATACTATTGCGGAAGTTTTCTTTTCAGGGAAGCGGGTGTTGAAGAAATCAAAAGCGGTCTTAAATGAGTCGAGACACGCTTCGGGCGTCATCCCCCCTCCAGGTGGAATGTGCAAGTCAATCATCCAGTCATTGGGTCTCAGTGCAGGTTCCCATTCCTTAAGAGATATATGAATCTGCTTCTTCAACGCATATCCGTATGGTGAGACAGGATTGCCATAGATGATGCCGTTTTCCTCGTAAAAAGAGGAAGTCCATCCATTTTCCGCATCAATGATTCCGCCCGTTCCATCTACAAAACCCTCTCCGTTGTAGCGGATGCTGTCGGGAGCAAAGCAGATTTTCACTCCTGTTTTCTTATTCCTGTAGAAAAAACGCTGGAAACCGAAAGGTTCGATTTTGTATTCCATCCTGCCAAGCCGGAAAAGCTTCCCTTTATAGTAAAGGCCTATCCAGGAAAGTTGGTTCCTGAGCATTCCGGGCAGTTTATGTGCAATCTTGTGATTTTCATTGAAGCCTTCGATTTCCTTCATCGTATGCCGGACTATATCTTCTGGAATGTTCATCTTCATGTATTCGGCTCTTGCTCCGGGAACGACCCCGAGGGCCACCAGCAGATAAAAAATCCCGAAATTGTCGCCGAGCTCTTTTTTGAAATCCGGACACTTGTTGTAGTTGACCGGATGGGAACCGTCCGTGAGCTGATAGAAGCAGTGCCAGCATAATTGGAGGAGGGCGTCGTCTTTGCATATTTGCTCCGCAGTAGCGATGAGCAAAGGTTCTATGTCGGGATTGAATCCGCAGAATCTGGCGGACGGGATGAAGTTCTCCGGTTTCAGGAAGTCTGGAATTCCTGCAGGCATGGCCGCAAGCGATTCATCCCATCCGGGTGAAATCGCATCCAGGTTTTCCGGTATTCCAAACTGGTCGGCTATTTCTTTTATATTCATGTTCTGCTGTTATTTCCTTAATCTATCATACTGTGAAATGACTCTGAATTATTGTGAGAGTACGAAAAATAGTTGGATAAGTTCGAAATGCAAATATTGCCTTGCGCTGAAAACACAGGATTTAACTTCTGTAAAAATCTTGAATTTTCAGTTCCTACAGGTAAGTTGAACATAAAGTTAAACTTCAATAACAGGTGTTTCATGGAAACAGTGACAATGCTTGATTTCAGGAAGAATGCAGGGAAAATCATAAAAAGGGCGATAGCCGGAGAGCGGATGATCCTATCCTACAGGGGAAGGGCTGTCCTCAGGTTTGAGCCTGTATCTGTGAAGGACGACAAGACTTTTAGTGATGATCCTTTCTACAAGATAGGGGGGATTGCGGCGAAAGACAAAAAAGGAGCGCTCTCCAATGAGGAGATTGACCGTATCGTATACAGCTAAGGATGTCTTCATAGACACAAGCGGCTTTTATTCTTTGATGGTGGAAGACGATACCGCCCACAAGGATGCCGTACTGCTTCTCAATAATTCGAAAAAGCACAAGTTTTCTTTCGTATGCACCGACTACATTCTTGATGAGACCGCCACGCTTCTCAAGGCGCGCGGACTGAGCCATGTCCTGCCTGTGTTTTTTGAATCTGTACTGTCATCGAGCATATGCAGGATAGA
Source organism: uncultured Victivallis sp. (assembly GCA_964540865.1). Classification (GTDB taxonomy): domain Bacteria; phylum Verrucomicrobiota; class Lentisphaeria; order Victivallales; family GWF2-50-93; genus GWF2-50-93. The sequence goes on from CAZION010000251.1 coordinate 4,958, forward strand.
ATGGACGGATTCCGATCGTTTCATTGCGGCAAAAAACTACTTCATCAGGCACGGCGACAAGGATTATTCTTTCACAGACTGTGTGAGTTTCGTGACAATGTCCGAAATTAAACTCAATCGGGTTTTGACCAGTGACCGGCATTTCATGCAGGCCGGATTCGAACCTGTCTGAAAATTGCTTTCATTTCATTGATTTTAGTATGAACAGGACCGCATCCGGTTGGAACATTATTGCTGGATCATATATATTAGAGCGGATTTCAGGGTAATTCCTAATGATGACGGACGTTTCTTTGAGAGAATTATTTTTCCGTAGGAAAATAATTATGATATTAAACAAATAAATGGAATATGAAAAATGCGGAAAACAAACGGATGGGTTGATCTTCAGGTTAACGGGTATATCGGAATTGATTTTTCATCGATGGAACTTACAAAAGAGGATGCCAGAAAGGCGTGCAGGGAAATACTATCCACCGGCACCGCCGTATTCCTGCCGACAGTCATCACAAGTTCGAATGAAGTTTATGAGCGCAATCTTCCTTTAATATCTGAAATCATCAGCGACAGGGAATTCGCATCTAAAATACCTGGATTCCACCTTGAAGGCCCATTTCTTTCCACTGAAAAAGGCGCATCCGGAGCGCATAACCCTAAGTGGATGCTTAAACCAGACGTGAGCTATTTTAAAAAGCTTTCAAAACTCTGCGGCGGAAAAATTAAAATGCTGACCGTCGCCGCTGAACTTGAAGGCGTAATCAAGCTTATAAAATACGCGGCGAAATCCGGTACAACCGTTTCCCTTGGCCATCAGCTTGCGAATTCCGCAGATCTTGCGAAAGCCGCAGCCGCAGGTGCAAAGGCGCTGACTCACCTTGGAAATGGTCTCCCTAATCTTCTGCCCAGGCACCCAAACACACTTTGGGATGGAATTGCCGAAGATGCACTTGTCCCCATGATTATTACGGACGGGCATCATCTTCCGCCGTCAGTCATCAAAACAATAATAAGGGCGAAAGGGGCGGACAACTGCATTGTCGTGAGCGATGCAGCACCCATTGCCGGACTCAAGCCTGGAAGATACAGCAACCTTGGCGGAGAAGTCGTTCTTGAAAAGAATGGAAGATTGCACAATCCCGCACTTGGCTGCCTGTCGGGTTCTTCCTTCAATATGACAAAGTGCATGAATTATTTGAAGGGACTGGGTCTGCTCTCCGAGAGGGAACTGATAAAGGTGGGATATGAGAATCCCTTGAAGATGATTGCCGGATAAGCCTTACGGCATAAAGAAGTTTTAAGTTTCAGGTTTTAAGTTTTAAGCAAGGGGTATCTTTGTAGCTGGATCGTAATGTAAATTGTATTTTTCCATATCTTTATGATTGCGTAGCAATCTTTGGAGTGCGCAGGCTTGACTGCGCTTTGGTTCACGACTGAGTCGTTTTTTTCTTATTTTTCTTCGCTCCGCGAAATTTAAAAGCGGTGTCGAGCCACCGCACTTCTATGAGTCTCTTTGTCAACCCTTATTGTTAAAATATTCCTGAAATTTTATAATTTAGAGCGTAAAATTCTTATTCCTTATTATCTAAGGCGTTTTCTTCAAATTCAACATTTCAGAGTTTCTTGTTTTTTTAAATCACTAGTGTTTCGGTTTCACTGGCTGACGGGTGATCTCAAAATTGAGATTCCAAACTTCTATCCATGCCGCAGCTTTCGCGCGGCCATAGCATAACCGGTATTCGGTTCAGTGAACGGGGGCTTTACGGTGGACCCCATGTCAAGAACAACTTTTATAAAAGATAAGGTGTTTTTTCT
>CAZION010000252.1:0-6736 GCA_964540865.1 uncultured Victivallis sp.
GAATTCACACGAAGAATTTTAAGTTCAACAGAGATGAACTTTATGAAAGATAGAACTTGCCTACTCGACACAAACGTAATCGTCTATCTTTATTCGGATGATGAACCTGGGAAAAAGGTTATTGCTGATTTTTTGATTAATGAAGAAGAAATTGTTATTACAAGGCAAGTTGTAAATGAAATCTGCAATGTGCTAATCCGCAAATACTCAAAGTCGCCCACAGATGTAAGAAACGTCCTTAAAGAACTCAGACAAATCCCTGTTTTGGAGTTAACAGACAGAATTACTTGGAAAGCTCTGGACTTGATCGAATTATACCGTTTTTCCTTCTGGGATAGCATGCTCATAGCATCTGCTCTTGAGAACAGGTGTGAAATTTTTTATACGGAAGACCTTCAGCACGGACAGATCATCGAGAACAAACTGAAAATTGTCAATCCTTTCATTGAAAAGCGTAAAAAATAGGAGAGGCAAATTAAAGATGTTTCGCTCATAATGAAAAACCTTCCCAAAATTGCTTTGACGATGGGTGATCCCGCCGGAATCGGACCGGAATTGGCTGTCCGCGCCGCCACAAGCGCCGCACTCCGTAAATTAGCAGACATCACCATTTACGGCTGTCCTGAGATTATCGGAAAAGCTTCTGCGAAATTCGCAGGAAACAGGAAAGTGAAAACCGTGGACATCGGGGATCTGAAGTTTTCAAAAGTACCTGTCGGAAAAACAGATCCCCGCTGTGGAATAGAAGCATGGAACGCTATTATCTGCGCTACAAAAGATGTCATGTCACGTAAAATGGACGCGATTGTCACTGCACCAGTAAATAAAGCTTCCATCAATAAGGCGGGGATACCCTTCACAGGCCATACGGAGCTGGTCGCAGAACTCTGTGGAACTGCGAATTTCGCAATGATGCAGTCATCAGGGAGCCTGAGAGTTGTCTTTGCGACAACCCATATTCCGCTTCAGAAAGTCTCCAGCGTTCTGACGAAGGAACGGATAATTGAAGTGACTGAACTTATTTATCAGGCAATACGACAGGAAGGAATCAATAAGCCCTCACTTGCATGCGCCGCACTAAACCCTCACGCAGGCGAGAGCGGATATATGGGCAAAGAAGAAATCAACATGATTATTCCCGCTCTTCAGAGAATCCGGAAAAAAGGAATAGACATCCATGGCCCATTTCCTCCGGACACATTATTCATAAAGGAAATAAGGGAGAATTTTGACGGGATAGTCTCGATGTATCATGACCAGGGACACATTCCTTTCAAGATGCTCGCCTTCGACAAGGGAGTAAACTCAACCCTGGGTCTTCCGATAATCCGGACAAGCGTCGATCACGGCACAGCTTTTGATATTGCATGGAAAGGGGAGGCCGATACTGGCAGCCTCTTCGCCGCAATAAAGCTGGCGGCGCTAAGAGCTGCCAATATGAAGAACAACCGATAGAACCATTATAACGGAGTTTCCCGGATATGTCTGTTTTTGCCAGAACTGTGATTCTCCTTATCCTCTCAAATATATTCATGACGTTTGCATGGTACGGCCATTTGAAACACCTTAACAGCAAACCATGGTTTGTCGCCGCGCTGATCAGCTGGGGCGTAGCCTTTTTTGAATACATGCTTCAGGTTCCAGCAAACAGGATTGGACACACGGCCCTGACGCTTGGCCAACTGAAAATAATTCAGGAAGTGATAACCTTGTCAGTCTTCATACCCTTTTCAGTGTTCTACATGCAGGAAGGGATGAAGCTAAATTACCTGTGGGCAGGTCTGTGTTTGATTGGCGCCGTATATTTTATTTTCAGAGGATAAATTTTTCTGCAAAAAATTTATAAAATGATAAGGAGGAATATTATGAAGAAAAACTCAGCAGCACTGCTAGTAGCGGCTGTTTTATTATTCGCTTTTAGCCTGACTGCCGAAGATTTTGACGATCAAAAACCTGTGAAAACTTCTCAGAAGAAAACTGAAACCATCAAGAAAGCTGAGGCGGAGAAAAGCAAGGAACAGATAAAGGGACCAATAGAACCTGAAAAAGTAGAAGAAGACAAATCGTCCGAAGAATCTGGCACCAGTAAGAAAAGCATGCATCCGGGGCTCAACGAGGATGAAGCATTTGAGGAACTGTTGAAAGATATCAGGGCAGGTAATATCGAACATGTAGATTCATTGATTTCAACATTCCCAAAACTCCTGAACAGGCAGGATAAGTTCGGACACACTCCTGTTTTCAATGCTGTTTCCGCAAATCAGTATCCGATTGTTGAAAAACTTATTGAAATGAATGCCGACATCAAGCTGGCGAATATCTACGGAGAAACGCCCATCCACAAAGCCGCCCAGTCCGGAGACATCAAAGTCATTGAACTTCTCCTCAAATCAGGCGCCTTAATCTGGAAAAACAATATAAAAGGAGAATCCCCCCTATCAAAAGCGGTTTCTGCCGGACAGATTGACGCTGTAAAGTTTCTAATTAAAAATAATGCAGAATTAAACACTACTGACAACAAAGGAGACACTCCTCTTCATAAAGCCGCAGTAAAAGGAGACAAGGACATGGTAAAGTTACTACTAGATAATGGAGCAGACTCCAGTGTTAAAAACAAAGATAAATTGAAATCCGCGGATCTCGCAAAAATAACTGGAATAAAACAAATGCTAGAAGCCAAGGATCCAGCGTTCAAACGATAACAGACTAGACATCGAACATACAATACCTCCCAGTGCACAGGTAGAATTTCATAATTCGTGACTTTTTAGAGGTTTCCTCCCTGCATCATTCAACGGCGCGTAATGGAAAGCAAAGTAAGGTCGTCTTGAAGACGAATGCTGGCCGAATAAGTCAACATTTTCTCCTCTAGCACGTCGAGTCTTGGAATACCGCCGCATATGACGTCTTGACTTGACAGCATGTCAATCAGACCGGATTCACCCAATTCCGAATCTTGTGAATTTAGGATCTCAATGGCTCCATCCGTGTAGAGCAATATGGTCTCACCTGGTGCAATAGTCAGACACTCACTTGTGTAAACGGCGTCCTCAACCATTCCCAAAGCCATCTGTGGATATCCTACGGAACGGGCATGGCCGTCAAGCCCCACTTGCAACGGTGCTGGATGTCCGGCACATACAAAATTTACTTCTCCGGTGGCGGGATTGATCGTCATACAGATTGCGGTAGCAAAATACCCGGCATCTCCGGCCAAGACATGAAGCTGACGGCTTATATGTGTCACGAATTGCGCAGGATCCCCAGCCTCCTCCCGCAAATCCTCCCAAAGTGAGCGCAGTTGCATGGAGTAAAGGGCTGAAGCCACGCCATGTCCCATAACATCCGCAATCATTACACCAAGCAAGTCCGCCTGCAAGGACTCAATGTGATAGAAATCGCCTCCGACAATATCATTAGGAGTATAGCGTATAGAAACGGCAAGACGGGGATCGGTATTCGGATGCACTTCCATGGCAGACCTTTGGATCAAGTGAGCGCGTTCAAGATCTTTCATATTATTGGTTAAATCCCGGAAAAGCTCTATCCCCCCCACTACAACTCCGTCATGGTCCCTGAGTGGGGAAACAGAAACTTCCACGGGGATGCGCTCGCCGGAACGGTGTTTCGCATAGACCAAGAGAGGTTCTTTGCTGGGCTGACCGGTAACTATGCAACGATGCAATGGACAATGTTCCTTACCACACAATTCGTGGCCGTCCTTGTCAACATGAACGAGGATATTGTCGTTGCAGCTATGACCAGCCACTTCGGACTCAGCCCATCCCGATATACGTTCAGCGGCGGCGTTCCAAAAGAGTATATTGCGATCCACATCGGTGATGTAGGCTCCATCCGGAAGGGCATTCAGGATAGTTGCCGCTCTAAAATGTTTAACTGTGTAGCGGGACAGTTTTTTCATGATTGCACCCCCTGTTTACAGGCAAGATGCCTGTGTCGCATTTAATTTATTTAACAGTTTTCCCTTTTGAGAAAAACTGCTATTCGTCACCCGGATTGACCGGCTGTTTCCTTTCACGTTTATCCCCAATTTCCCTGTCCTCTTCAAAATGTGCGGCTTCTCCGGAATAAATGCAGTAGGGATAATTTTTATCAAGATCTTCCTTTAACGGTTTTGCGGCATCTTTGCAGTGAATGTTGACAAGCAGTGGCCTGTGAGTTGAGGCTTTTTTCCAGTTGTCCGTCTGGATAACCGCAGTTTTATTGCGGACTATCTCGGAAATCATGGAGAAGCTTGCCATTGCATAATCAATTCTTTCAAAATCATCGGTTTCCTTGTTCCAGTAAGTCCAAGTAGTCTTCATTGGATCGACAGGCCTGATGTCAAACAGCCTTTTTTCTATTCCGCTTCTCCGGTTATAAAGCTCTTTCAGGGGAGACATACCACAGGTGTCATTGAGATTTCCTACAACTAAGATATTTGAATCAGGTTCTCTCTTGCTTATATCATTTACAAGGTATCTTAGTTGTCTTGCCTCGTAACGGCGCATGTCTGTCTGATTGAATTCGGGATGCTTCATCCTGTCCTTCAAATCGGCTGCAACAAGGTGGAACCTGTATCCATTTACATTGAAAACACCGTGTGCAAAGCCTTTTGAAACCGGAATTTCCCTGTCGTCAATTTTATATTTGATATCGGTCAACGCCTCGAACTTATCAGGTTTGATTTTTGAAATTACAGTTAGGACTGATCTTTTGTCAATGCTCTCAACAATATTTATGTATTCATATCCGGCCAACATTTTTTTTATCTCTAATGCTGAAACAGCATCCCCAACTCCAGAGAGAACAATAATTTCAGCTCCGGTAACTTTAAGATCTTTGAGTATTGCCTCTTTCCTGCCCTCTGGATCGATATATGTATCTCCGCCTATATCAAGAAAGCAGACGGAGATATTTTCCGGCATCTCCGTCGGTTGTGTAAAATAAGTGACGACTCCAGGATCCTTTTTGTCATTAGGGCTTCCTGCTCGAACACCTGCCGGGAAATATTTCTCGATTGTATCCTTGCCCCAAGGGGTGGAATTGTCAGTATTTATTGAAACCAGAACAGGCCTGTGATCGGATGCAAACATCCAGTAGTCCCTTAGATGGATTACCTTTGTCTTGTCAAAATTTATTTCAGGAAGGAGCGAAGCTGAAGCCATTATGAAGTCAATCCTGCCGTAAATGTCCTCGGAATGCCACCAGTGCGTCCACGGCAGGCCGGAGCTGTCAAGAGGCCGAAGGTCGTACAACCTATTTTTAAAAGTTTTTTCAGGGGCCCGGAGCGTGATGAGCGGATCTGAAGAATAAATGTCATTTAAATCACCGACAACCAGTATGTTGGCATCCTTCTCTTTCTCTTGAATATCATTGACAAGATATCTCAGGAGCCTGGCCTCGTAGCGCCTCATGTCCGTCTGGATATAACGCGGATGCGGCAACCTTGATTTGAGATGGGCCCCGATAACATGAATCCGATAGTTATCCTCCAGTTCAAAAAACAGATGCATAAAACCTCTCTGTACAAAGACTTTTTCAGCATAGCCATTTTCCTTGTCCTTCGGCTTTATCCTGTAAAACAGATTTTCCTTCTTATCGACTTTTGCAGGTTTGATCTTGGATATGAATCCGATATGCCGACTTTCATCATCCCCAGTCATTTCATCCGAGAATATATAATCCTTGCAACCGGCCGATTTCAGGTTTCCAATAAGGTCTTCTAGTGACTTTTCCCCGCCTAGCTCAACAACAAAAAGAATGTCCGGATTTGCCGATTTTATCATTCCAATCAATGCTTTTTTGGAATCATCGCTTTTAGGTTTCCCAGTTTCAGGAGCTACAAAATAGTTGCAGAGATTGTATGTCATGAAAGATAATTCTTTCGCAGACGAAAGAATTATAAATGAGAAAAACAACAGAATTGAAAGCAAATGTTTATTCATGGCTTAAGTATATCTGTTTTTCGGATGAAAAACAGATTTATTTTGCGATTTTGTAGGAATCTGCCACTGCCAGTTAATCGCTGTCGTGAACTCTCCTATTTTTTTTAACATCAGAATTTTTGCGTTTAGATTCCATGCGCTTTTGTTTTGATGAGTATGTCGCTTTTGTTTTTCTGCGGAATTTAGGTATAAATGTGGCGTTTTTTAAAGATTCCACGAGCTTGCGCTGCGCATCTTCCCTGTTCTGGAGCTGCGTCCGGAATTTATCGGAAATGATGACAATAAAACCCTCGTTGTTTATTTTATTCCTTAACAAGCGGATCATCCTTGATTTCACATCAAAAGGAATGGAGGGGGATTTGATGAGATTAAACCTGAGCTGGACCGCAGTAGATACCTTGTTGACATTCTGCCCGCCCGGACCGGATGCACGCACAAATCTCTCTTCTAGCTCATTTTCAGAAATGGAAACTCTGTCAGTTATAAATATCATCTTTAATCCCGCTTTTAAAATATTTCACAGAAAAAACTCGAAAAAGACTGAGTTAAAGATATCCCCAAAGCTACATAGAGGCAAATCCATCAAATAAGTCCAGTCCAAGTCAAAATTGATTAAAAAATCTTATTTAACGAAGCGAGCATCTGAAATTAAAGGAAGCAAAAACAGAAAAAAAATAAATTACAGTTTGCAAAAGTATAATGGGACATTAAATTAGCCGTCCAAATTTATTTAGATTTAATGCTCGGGTGGTGAAATGGCAGACACGCATGTTTGAGGGGCATGTGGA
>CAZION010000253.1:0-6622 GCA_964540865.1 uncultured Victivallis sp.
TGGCACTTAAGTCCTTGATAGTCAACATGCCTTTTTTTAGGGTGCGGAAGTTGGGTTAGCCTCAAATGAAGACTGTATGCTTTTTGTATGCTTTTGGGGGTGTCTTGAAAAGATGACAGGAGATGCCATATTAGGCCATTCAGCCTTAAGTATGGCGGGAGCGACGGGGCTCGAACCCGCAACCTCTGCCGTGACAGGGCAGCGCTCTAAACCAATTGAGCTACGCCCCCAATTATTGGGAGGTTTGAAAAATACTACAATGCAGGAAATTTGCAAGAAACAATATAAAAGAAATAATCAAAAAATAAAAAACCTATAAAAACTCCAAAATCCCGTATTCATCGATCAAATGATAATTAATAGCGGAATGAGGGGAAGTGGATGAATAGACTGGCTTTGGGTTTGGACGGGTATAATCATATCTGGAAAAGGAGAAACGCCATTTCGTGCCTGGTTTTACGGGTTCCTTTTCGGCAAGCATGGACAAGGGGATCTCAGCTACAACCATCCATTTTTTCAAATCCCGGTCAATCATCACCATGCTCTTAACGACCGGATCCCATATCTTGAGCGAATCAATCATCTCACCAGGAGATTTAAACTTATCCTTCAATTTCTTGAAACAGTCCGGAAATGGCAATCTCAACTGGAGTTTATGGTTTCTCGGGGAAATATGTATTTCGAAGTAAGAATCCTGCCCTGAAGGCTTTAGGAATATCTCGAAGACGTCTCCGAAAGAGTACGCCATCTTGTTGAAGTCAGCTTCTTGAACTTCATTGTAAATGTCGTCGTCAGTAAGTTCGGCATAAACTACAAGAGAAGTATCTGTCCAAGCTGCAGACGCCTTTCCGTGGCGGAATTCAGGAGAAGTAACTTCGGACCATCCCTGTTGAAAATGCGCAAAGTCCGAATCTTCAAAAGCACCACTCACAGCCTTCCAGTCATCCATCTTGAATGAACTCAGCTTGCGGCATCTGATATGAGGTTTTGCTTTATTTGTCATATTAATTTGTGAACAGACAGGAATATTGTGGCCACTCTCGGAGACTGTCCAATAAACGCCTTTCTTGTTGCAATTCAATGAATTACATAAGATTTCCCAAAACTCATGGTTTTCAATTTATCCTGTTTCAACACCTTTTCAAGCGTTTTTGTGTCTTAAATTGTACAAACAGGCACTTGTATTTTTCCGCCTTCATACTTCGGATCTAAGGGGGGGAACATCTGCCTTTTGCCTGGAGTTACTTGATTTATTTTCCATCTTCGGATATCTTCCAGTAAGCATTAAAAGCGGAATTCCTATCAGTTAAAATGTCCGTTGTTTTGCGAAAGGAAAACAATACGATGATTGATGAGCTGAACGGAAAAGGCGCCAGCCTGACTCCTACGCAGATTGGGCATGAAATCCGCAAGATATACGCCTCCACCGGTTTTTACGGGGTATTTGAAATACTCTTCACCAACAGCTTCATGCTGCTCTATTTTTCAGCTCTCAACATAAGCTCGGAGAGAATCCTGTTCTATCTTTCTGTACCGATGTTGATACGCATAATCACATTGATGCTTTTTGCCGAAAAAACTGAAAGAATCGGCAAAGTCAGGGCCGGTGTCTGGGGCCTTTCGCTGTCAACAGTATCCGCGTTTCTGCTTGTCGCTGCGGGATTCGCCGATAAACCTCTCGTTGAACCAATTGTATTCTCGGCGGTCTTGTTTTTCGGAGCTGGCTACGGGATTTACCTTAACTCATGGTTTCCCATCATCTCTACAATAGTGCCCGCAGATAGGCGTGGGCGCTTCTTTGGCGTCATGAGGTTCATCTACCAGTCGGTAGGCATTGTCTTCACATTCATTGTCGGGATTACGCTCGGCAAGGATTCATCTATTGGAATATTCCAGTTTTATCTGGCCATATGCTGTTTGTTCAGGATAATTGGAATAGTGATTTATTCTAGAATCCCTGATATGGACAGGCAATTGTGCAACAGCAGGACGATTTTAAGCTCGATCTTTCATGTTGTCGGAAAAAAAGGCTATCTCCCTTTTTGTTCTTATGTCTTTCTCCTCAGCCTTTTCACCGGTTCCTGCCAGTCCATATTCAGCCTTCTTGCCAAGGATACGCTCGGAATGCATGGAGGGCACGTGATATTTCTTGGAAACCTGGTTACCTTCGGGACCCTTTTCGGATATTTCTGCGGTGGATTGATGGTTGACAGGCTTGGCACCAAATATGTATTTTTATTCTGCCACTTTTCTTTTGCATCCTCAATGGTTTTATTCCTCTCGCGGGATTTCCTACCACTCCCGTTAATGCTTGTGATAGGTTCACTCTCTTTTGCATTCGGGATTGTTCAGGCGGCTTCAGGGATCGCCGTAAGTTCGGAAATGATAGCTGTCAGCCCCGCGGACAACAAGCCAATGGCCACTGCCGTATGCTATTCACTGATCTCGCTTGGACTTTCTCTTTCCGGCATCTTCAGCTCAATCATTCTCAAACTGGGGATACTGAGTCCGGCATGGGAATTTATGGGAAAAACGTTCGGCCCTTATGACGCATTGCTGCTTTTCTGCGGAGTCATGATATTTCTTTTGACAGTCACTCTCGGCCTTGTCCCTTCCGTAGTCAAAAAAGTCCAATGGGACTGATTTTTTTCAGCCATAACTCCCGCTCGACTAGGGGAAGGTGCACCGTTAGCATGTAATCATCATTCCAGGCAAGCAAATCCATATGGGGATGCACAACACTGTGCTATTTCACTGCACCGGTAGCGGTCATCAGCTTTACTGTCGCCGCATAGACCGTTGTCCCAGACGCCATCCCATAGCCCCTGCCTATATCAGAACCTATCTCTTCTACGCCAACCTTAGCGCAGTGGCCGTCATAGAACCATATGTTCGCCTGGTTGTTATGGCGCAACTGGCATCGTCCAAAAAGCGGGTTCGATATGAATGTTGCGTCTGTCGACGTTATGCTGACTGCTTCAATCTGCTTGTTGGACTTGTTGATCGAGTCTGCGAGGCCCATGAAACCGGAGGGATTCCTGATCCCTCTCATTGAAATAAAACGTATCTCTCCGCTGGTTCCGGCTATGCACACCCTTGAAGCTGCCGGCAAGTCGTTCTTGTGAGGTATGCCGTACGTGTTCCACTTGATTGTAACTCCATTCCATGGTCCCTGTGGTTCAGCAGAGGGGCAGAGAAGGATATTTGGAGATTTCAGATATCCCTGATGCAGTGTGGAGGGCGTAAATGCGTTAAGTTCAGTTGGAAATATGGAATCATAAAATGAAGGCCAAGGATAGTTTCCATCGCTCTGCATCACATATTCATTATAGTCCTGTGCGTACATCATAAAACAGCCTAAGCCAACCTGCTTCATGTTGTTCATGCAGACGCTCGCCTTCGCCATATCCTTTGCATTTTTCAGCGCTGGCAGCAACATGGCCGCCAGTATTGCGATGATTGCAATTACTACCAGCAACTCTATTAATGTGAACACCTGCACACGAACGTCCCTGCGACGGTTTCCGTATTCCACCTGTAGCAGCTTAGTATTTAAACGTTGGCTTTTTGAAATATTTCCCATTTCCCAATCCTCCTGCTTTTTGGCTCTAACCTGGTGTTACTGCTGTCGAAGTCCCCCTTCCCGCCTATCAAAAAAATACAATTCCCCCTAATATGGATATTGAGATTGATCTTGATTCCCGACATCCCAAACCTTTCAAAAACCCTGTCAATATCCCGTCTCAAGTTTAATCGACCGAGCTTCTGCGAGCCCCCATTGCCCTTGCGGTTTAATACCGGAGTTCTGCTCTTCGGGCAAATATGTTTCCTTATTGGATACTTTAATTATATCACTTTTCCGGGCCTTGTCAATAGCTTCCACCGCTGGATTATAAAATAAAACCGGAAAATCGTTGATTTGCCCCTTCAGTCAGCATACCTTAACCCAAGTTATTCCTTCCCTGAGGCAACATCCTGATGCAGGAAACAAAAAAACATCATATAGTTTATCCGGAAACAGAAGGGCATGACGCTCGACCGCCTGACCAAGATCGGCGGTCTGACAAATGGATACCTACCAAAAGACCGAGCGCCCCCCGGTACTGCCGCCGTTCTCCACGTTCGAATTCATCGCCAACGCCTTCGGCATCGACGCGGTCTCGATGATCGAGGGGGTTTCAGGTGCGCACCTTCGCCCGGACATAGACGCCACAAGGAGCAGGGAAAGGGGAAATGGAGGCGTGTCCGGCAAGCACGGGAAGACCCGCTTCCTGTCAGCCCCCTTCAACTAGCGCGGATACCGATTCCGGGGGATCTGGCCTCCAAACCCCCTGGAGACGGGTCCGAAAACCCCTGCCCGGCTTCACAAAACTGATAAAATTTTTTCAATTGGAAGTTGACACTAAACCTGGAATGCGTATAATATGAATGTTTCCTATTTGGAAATATTTAACGCTGCAACCGTGCGGTTGGCGGATGTTCCGGAACGACTTCAGCGTGTACGTCGAGCTGTCCGTCCATCTTTCGGTGCTGGAGATAATAATTTGTAATATGAAAGAGGAGGAGGAATCGTGAATATCGCAGTTGCATGCATAATTCAGGAGACCTGCAGTTTCAGTCCCGTGAAAACGACATTGCGGAACTTCAAGATATCCGAGGGTGATGAAGTCGTCGTATCCGCGGATGCGGGAGGGGTGATAGGAGGCTTCCTTCGCGCCATGGATAACTCCGGCTGGGGATTTAAAGGGACGCTGAACGCGCAGGCAATGTCTGGAGGGTCGCTTTCCTCAAGCACATTGCTCTCCCTGAGGAAAAAACTGTTGAAGGGCCTCGAAAGAGCCTCCGGATTCGATGCCGTCTTTATTTCCCTGCACGGGGCGATGGCCTCGGAGGACGAGCCCGACGCCTGCGGTGCAATCCTGGAGGATGTGCGGGAGCTGGTCGGTAGCAGGTGTTTTGTAGCGGTTGAACTGGATCACCACGCAAATGTCACAAGGAGGATGGTCTCTGCGGCAGACGTGATCGCCGGCTATGAGAAGCAGCCGCACGATTTGGCGGCCTCTGGCGCAAAGATGGCCAAAGTGATGTCGGACATCCTCAAAGGCGGGCGAAAGCCGCATCCCCACCTGGTTAAAATACCCATGATAGCGCCACAGGACAATTTCCTGACTGCGTCCGGACCTATGAAAGAATGGTTCAGCCTCGCTCGTGAAATGGAAAAGGACGGGGAAGTTATCGCCGCATCGACGTTTCCGACCCAGCCGTGGCTGGACGCCCCTGACAACGGCTGGAGCTGCCTGGTGTACGCCGACAGGCCGGAAAAAGCGCGGAGATGCGCCGAAAGGCTGGCCGCAAAAGCCTGGAGCATGCGCAGGGAATTCTGGCGGTCCGAACGCCTGCCGCTACCTGACGCAATAGCTGCGGCGAACTCAGAACCGAAGGGGCTGGTAGTAATTTCGGACACCGGTGACGCTGTCTTAGGCGGCGCCCCCGGAGACAACATGTCAATCGTAGCCGAAATGCTGAAGCATGATCTGAACGGGACGGCTTTGGTTCCCGTTGTCGCGCCAGATGCGTTTGCAAAGGCGCTGGATGCCGGAACAGGAGGTAAGGTAACGTTAAGTCTGGGAGGCAGGATGAGCTCCGGTTTTTCTCCCCGCCTTAAAATATCCGGGACGGTCAGGGCTTTTGCCGGAGCCGGCAGTTGCAAGCTCGACGACGGGCGCACGCGCCCGAAAGGCCGTTCAGCCCTGTTCGAGCACCGTAATCTGAAAATCGCCATACTGGAGTTGCGGGACTTTTCGATAAACCATCCATCTCTTTACCAGAGCCTTGGGGTGGATGTTGCCAAGGCGCAGATGGTGGTGCTCAAGACCGGAAGCAATTTCCAGTACTTCAGGGAATACCAGAGCCGCCTGATCCGCGCGGACTCGCCGGGCCCGACACAGTCGGATCTCAACGCGTTCAAATGGGAAAAGAGAAGCCGTCCGATTTATCCTTTGGATGGCATAAAAAACTGGAGACCATGAATCATGAGCAAACTTCTTGAGGGAAAGAAAGCAATCGTGACCGGAGCGTCCAGCGGCATTGGCAAAGGGATCGCCAGGGTCCTTGCCAGGGAAGGTGCCGATGTGGCATTCACTTATAGGAGCAACAAGGCCGGAGCCGATGCGACGCTGAGGGAACTGGGCCAGTTCGGGGGGAAAGTCTTCTGCATCCGCTCCGATGTGAGCAGAGTGACCGAGATTGATGGGATGCTCGACGAGGCGGTGCAGGCGATGGGTGGGCTTGACATCATGGTGAACAACGCTGGCATTACCAGCAAATACCCTTTTCTTGACATCACCGAGGAGCAGTACGACGAGATTTTCGAAATAAACTGCCGCGGCACTTTCTTCTGCACTCAGCGCGCGGCCCGACACATGAAGGCCCATGGAGGGGGAAGCATTGTCAACATCTCCTCCTTGTCCAGCCGCGCCTCGACCGAAGGCTTCAGCGCCTACGCCTCGACAAAGGCGGCGATCAACAAGTTCACGGAGACAGCAGCAATCGAGCTGGCCCCATGCTGCGTCAGGATAAACTCCGTTGCCGCGGGATGGGTTCCGGTTGAAAGCGAAAAACC
>CAZION010000254.1:0-6512 GCA_964540865.1 uncultured Victivallis sp.
CTGGCCGGCTGCGGTCAAGAAGTTCCCAGATTTCCGGTTCCGAGTTTGCAGGATTTCCCGAAAAGGGAAATACATCCATAAGCAGTGCGTCAGATCCGAAAAGTTGAGCTATAGCCATATGCGCCCAGCTGAGGGAATCGGACTTGGTCCAGGACGTGAACGGGAAGTTTTCAATTTCCGGGGCAAGCTCGCAGTTGTCGGGACGGAAATCCTTCTGAATGTCAAGCATGCAGAAGGAATACACTATGGACTGTCCAGTGGTCTCGCCGTAGGATTGGAAGTGCGGCCTGTGCGCGACTTCACCTTCAATCTTGAATGCGTCAAAGAGTTTTTTCCAGTCGCGCCCCTCGGCGCTGTGCATCGCTGGACTGGAACTCATAAGCCCGATCTTGGAGGATTCAGGGGAATTTGACGAGACCGCTTCTGCAAGGTCCTTTGCAACTTCCAGCTTTGTTTCGCGCCAGGTTTCCATCCAGAGTTTCCGCCATGGATGTGGACGTCCTGGCCTGAGGATGGCATCGAGTAATTGCTTGCGGGATACAGTCTTTCCTATTTTTTTTAAGAAGCGTTTCAGGATGGCGGGTTCGAATCCGCCTCCCCAGTCCAGAGGACCATGGTTATGGTAGCGGAAATCGTCCTCCACCCATAAAACCCTGAAACCCAGGGATGCAAAACGCCCATATAAGTTGCAAATATATTTCCGCCATTCCGGATCGGCGAAAGATGCGCAGGCCTTGCTGACTTTACCTGATGGCGACACTATGGGCTGGAATTTCCGGCCTTCCGGGAATTTTCTTCCTCTGGCGCAATGGAGCGATGTCATCCAGGGGTTGAGACTTACCTCTATTCCTGAACCCTCGAGAATTACCTTTGCATCCTTCACGGCTTTGAACCAGATGTCTTCTTCCAGTTTAGTCAGGAGACCATTATTCCATTCTTCTGCTGCGAAAAAGAGGACAACTTCCTCGACCTTGTGCTTTACGCAAAGTCCGGCAAGAATATCTGCATCCCTTTTTACATTTGCTCCCGGGATGATCTGGAAACGCAGATGGTAGTGCGGGGCAGCCACCTGATAGTTCACGGTTGATGAGGATTTATTTTTCATGTTATTTTTCATCCATTTGTTCTTTTCTTTGCTTCCGGGCATATTTTTTCAAAGACCAGCCAGGGGGATGCGGGGACAAAACCGGCTTTGCCGTAGTAGTTGATCTTGTCCACGGCGCCAAACAGTGTAAGCTTTCGCCCGCCGATTTTTTTTACGAAGCCGGTAATGCTGTAAACCAGAGACATCCCCAGCCCGCGTCCCCTCAATTCGGCTGCCAAACCCAGCCCCACACCGCATGTGTCGCCGTTGGGCGCAATATGGAAAGGGCCCGCAAAACCGGCTATTTTTCCCTGATCTTTCACAATCAAAACTTCTTCTGCGCGCAATACCCCGGCTTTAATCAGGACTGTAAACTGGTCATGCCATGCGCCCGGGAATTCATGCTTCAAGAAGGACATGATATTATTCTCCTCGGCCGGATTCAGCGCTGCAAAAGTTATGCCGGCCTTGCTGTCGGCCTCCAGTTTGCGAACCATTTCCGGAGGCATCTGCCAGTTTTCAAGAGGCAAGATCATTGAATCGAGCGCCCTTCGCGGTGCGTATCCGAGGCTCTGGAGGAATCCCACGGCTTCCAGCCAGCGGATGTCAACTCCGATCAGGGACAGGAAAGTTCCCCGCAGATAGGTCGGATATCCAATCCTGATTTTCTTCACACCCTTCTCCATCAATTGCCGTTCAGCAGCTTTAACCAGCAGGGAGCCTATACCCTTGCGCCTGTGTTTCGAGCCGACGACCACGCATGCCAGACAGCCCGGTAATGGGTCGGTTCCTATAAACGGTATCCGCCTGTCTGTTGCAATTGCGAATCCCGCAACTCCTGAAGGTGTATGCGCAACCGGACATTCCGATGGGAGAATTCCAAACTCTTCGAACTGTTTCCGGAAATCAGACACCGAAAGTTGCATGTCCGGAAAACTCTCGCTCCACAATTCCGCCATTTCAGGAAAATCAGAAGAAGACATTTCTTTAATTTCGATATTCATTTTATTTCGTCTCCAGTCCAAGAAGCTTAATGGCGTTTTCACGTGCGATTTTATTGAAGACCTGCTCGGTGATTTTTTTCGTATCACGCCATTTTACAAGAAGGTCTATTATTGTGAACGGCATTTCAAAGACGCAGATGTCCGTGCCGAACATGAGACGGTCCTGGAACTCAGTAAGGAATTTCGGGCCGTATTCCGGATCCCGCGCCAATGCATTGTACGGAGATCCGTCGGACAGGTCTCCGTACAGGTTGGGATATCTGCGGAAAAGTTTTGGCATGACTCCTTCCTCCTTGATCGGACCTTTCGGACTTCGCCCGACCTGAAGATTGTATGCTGAAAAATCCCCCATGTCGCTTACGGGACGGAACACGCACTTCCTTTCGGCCGGGGTCTCCAACCGGCCGATCTCCGCCCAGAATACCGGACCGTGTCCGAGTATTTTAAGTCTCGGGAACTTCTGCAGGGTATGCTCAAGCTGCGGGAGACCAGGATCGTCATATAGACCGAAATCGCCGCCTATCCGGTCGGAGCCGTCAAATGTCACCGGGAACCCAACATCCTGTGCGTGCCTGAAAAGGTTCTGGACCATGGGATCCATGACCGGTACGTTCAGCATCACTTCGCCGAGCCCCTTGCATCCTTGATCGCGGTAGTATCTGAGCAGTATGTCAAGCGGCGCATCGGCTGAATTCGTCAGGGCGCGCGGGTCGATGTTGCAGAACGGAATGAAACGGTCGGGATACTTCTGCGCCATGCCGAGTATGTCCTCGTTCGACTGGGGAAGATAGATCTCCGGGCTGACGATTGGCAGCAGTACGCCCATCTCGATTCCGGCTTTGTCGTAGCGTTCAATCAGCTGTTCCGGAGTGCAAAATTGAACCCATAGCGGCGGATGCTTCCAATATGCGTGTGCATGGATATCGATAAACATGGTATGGCTCCAATGATAATAATAATGTTTTTAAGTTTAAATCCGAATAATTATAAATTTCAGAAATCATCTTAATACTGATCCACTGTTTGTAGTAGGCGAATTTATTCGCCGTTGCCGGTATATGAATAACGTGCAATAAATTGCACTACTACGAACGAAATATTTCCGTATTTTCGCACTTCCGAACTTTGTGTCTTTGTGCCTTGGTGGTTGTTTTTTTATCTTGAGTTCCTAATCAGCTCCAGAGTCAGCGGATGGTATATTAGGCCCTGATCGTCTCGGTAGTCCGCATGGCGCACCCATGTGAACACCTCAGCCGCGCCGCATCCGCAAGCCGTACCCCAGCGCTGCCCAAGCTGACGGTGTCCGAAATCAGGCAGATGCGCTTTCGGCATCTGGCATTTGTGCATGCCGAGGAGTTCCATCTTGCGGTCAAGATAAGGCGTGTAGTCCACGAAAGTTTCCCAGCGGCAGTTGAACTCGCCGAGCCGTGTCATACCTTCTCGCCAGTGCAGAAGGGCGCCTCTGAACCCTGCTTCAACCGCCTGCCAATAACTTGCATTCACAAGCAGGGAAGTCGCGAAATGTTCAATGTTGTACTGGCTGACGCCATGCGTGAATACGCATTCGGGATTCTTTTCGAGAATTAGGTCAGCAAGACGTTTCACACTGGACTTGTCCTCGTAGGCAGTCAGGATGGACGGGACATTCTCCGGAACTCCTTTTGGCAGGACACAGCCGTAGCGCAACTCCCTGGAGCCTTCCTTGTCGCCGGCCCAGTAATGGCGCTGAGGATGGTCAAGGTGAATGGGTTTTGTTCCAAGCGCATGGGCGGCAACTTCGCATTCGCCTTTGCGGCGTGCCATCATAGGGATTGTAGTCTCCATTTTTGAAGTCAACGTTCCGTCTTCAAGCAATTCGCTTACGCCGCCTGACATGTTGTTCGTGGACATCACATAAACTACTTCATAGCCGGTCGCATGATATTTCGCCAGAGTGCCGCCCAGATGGGCTTCTACGTCATCGCCGTGTGAACCTATCACCATGATTTTCTGACTCATTGGATTTCCTTTTTTTATCTTTCATCTATTTTATAATTAAATGTTCATTTCGGAACGCTGGCACCCTTGCCGGCATCTATTCCTCTATCCACTGATACAATTTCAAAATTGCCTCTATTGAGATGATTTCTTAAGTTGGAGTTCACGGCTTCAGCGTGTCTTAACTTATCGTTTTTCATTTTTCGTTAGTAGTAGCGCAATTTATTGCGCGTTCCCATCACTTCTGCTTATTGCTCGAGAAGATCTCGGGCTGGAAAGCCCGAGTTACTTCTATCAAGACACAGGCAAGATGCCTGTGTTACATTATTATTGAAGCACCTCTCGGACCGGATTTCGGCTTGTGATTTTTACAATGGACGAGTGACTGCCTGCAGTAATCTCCATTTTTCCTTTCTTCTCCGCGCTAGAATTCAGCACCCAAATCTCTCTGATCCCAGATTTTAGATTTATTTTCGCTGGGATGTGTTGCCCTGCCAGGAGCACGAAGGCTATCCCTTTTTTCTGGTTTTGCAGAGAGCTTACGCTTAACATGCTATCGGCGGAATGTACTGTCAACTCAGCCTTCGCCAAGGCGTCAAGATTGTCCCGGTAGAATTTCATCCAGCGGCCGATGATGCGTCGCTCCGCCTCGCTGCGTTTCGCCAGGTCAATTGAGAGTGTAGGCACGCCACCTGAGAAAATCTGAACGCCGAGCATAATTGAAATGTTTTCAGGTTTTTCTTTGGCGTGCCAGTATGCATAGTCATTCCAGACGGCTGACGGATATTCGCAGAAAAGCCGCAGGAACAGGTTTTCCCTGCGGATGTAATCGGTGTCGTAAGGGGCGTCATTGCCGCGATGGCAATTGGCGAAAGGCAGTGTCACCAGGTTGCTGAAGTTGACGCGGTATTCTATTGCGGCGTCCGGATTTGCTTTGAGAACCCCATCGCGGATGGCGCGCATGTACTCGACTGTGGCCGCTCCCAGATTTCCGTCACCATGGTCATGCTTCGGATCCAGGCAGGGCTGTCCGTTATGGTCCATGAAATCGAACTTAAGTCCATCAAGCTCATAATCGCGCATCAGACGCTCAACCATTTCTTTGGCATGCGTCCTTGATTCCTTGCAGAAGAGGCAGAGATGATATCCGCGTTCCGTCCCATCCCAGACGCAGTACGGCTCCATGATTTTGCGCTTCTGCGAATGAACGCCTAGAAAGTGGGGCACGCACCACAGCATGAGCTTAAGTCCTGCCGCATGCAGTTGGCGCGATAAACCGAGCAGATCCGGAATAAGACTTTTTTCAGCGCGGTAATCCCCGGATTTCCGGAAGTATGCCTCTTCCGGTTTCTTGAACCACGAGGCGTCAATCAATACGGTGCGAATCCCGAGTTTTTTCAAATGGATTATCTGTTCTTCGACATTATGCTGGGTTAGGACATAGAGGTGCGAATACCAGGAACACCACACAGGTTCGCGGGCCCACTCGGGTGCAGGCAGCGGCTCGATGCCATTCTTCTGTTTGCAGAAGCGCATGAAGCTTTTGACTGCTTCGGTGAAGTGTGTTTTTGCACGATAAATGACGACAGACTCCCTGAATCCGCCCGACTTACGTGTTCTTGTGAACTTGGTCTGAAGAATGTGCATGGGGGGAGTTTCAAGAATCGGACGCTGGTTAATCTGTGTCGCCGGCAATTGATCGAGCATGCCCACTACTCCACGATTAAGCCCTTCACGGTTATAGTTGCAAATCACCGGCAAATTGCTGCTGGCGGAAGCATCAAAGCTGAAATTCAATGCAATGGAGGTCAATTCAAGTCCTGCCCACGAATGGAATTTTCCAACCCAGGAACGGCAGATATCTGTGAACGGCTGCTGGACGCTGATCTGATATTCGCCGAGCTTTCCTTTGGGGAAATCAAAGTGGACGAGGGTGAATCCTTCGCAATTCTCCACTGAAGCTTTTGGTTTAAGTTTCCCAGACAATTCAAGAAGGACGTCCCAACCGTCCACGTCCACACGCATAATATTATCTTCGCGCATCTCAGCAGTGCCAGTTTCCGCAAGTACCTGGCTTGATATCTTCTTCTTTGATTTTTGCACTTATATATTTCCTTTTTAACTTCCAGATTTCCAAACTTTACAATTTCCCCATACAACTATAAACGCCGCGAAATAAATTTCGAGAAACAAGGCGGTAATAAATTACCGCACCACGCAATGCGTGGCATGCTCCAAGCTTGTCCCGCAATCTGGGGGAGAGCGTTTCCACGCTCGCAAATCAAAGATATTATCTCTTCCTATGTTCTTTCATTCCTTGAATGCCAAGACACAACTAGAGGTTCCCTAAAGTTGTGAACTCTAACAAAACTTTCAAACTTTCGCATTCCCTAACTCCCGAACTTTATGCCTATATTACCATGCAAAAAGATTACCCATCCTGTTGA
>CAZION010000255.1:0-6220 GCA_964540865.1 uncultured Victivallis sp.
CGGGCAAGGTTAAATCACCGGGCAAAACCTCGGGAGTGATGCTTATGCCGATCTCTTCCCCTGAATTCACGGCACAATGCGCCGCAGAAGATGCGTTTGACTTTGTCGGCACCGACGGCCCGCTCTGCGCACAGTCGGTCGATAAGGAGTACATATCAAGCTCATTCCCCCGTTACCGTGAAATCGTGCGTGGAGCGGGCAAAAGGACGATTGCCCTGGTGGAGACATTCTGTGTTTCACAAAACGCCCACGAAGAGCTCCAACGGAACCTGCTGTCGCTTTCCGCGTTGGATGCCGACATATTCTCCTTCAACTTCTATCCGCATAGGGTTGAGGCGCCTGACGAACTGATGGATATTGTCAAAAAGGCGATACTCAGCCTGCAAAAACCGTAGAGAATCCATAGTTTTTCATTTAAATAAATGCAAAGAGGAAAATTCAACGTAAGGAATTCACATGACGTCCAACAGTCCGAAAATAGTGATGGTAGGCGGCGGCAGTTACAGCTGGAGTCCCTGCCTCTTAAGCGATTTAATCCAAACCCCGGAACTTGAAGGCTGCGAAGTTGTCCTGCTTGATGTTAATCTTGCTACGGGAAAGGAGATAAAGGCCGTTGCCGACAGACTCTGCGCCGACAACCACAGAAAATTCCGCTTTACCGCCACAAGCAACGAGGAGAGCGCCTTTAAAGACGCCGACTTCGTGGTTATTACAATCTCCACCGGCGGACTCGACATGATGAAGCACGACCTTGAAATTCCGGATCGCTACGGCATTTATCAGACGGTCGGTGATTCAGTCGGGCCCGGTGGTTGGTCGCGCCTCCTCCGCAATGTCCCGGTTTTCGAGAAGATGGTGCAGAAAATTGAAAGGCTTTCTCCCAATGCCGTGGTCCTGAACTACACCAACCCGATGGCAGGATTGACCGGTGCCATCGCCCAGACCAGTTCCCTTCGTACAGTGGGGCTATGCCACGGGCTTTTTTCGACATACTGGCTGATCCGGCGGATTTTCCAATGCGAGGAAAAAGATATTTCCGTACGTTTCGGCGGCGTGAACCATTTTTTCTGGCTCTTGGATTTCAAGGTCAACGGCAAAGACGGTTACCCATGGCTGCATAAAAAACTCGCAGGAGCCTCCATTGATGAATATCTCGACAAGACCCCTGACGGCAAAGGCGTCGGCAAAAGAGCAATTGACCACATCCTGCTTGACGAAATGCTGAAGGAGTACGGATACCTCACCTATCTGGCCGACCGCCACACCTGTGAATATTTTTCCACTTACCTCACAGACCGGAAAATTATAAAAAGTTACAATCTCCACCGCACCACCATAGAAGAACGAAAAAAGAATATCCGCAAAGCACGTGAAATGGCACTGAAGATGGCTTCGGGTAAGGAAAAAATATTCCCGCGCAGCCGTGAGACGGCCATTGACATGATCAAGGCGTTTGTCACCAACAAGCCGTTTGTTGATGTGGTAAACCTCCCGAACATCGGACAGATTGACAATCTTCCCCGCGGCGCAGTTGTGGAAACGCTTGGTTTGGTTGACAGCTCTGGGTTCGCTCCGATAAGCATCGGCCCAATGCCGGAAATATTGCGTGGCCTGACCGACGTTCACTGCCGTGTCCAGAAAATGACTTTGGAGGCCGCCTTGACCGGCAACAGGAAACTTGCGCTTGAGGCACTGATGCTAGATCCTCTCTGTGCGAAGCTCGCACCATCGGACATTTGCAAGTTAGGGCTGGAGCTGATGGCGGCGACACGTGAGTATCTGCCGCAATTCAAATGATAAGGGAATAAATAGGATCGAAGCATTTAAATCAGGAGCGGAGAAATGAGGATAACAAAAGAAGAAACAGCTTTAAAAATAAAAAACAGAGGAAAGAAAGGCCATGTGTGGGTCATACCTGACGGTGACATGCCTCCTCCTGGAGATGGCGAACTGAAGGGGCATGAAGCCCTCACAATCCTCAACAGGGAAAAGAAAGACGCTGAAATCACTTTGGACATATATTTCAAGGACAGGGCGCCGGACAAGGGAATCAAGCTCAAAGTCGGTGCCGAGAGGGTGAAATGTTTCCGGCTTGACAAACCAATCGGCTACGCTTCCTACCAAGTACCGTTCGGCCAGTATGCGATGGTGGTCACAAGCTCAGTGCCTGTAGTTGTCCAGTTCGGAAGAATGGACGTACGGCAGGCGAACCTAGCATACTACTGCACCATGGCGCATCCGCTGTAAGAAAAGGCATATGGAAATAAGAAAAGGAGTTTTCAAATGTTCATCGACATCCATGCCCATGCATATTGGAAACATCCGCCACTCTGGGTGCAGTTTTGCACGCCGGAACAGGTGATAGAGCGATATGACAAGGCCGGAATCGAAATGGGAGTCCTGCTCCCAATCGTCAGCCCGGAGATATATCTGCCCCAGTCAAACGAGGACATCCTCGGCATGGCGCAAAAGTATCCAGACCGCTTCATTCCGTTCTGCAACATTGACCCGCGCGCCCTGACAAATTCAGCCGATGCACCGCTTGACATTCTTCTCCGTTACTACCGCGACCAAGGTTGCAAGGGACTCGGCGAAGTGATGCTGAACGTACCGGTAATGGATCCCATGGTGCAGAATCTTTTCAGGCATGCGCAGGACGTCGGGTTCCCTGTGACATTTGACGGCTCCGATCGCGTAGGCGGGGATTTCGGTCTATACGATGACCCCGGACTTCCGCAGTTGGAACATACCCTGCAAAAATTCCCAAGACTTAAAATCCTCGGGCACGGTCCGGTTTTCTGGTCGGAAATCGGCCGTCTTGAAACTCCGGCTGAAAGGAAGCCAGTGTTCCGTCCCGTCAGCGACATGGGTAATTTCTCCGCACACGATCTTCAGGTCGGGAGGAGTCCGAAAGGCCAGATTAAAGAGGAGGGAGTTGTGCCGAAACTTTTCCGCAGGTACCCTAACCTCTATGGCGACCTCTCGGACGGTTCACCCTGCAATGCGCTGTCCCGTGATCCGGATTACGGTCCGAAGTTCCTGACAGAGTTTCAGGACCGTCTCCTGTTCGGCACGGACATCTGCGTCTTTGAAATGCCATTCTCAATCGTGGATCTCCTCATCAAATGGCGCGACACGAAAAAGATCACAGAACAGGTTTTCAATAAGATAGCCCGAGAGAATGCCGTGAAGCTTCTCGGTTTGGAGATAAAATAAAATTAATTTCAATTATAAAAAGGAGTTAACCTGATATGGAAAACAAAATATCTGGAATTGAAAAGTTGATGAAAGCGCGTTTCGGAATGTTCATGCATTACGGTCTTTACAGCCTTCTAGGACGGGGGGAATGGGTAATAAACCGGGAAAGGATTCCCGTCTCAGAATACAAAAAGCTTGCTAATTCCTTTACTGCCGAGAATTTTGACGCCGGCGCCATCTGCGATTTGGCGGTGGAATCGGGGATGAAATACATCACATTCACTACGATGCATCTGGACGGATTCCGGCTATACGATACGGACCTGAGCGATTTCAACTCAATGAAAAGCCCGGCCCGGCGGGATCTGGTCGCTGAAATAGTGGCGGCTGCACGCGCAAGAGGCTTGGGGATTTCGCTGTACCACAGTCTCACCAACTGGACTGCCGAACCGGATGCTGCGGACGCGCTCGAAGACCCGGTATGCTATGAGAAATTCATCTCCGCCACCCATGCGCGGATCAAGGAACTGGTGACTCGCTTCAATCCCATTGACGTGTTGTGGTATGACGGATGGTGGCCGTTCAACGCCAAAGGCTGGAAGGCTCAGGAAATGAATGAGATGGTGAAATCCATACAGCCGAACATCCTGCTCAACGGCCGAAACGGATTGTCCGGGGACTTTGCCACTCCGGAAGGGCACATGGCTGCGCCTTCACCCTGGCGGCCATGGGAAGCGTGCATGACACTGAACAATCACTGGGGATATCATGGTGGTGACAATGAGTGGAAAACACCTGTTCAAGTCATAGATCTTCTGCGCATAGCCGCACAGGGTCAGGGAAACCTTCTGCTGAATGTCGGTCCAAAAGGTGACGGAAGCATTCCAGAAGAGACGAAGAAAATCCTCAGCCAAGTCGGAGCCTGGCTGAAAAAAAACAGGGAGGCTGTCTTTGACACCGATCGGTTCACACATGGCTACGAGAAACGCGGTGACCATGTCGGCGACTGGTCGAGCAACGGGCCTTTCACGGCGCGCGGGAACTTCCTGTACCAACTCGTCCGTTACTGGCCGGGAAAGGAACTTACCGTGGCGGGACTGCAGTGCAAGGTGAAGAAAGTCGTCCTGCTCGGGGACAAAAACCAGGCTTTGGAATTCAAACAAAATGGCGAAAAGATAACGGTGTCAGGCATGCCGGAGAAATCCCCCGGCCTCATGCCAGTCATCCGCTTCGAATGCGACAGGAAACCTGTCATGTATCTTACCGGCGGGATGAGAGTGCCGAAAGTGCAACATCCCCCGTATGATCCGTGCCCTTCGGACATGCTTTGACCATTTGACGGATTTAATGTCTTTGGATATATCTCATGTTTACGTAAAAGAAAATAGAATCTGCGACGTATGAGGCAATGCGGCTGGCTGCGACACGGATGCCGCAGGAGGTGAAGGCCGCTTTAGGAAAAGCCGTTTCCGAGGAAGGGTTGCGGCGTGTCCTCGAAGAAGATCTGGCGTTCATAGGAGAGGACAGCGGCTCGACTGATCCGGGGCCGTATTATCTGGGAAGTTGAAATGGTTTTGTAAAAGAGATGCAGATCCGGCGCGACCTCGAACTTGCGCTGCTTGCCGCAAGAAGGAAAAAGATCCCGCTGATAATCGGCAGCGCAGGCGGTTCCGGCGCAAATAGAGGCGCTGTCAGGCGGAGCCGACGTGATAATTTCCGGCCGATGCTGCGATACTGCGGTATTCGCAGCATATCCAATATGGAAAGGCTTTGAACCCGGTCTTTCACTGCATTGTGCCAAAATCGCGGAATTTTGAGTCCCATAGTAATTTGCTCCTCTGAGTGTAACACCAAGTGTAGCACTTTTGAGGAAATTACTGTCTGTCGCTTTGCAAGTCTTTAATTATCAAGAGGTAGTGGTGGCGGCTCTCGGATTTGAACCGAGGACCTGCGGATTATGATTCCGACGCTCTAACCAACTGAGCTAAGCCGCCAATCGCCGAGTAAAATATACGAAAAGTCATTTCTTTCAAGTGTAGACTTCAATTATTGGAATTCTTTTAATCTTAATTGGTTTTTAAAATAAAATCAGACTGATTCAGTTTCCTCTCTGATAACTGATCTCCGGTCCCTGATTACGCTCAATTACAGCCCAATTCATTTGATGGGAGCTTTGAATGAGAGGTAAATCGTGACAGGAGTTCCGCGCTTTGGCGCAGTTTCCGGATTTACAACTATGAAATCATCATCATTTCCAGTGGGTGCAGGATTGTCGAGGATTGCATTCCCGAAACTCCAGACATTGACGATGTTCCCCTCTTCCTTTGCCAGGCAACGCATGTCATGTGTAAAACTTGAACCGATGAAAACCCATCCGAACCTATCCATTCCCTTCGAGGTTTTCTTATTAAGAAGCCAATCTTCAACCGGAACCCTCCTCCCGTCTTTGGGTTGTACATCGATATTCAGAATCGTACCCTGAGAAATTTTTTCACCTCCGTCACGACTTCCGTTTTCCGCACCTACAAGGAGAAGCGCAAGCTGGAGGTTAAATGGGTCTATATTGCTCACAAGCAAGCTCTCATGAACCCGTCCATGCGGCATGGATATAAGCACTTCCAGATCCCCTTCCGTCATATTAAGAATGCCCGGAAATGAAATCTCCAGCTCCCTCCTGTGAATTGTTATGTCTCCAATTTTGATATTCTGATCCGGCAGAAGTTCACCCCCGAGCTTGTCAAGGATTCTTTTCTCGGGTTCAGAAAGTGGAGGCAGGGTATTTCCAGTTTCTTTAACAGAAATTCCGGCTGATGAGTTTCCGTAAGAATTACAGGAAGAAGCGAACACCATTATGGAAATAGAAATAAACAGAACAGTAAGAATTTTAACTCTCATAAGTTTCCCGCATTTAAATTAGGCGGCCACCCAGTCATCCGACGGGGCAAGAGGGCCGCAACTTTAGGCATCAGGCATCAGGCATCAGGCATCAGGCATCAGGCATCAGGCATCAGGCATCAGGCAT
>CAZION010000255.1:6320-6494 GCA_964540865.1 uncultured Victivallis sp.
CAGTTAAGAGACTTTACTGATTACCGGTAACCGGTAACTGATCACTTTGAAATTCCTTAACGTTAAATTAGTCTTTGCAATTTCCTGCTGATAACTGTCCGCTGATTACTGATAACTATAGGGAACCTCTAAAAATTCGCATGTGGTCCGCCTGGGCGGACGGAAGATTTTTGA
>CAZION010000256.1:0-6413 GCA_964540865.1 uncultured Victivallis sp.
TTTCGAAGATAGTCTCCACTTTCAGGTCTTGCCGAGTTTTTATCGACGATGCTTGAAATGGCCTTGGCTCCATATCTGTTACAAAGCTCAAGAATGTGTTTAACGAAATCAATCTTCGCCTGCGCCAGCGCTGTCAATTGGCGTTTGGTCGGATTCTGCGGACTTGTCAAGGCTTCCTTCGCCAAGGCTGTTCGCTCATCAAAAGGAATTGGAGGCAACTGACTGGCATGTTTGAAAGTTTTTCTTTTAAGAACCTTTTTGCCTTTTATTTCCCTTGTATTAAGAGAGTATCTCATCCCGAAATACTTGATTTCAGCATCTTGAACGGCTTGAATTAAATTCCATAGATTGCGGTCTTCGATGATAAGCCCCGCCAATACCTCATACGGTGCTTCATTCCTGTCATGCCCGCTTTCATCAATAAATAAAAAATAGGCCATTATAATTCACTCCTAATTTGAATCAGCCGATCTAATTACCTCTTCGACTCTGCGCTCCCGACGCCAAGGGGCCTGGATCTTCGGCTCTGCGCGAGATATTCCTTTAGCTGTCAATGCATTGAGAAACTCCATTGCCTGCGGTTCCAGACGCATCTCATGGAGATCAAGCAGGCATTCAACAGGATCGGCCCAGGATGTACCATCAGGATTCATTTCGAAGAAGGACATTTTTCTGCGGATGAAATGCAGGACAACATATGCGGGCTTGTCTGGATCATCCTCCAGTTTCAGCGCAGGATCAAGCCTTTCGATGAAATCAATATCCGGATATTTTTCCGGACAATGTACAGTAAGGTCAAGTCTTGGCGTTCCGATTAAATCAATTTCAGGATAATAATGCCTTGCTCCCAAAATCCCGGCGACAGCCACATAGGGAAGTTGCATTTTGGCCAACCTTCCAAGCAATGATTCAACCGAGCGAGGCTGTCCGGAACGGTCGGAATATCTTTTTGTCAACCGCGACCTGCTCGAATTCACAAGGAGCCGTTCCCATGCATCTTTTGGGAAGTATTTGAGTTCGACGCTCCTGTCGGAACGTCTTGTAAGCGCATTCCCCAGCTCCTCCAAGGCATTTACCACTGTCCTGTAATTACAGCCTGTAGCCTTAGCCAGCGAATCCGATGTCATTGCGACTTCCCGCTTGAACCATTTGCATACGAGTATTTTTATGATTTCAGCCTGGTAGTCCGGTTTCGGAAAAGGATTCTTCTTTAGCGCCAACTCTTCTTCAGATACTTTCAACAATTCCTCATGCAAATCTGGTTCCTGCTTGTCAGGGATACCGATAAGACGCCCATTCCGAAAAATAACGATACATAAACGGTCAAGTATATCCGGACGGAAAGTCGTTTCCACCTTATGCCATTCGTCTCTTAGCCCCTTGTCGGACATATTGGGTTCTATAAGAAGCAAAATAGCCCGTTGGCAAGCCTCTTCGTGAACAGCACAGGCAAGCTGGAAAAGCGCATCTCTTACGATACGAAAGGCTGTAAGGTGGTTTTTCACCTCAACCCAAACACCTCCACCTTCCCAGTCAGGTTGATAGCTACCTGAGCCCTTTTTATGTTCTGTTTTTCTTAGTTTCATAGCCTTATTATATCACCTATAAATTGTAAAGTCAAGTCAATATTGTAAAATCAAGTCAATGTTGCACAATCAACTCAATATCTTTCATGGATTTCCTCAATTATTACTATATGGGAAGCATTGCAAGTCCGTAATGTCTCCCACCTGATAATATTTGAATTCGCCTTGAGGCAATATTAGATTATCCTCTCCGAGCTGATTTTTTAGTTGGAGTTCAAGCTTTAGCTTGCTTATTCTTCCCAATACTCTAAAGAATGTGGACAAACTAAAGTTCACCCGCCTTTGGCGGCGCCGTAGGCGACCAGGGTTTGAACTCCAACGAATTCCACGCTGAAGCTGTGAACTCCAACTAATTTAACCTCTGATGCCCGGTTCTCTTAACTTTTGCCCTTTCCTCCACGATTCGATGTTGGATGTTCAAAGTTGAATGTTCGATGTTAATATTTCCTTACGCCGCCAATACTTCGCTTAGTTCCTTCAATATCTTCTGCAAATCCTGACCGAAGACCAGTCTTGCCTTCAACGGACCGCCTTTCTGTGAGAATGGCGCATACTCAAAATCTTCCATCTCGACTGCGAGATTCGCAGCGATATGCTTCTTTATCAGGTTCAGCCATTCTATCTGTTCCGTGCTGAAACTGCGTCCGGATGTCTGCTGATGTCCAAGCCATTTCTCGAAACGGTGTTCTACAGTGTCAATGAAAGGTTCAAGCACCGCCTCTTTGCCAAGCGCAAAACGAATAAGGGAAATTATATTGGTCAGGAGTTTCTGCGGTCCCATGTTCCTCACCCTTGAGTTTTCCAGGTTCTTGAATGCCAGCCACAATTGGTCAGTTGAAAACTTGTATGGCGGCTTCTCAATGGCTTCGGCCAGTTCCTTTATCTGCTGATATGACAGATGACGCTGTCCGTATGGCATGGAATAGATGATCTTGATGGCAGTCAGTTCATCCTTGTTCTCCTCAATGAATTTCCTGAACGAACTGATCAATGCCTGAGACTTCTCCTTCGCCTTCTCGTCAAATTCCGCGACAAGCACCTTGTCAATGCTGACATTGTCAATCACCTGTTCGGTAGTCCTTTTGATTTCGATTAGCGAATTTCGCAATTCGGGTGCGTCGAAAGGTATGCAAGCGATTTCAGCAAGTTGTTTTGCGGATTCCGCAATCTGTTTCGCATCTGGATTTGCGGTTCCGAAAAGTTCTTTCGCCTTCACAATCTGAATGTCGGGATCCACGGCGTCAAGGAAGGCGTTGGACAGCATACGCAGGTTTTTGCCTTTTGATATTTCAATAATCTTTTCGCGATCTTTCATTGTTATCTCACGGTCGAGACGTGCAAGCCTGCCTGCGAGAGTGGTCATGGTGTCCTCATCGCGTTTTCCCATTGCAACACCGAGAAGAAGCTTGTCGAACGGAACTGTCTTCTGGCGTTCGAGGGAGCGGGTGTCTCCGCTTTTGCGAGATTCGCAGACGCCGATGGCGTCAACTATCACGAAGTGGGTTTTGTTCACGGCATCGGGCGTGACGCTGTTAAGATCGGTGGGATCGATTGTCCTGGTGCCGCGTCCTTTCATCTGGTCGAAATAGACGGTGGAGCGGACATCCCGCATGAAGAGGAGGCATTCCAGCGGTTTGACATCCGTTCCGGTGGAAATCATGTCAACGGTAACTGCTATTCGTGGGTTGAATGAGTTACGGAAGCTTTTCAGGAGATTCTCCGGCTTCTCGTAGCGTTTGTTGTCGGGATCGTAGGTGCGGTAAGTGATCTTCTTGCAGAAATCATTGCCTTTGCCGAACTCTTCGCGGATTATATGGGTGATGTCCTCGGCGTGGCTGTCGTCCTTGGCGAAGATGAGAGTCTTTGGAACTTCCGTCCTGCCCGGAAAAATGTCGGTGAAGAGCTTGTCGCGGAAGGTGCGGATGACCGTCCTGATCTGGTCTATGGAAACGACAGACCTGTCGAGCTGATCGGAGGAATACTCGAGATCGTCATCGAGCTGTTCCCAGCGTGTGGAGCGGTCGAGTTTGTCACGCTTGTCTACGTAATGTCCGGCCTCGACCTTTGCACCTTTCTGGGTGATCTCGGTTTTGATGCGGTAGACCTCGTAACCGACATTCACACCGTCGGCGACCGCGCGTTCATGGCTGTATTCCATGACCAGGTTGTTATGGAAGAAACCGATGGTCTGTTTCGAAGGAGTGGCGGTGAGTCCGATTATGTGGGCGTCGAAGTATTCGAGCACCTGCCTCCAGAGATTGTAAATGGAGCGGTGGCATTCGTCGGTGATGATGAAGTCGAATGACTCGATGGGGAAGAAAGGATTGTATTCGACATCCTTCGTACGTTCATCGGCAGTAGAAACCTCGAATCCCGAAAGTTCGTCCAGGTCTTCCGGCAGTTCCTCGCCGCGCAGCATCGAATAAAGGCGCTGGATGGTGCAGACGGTGACGCGGCAGACGGGGTCGAGAGTGTTTGATTTGAGGTGTTGGACATTGTACAGCTCTGTGAATTTCCTGCCGTCGTCGGGGGTGATGTACTGCTGGAACTCCGTGTCCGTCTGAATACCGAGGTTGGCTCGGTCGACAAGGAAGAGGATTCTTTTGGCGTTGGCGTGTTTTATGAGGCGGTAGATGAAAGAGACGGCAGTGAAGGTCTTGCCTGACCCGGTGGCCATCTGGATGAGGGCCCGTGGACGATCTTGGGCGAAAGATTCTTCGAGTTTTGCAATCGCCTCAATCTGGCAGTCCCTGAAACCTTCCGAGACGAGCGGAGGGAGCTTTGAAAGGCGGGCGCGCAAGGTGTCGGGTTGGTTCAACCAGTCCTGGAGCTGTTTTGGCTGATGGAAAGAGAAAACCCGGCGTGAACGTGGAGTTGGATCGCGGAGATCCCTGAAATATGTCTCCTTTCCTGTAGATTCATAAGCGAATGGCAGAGGTTCATTTACGTGAGGGATGTCGTACGGGAGAGAGCCGGAATATGAGGCAGTCTGTTCGGAAACACCGGCAAGAGTTACGCCTTCCTTTTTCGCTTCGATGACGCCGGCGGCCTGCCGGTTGACGAAGAGGAGATAGTCGGCAAAGCCGCTCTTAAGGGGGAATTCGCGGACGGCGACACCGATTGCGGCACCGAGGTTAAGATTGCCCAAGTCCTGCACCTGCCAGCCGGACTTTTCCAGCATCTGGTCAATGTTCTTACGTGCAAGAGCTTCGGATTTCATCACGCCTCTGCGATTATTAAGGAAATAACTTAACCGGCAAAGGAATAACTATATACAACTAAGGCGTATTTTCAATTCCAATTCCTGCGTGATTGCCCTTAATCGGCTTTCAGGTCGATGCGCGCCAATGAAAAATCAGACAGCGCTTTTTCGTCGACTGTGACGCCCAGCCCTGCTCCAGTCGGCAAATTGATGGTGCTGTCGGCATTCAAAACAAAAGTTTCGCGTGTGATGTCGCGTCTGTAATAGCGGTCTGATGCGGATATGTCGCCAGGGAGTGTGAATCCAGGCAGGGATGCCAGTGCGAGATTCGCAGCGCGGCCCACGTTGGTTTCCATCATGCCTCCGCACCATACGGGGATCTTGTTAGCAAGGCAGAGGTTATGGATTTCAAGCGACTCGCTCAGTCCGCCGACCCGTCCCACTTTGATGTTGATGATGCGGCAGGCCTTCATTTCCAAGGCATAGCGTGCGTGCCGGACTGAATGTATGCTTTCGTCCAGGCAGATAGGCGTCTTCAGAATCTTCTGCAGTTTGTGGTGGTCCCAGATGTCGTCATCGAACAATGGCTGCTCTATGAGGAGGAGATTCAGGTTGTCAAGAGGTTTCAGTTTTTCTGCCGTATCCAGGGAATATGCGGAATTCGCATCCACCTGCAGGCGCAGGTTCGGGAACGCCGCCCGCACGGCGGAAGCGTCTCCGATATCGCGCCCGGGCTTGATCTTGAGTTTGACCCGGGTATATCCCTGTGCGACATAATCGGACACGAGTTTAACAAGAGCTTCCGGTGACTTCTGCAGTCCGATCGATACGCCTACCTCCACCTTCCTAAGTTTTCCGCCAAGCATTTCCGCGAGGGATTTTCCCTCCTGTTTTCCGAACAGATCCCACAACGCCATTTCGACTCCGGCCTTCGCCATATGGTGTCCGCGTATGCCGGTTACGCGGTGGTTGAAGTCAGCCGGGCTGACGATGTCCTGCCCGAGGATGAGGGGTGCCACGAATTCCTTCAGGATGTGCAGAGCTGTGCCGGCAGTCTCATAGCTGTATCCGGGGTCCCTCCATGCGACGCATTCGCCGTAGCCGGTCAGACCCTGATCGGTTTTGATTGAAACAATAATGCCTTCCCGCTGTATCATGCGTCCGAAGGAAGTTTCAAAGGGTAGTACAAGCGGCATGCTGAGATGATGCAGGGACATGGATGTTATTTTCATTATGGTTCTCCTCTTGTTGAATAAGAATATCACAAAGTTTTTTTACTTTAAACGTCTGTATTCAATACCGCAAGGTCTGCTCCTGAAACAGGAAAGTTTTTATTGTCCTTAGAGTGTCCCTTTAGGCAACCTCTAAAATGATGAGCCTGTGAGAAGGTTTGAAAACCTGTCTCTGGCGAATTAGAATACAGGGAACCTCTAAAAATTCGCATGTGGCGCGTTGCGGAAGATTTTTGAAAGCTCAAAAAGAATTTCTGAACGTAGGCGTATCGAGTCGATACGCCGAGAGAGGAACATTCTTTCTTGAGCCAAAAAGAACCGCAACCAAAAGGGCGACAGATTCTTATGGATTCCGGCGTCCTACTACGCTCTTCGAGCTTCGAAGGACAGGTT
>CAZION010000257.1:0-6410 GCA_964540865.1 uncultured Victivallis sp.
TTGAAGGGGTTCCGCCTTATCCTATGCCTTATGTTTTAAAGTGTAGAAGAACCTCATTTTTCCATAATCGAGATAGAACATCTCGTGTGAGTGCCATGCATGGGCATCTGGCTTCTTAAATGTTCCAGGCCTCTTCCCTACATGAGCCACATATAGAATCTTCCGGACAAGAGACGGTTTTATATCATATTGTAGCACCATTGTCCCCGTCCCATCCATTTTCTCCCCCTACTTTCTTGTAATTGCCGCTTTCAGGCAAGATCTAGATTTCAAACAAAGAATATTATAAGAACATCCTTCCAATGAGGTTTGATTACGATACCCCGCATTATAGCCCTCCGCAAATATGCAAAACCTGAAGATTTTTCAAATGTACCGCATGGAGGGGCTGATTTAGGAGGAAATAATGTCGCCTGAAAATAGACAAACAAAGCGGTGAATGATCCCCGCACGGGAGAATTCCGGAATTCCGGTGTCGTTAGCATTTAATATGTTAGTGATGAAATACATCTGATGCGATTTGTCGGTATAAATGGCCTTAGGCGTTATTTTTAAGTAAGCGTTAAGCCTATATTTTCTGTAATATCTGAGCTTACTTTGAGTAGGTCAGCGCTCGATGAGCGCGGCTTCTTGGATGCACTCTCATCCGCCGTCGCAAAGATGCTATGGCGGACAGGTCGAGAGTTGCCCTGCTTTTGAACTCAAGCTACCCAGCTTAACGCTTACCGGAAAAACGCGGCTAATCCCATATTCCACATCGAGTTTATTCATATCCCTCTCAACTTCTATACGTTAAGTGCAAACGACACCGATTAACACAACACCGATTAACACAGAAAATACAGTCGTGCTACGGACGTGTCCTCCGAAGTTCACAGGGATAGTGACGAAGGAGGATGGCACGCCAACTTTTCAATCATTTCGATGAAATCCGCAAGTACCTTCTCTGCTATTCTCTTGTTGGAATTCTTTATCTTTCTCGCAGTCTCCACAGCCTCTGTCTTTGAAAGATGACCATCTTTACACAATTCATTCAAGCTATTTTACCATTGCCCAGGCACAGGCCCTTTCTCTCATTTCATCAAGTCCGATATTCAGCATTTCGGCGGCCCTGCTGGTGGTTATCTCCTCTTTTTCATAGGCATCCCTTACAAGACGACTAAACTTGTCCTCGATGAAATCAGTGCAATCGAGGGGCTTCGGTTCTTTTAATGCGCTGATGGACAATGGGTTTGGCTCCTTGTGGTCAGTCAAATCATCGCCATAGGTGCGCTTGTATTCCTTGTAAAAAGCCGGCCATATCGATTTATCCGCCCTTCCAGTTTCAACAAGGCGGTACAGGACGGTCCTATAGCTTACTTTGAAACGGCGTTTGATATGAAGGATGGCCTTCACCAGGGGAAGCCCCTTGTTTTCTTCCATGCCTTCGGCAACGGCCTTTTCCGGCATTAGGAAATAGCTGGCAAATTTGGCTTTTCAGATGGATTGTGGGCTGTTAACGCTCTGGATACAAAAACTGCCTTCATCATAGAATGGGACGAATGAATGGAGCTTTTAAGAATTTCTAAAGGGCTATTTGGATAATGGTTGAATTTGTGTTAGCTTAACAGGGACCATGAAAATCAACTGCTCAAAATGCGATTCCATAGTTGAAGTTGCCGACACCTTCACAGGCAACGTAATATCCTGTCCCAGCTGCGGGGGCACCTCCATGCTTCCAATGAAAGGCATTGCGCCAGGCTCTGAAATTGCCGGATATATTATCGAGAAAAAGCTCGGTGCCGGCGGAATGGGCGAGGTATGGAAGGCAAAACAGAAAGCAATGGGGCGCAGCGTCGCCCTAAAAATCCTCCCGCCGGCCCTGACGCAGGATCCCGAGTTTGTCAAGCGTTTCCTGGGGGAAGTGCAGATGTCGGCAAAACTGGAGCATCCCAACATAGTCACCGCGTTCGATGCCGGAAACGACAAATCCATATACTACCTCGCCATGTCATACGTGGAAGGATACTCCCTTGAAACCCGTCTTGAAAAGGAAGGCGCCATTCCGGAACCTGAGGCCCTGAAAATAATTCTTGGCATTGTTGAAGCCCTCAGTTATGCATGGGACGAGCATAAGATCCTCCACCGTGACATCAAGCCTGCAAACATCATGATTGACAAACGCGGCAATCCCAAGCTGATGGACATGGGGATTTCGAAAAGCCTGTCAGAGGACAGGGCTCTGACGATGACAGGCGTGGCGATAGGGACGCCCCATTACATGAGCCCCGAACAGGCGAGGGCTGAGATGGATATTGACTTCCGGGCCGATCTCTATTCCCTCGGAGCAACCCTCTATCAGCTCGTCTGCGGCGTGGTGCCCTATGATGCCACTTCCATGATGGCGATACTCACAAAACATATAACCGATCCGTTTCCCTGGCCGCGCGACAGGAATCCGAAAGTCTCGGAACAATGCTCCACCCTCCTCGAAATAATGATGGCGAAAAACAAAGGCGACCGCCAGAAGTCATGGGAGGATTTGATAAAGGACATCAATCTTGTCATGCAGGGGAAGTATCCCGCCACAAAAAGGCCGCCCAGGGGACAATCCATCATCATAAGCTCCGTGCCGTCCGCTAATAATTCAACTGGTCCATTTTCAGCCGTTAAAAATGCGAGGTTCTCCAATAAGACCCTTTACGCGGCAATCGCCGCAGGCGTAATTTTAGTTGGCATTCTTGCGATTTTCGCAGTAATGATGTCGTCGAAAAACAAGAATGTACCTGTTCCGGCCAAGACGCAGGAATTGGTTACGCGGGAAAAAGAGCACGCTGAAAGCGTGAACACCAACGAAAAAGTCGCTCCTGCCAAATTCGCTCCTGTGGCATCCGCCGCTCAAGTCGACGATGACCCCACCGGAAAGATGATCAAGGCCGCCATCGAGGAGCTCAAGAAGAAGAACCTCGCTCAGAAGGATTGGAGGGTGGAGTATAGAAAAGAAGGAAATGCCTGGAGGCTTTATTTGTCCGATAATCCTGAATTGACAGACATTTCTCCGCTGAAAGGACTGCAACTGACCAGCCTTATTTTATCGAATACACGAGTATCCGACATCAGTTTTCTAAAAGGCATGGCTTTGAGGCTAATCGGTTTGGACGGAACCCTTGTCTCAGATATAAGTATATTGAAAGGAATGCCGCTAACCCAACTCTCTTTGAACAACACCCGGGTCTCAGACATAAACGCGCTCAAAGATATGCCTCTGAATATTCTTTGGTTGAGTTCGTCTAACGTTTCCGACATCAGTGTTTTGAAGGGAATGCATCTGAATACGCTTAGCATCCAGAGCACAAAGGTCTCAGACATTACGGCCCTCAAGGGTATGCCTGTTGAGACATTGGTTCTTGATGGCTGCAAGAATCTCGCCGATATTTCTGCTCTGGTGGAATGCAGGCAGTTGAAAAAATTATCCATCCCCGAACAATGCAAAGACATAGGATTTTTAAAAAGTTTTCCATGCCTGGAAATCCTGGACAACAAGATCGGCGCTACTTCTTCAAAGCGTACCCCCGCCGAGTTCTGGAAGGACTGGGATACGGCGAATGGTAAAGTCGCTGCTTCCATTCCGATAGCATCTGGAGGTGAATATCTGGTTATTGACCTGTCAACCTGCGAACTGACTTATTCAGGTCCGGTTCCGGCGGACCTGCTCACAAATGGCAGCTACAAGGCTGACAAACTGGTCATGCGGCGTATTCCTACAGGAACGTTCATGATGGGCGAGACTGGAAAACAGCACAAGGTGACTTTGACCAAGGATTTCTACATAGGTGTCTTCAATGTGACCCAGGAGCAATACGAGAAGGTGATGAAAGCTAACCCGTCAGGTTTTAAAGATGCGGGGAAGGATGCTCCGGTAGATACGGTGTCATGGGACGACTGCCAGATCTTTATAAAAGAGTTGAATGGCAAGTCTTCGGTTCTTGCATTTCGTCTTCCCACCGAAGCGGAATGGGAGTATGCCTGCCGTGGCGGCCAGAACTCAAAGGGTTTCGAGTACAGCGGGTCAAACACTCCGGCTGAAGTGGGCTGGTTCAAGGAGGACAGCGGAGGAAAGACACATCCAGTAGGCAAGAAGAAGCCTAACGAACTTGGACTTTATGACATGAGTGGAAATATCTTTGAATGGTGTGCTGACTGGTATGGAGATTATCCCAAAGAACTTGAAAAGGATCCGCAGGGGCCGAAATCCGGATCGAAGCGCATTCTTCGCGGTTGCTGCTGGAGCAACGACGTTGTCGGGGGAGGACGCAGCCGTTTATCGGTTCGCGGTCAGATAGTGCCCTCTGGACGTTCTAAGGAGTTAGGTTTCAGGCTCGCATTGTCGAGCCCATAAGGCAAATAAGAGCAACCTAAAGGTTGAACACAAACTGAAAAACGAATACATTTGATGAAAATATAAGGGGGAAATATGAGAGCATTATACTTGACACTGCTTGCCGTCATCTGGTCGTTTGTACTCTTCGCCCAGGACGCGAAATCCCCGCTGCCGTCTGCTGACGAGATAAAGGCTGCCATGGCGACCGTCAAGGATGTATTCAAGGATGAATACAAGAACCTCAAGACTCCTGAGAACCGCACTGAACTTGCGAAGAAGCTTCTTGGACAGGCGGCGGATCCGGCGAATAATCCGGCGATGGCCTATGCGCTGATTACGGAATCCGCGAGGATCTCAGGGGAGGGCGGCAACATCTCTGCGATCTCAGAGGCATCAAAGCTCTTTGCTGCGAAGTTCCCAGGTGATTCGCTTCCTATGCGCATAAAGATGTTCGAATCCGCGGAAAAGGCCTTAACCAAGCCAAGCCCCGAAGCTCTCTCTTACCTGGCCGAGGAGTATCTCAAGCTCTCCGACGAAGCAATGGCGGTGGACGACTTTCCCAGCGTTTCAGCTCTCTGCACGAATGCAGACTCGGCGGCTAAAAAGGCCAAGAATACCGCGCTGATTTCAAAGGCCGCCGACAAGAAGAAGGCTGCGGCAGAAGCAGTTAATGGATTAAAGAACGTGTCGGCCGCAATCGAAAAACTCAAGGCTAATCCCGATGATCCCGATGCGAATTTCGCAGTCGGAAAATATGTCTGTTTCACCAAGGGTGACTGGGACAAGGGACTCACGATGCTCGCCAAAGGCTCCGACAATGACTACAAGGAGGCTGTCGAACTCGACCTCGCCGCGAAGGATACGGCTTCAGTGATGAAATCCGCTGACAAATGGTGGGATATTGCCGACAAGGAAAAATCAAAATCTGCGAAATCCTCAATAATGTCCCATGCCGCTGCCAGATACCAGAAGATCCTGCCTGAACTCGGAGGCATCGACAAGGTGAAGGTGGAGAAGCGTATAACACAGGCGAGCTCCGAATCCGAGGCGTCTGGCATACAGTCGAAATCAAAACTAGGAAGTGAATATCTGATACTGGATTTTGAGAGTCGTAAAGTTACTGGAACTGCTTACGTTCCATCGGATCTTCTCACGAATGACAGCTATAAGACCGACAAGCTGGTCATGCGGCGTATTCCCGCAGGTTCGTTCATGATGGGTGAAACTGGAAAACAGCACAAGGTGACTTTGACCAAGGATTTCTATATCGGAGTCTTCGAGATGACCCAGGGACAATACGAGAAAGTGATGAAAGTTAATCCGTCGGGTTTAAAAGATGCCGGCAAGGATGCTCCGGTAGAAATGGTTTCATGGGATGACTGCCAGACCTTTATAAAGGAGTTGAATGGCAAGTCATCGGCGCTTGCATTTCGTCTTCCCACCGAAGCGGAATGGGAGTATGCCTGTCGTGGCGGCAAAAACTCAAAGGGGTCCGACTACAGCGGCTCAAACAATTCTGCTGAAGTGGGCTGGTTCAAGGAGGACAGCGGAGGCAAGACACATCCGGTCGGCAAGAAGAAGCCTAATGAACTTGGACTTTATGACATGAGCGGAAATGTTTTTGAATGGTGTTCTGATTGGTATGGAGATTATCCCAAGGAACTTGAAAAGGAGCCACAGGGGCCGAAATCCGGCTTGAAGCGCACCCTTCGCGGTTGCGGCTGGACCAACATTGCCGGAGGGGGAGGACGCTGCCATTTGGCAGCGCGCGGTCAGATCCTGCCCTCTGCACGTACTCAGGATTTAGGTTTCAGGTTAGCATTGTCGAACCCGTAAGGCTGACAAGGAAAGCGTGAACATTAACAGACTTCAGTGTACGTTTTTGTTTTTTGGACAATTCCGGTGTCGTTAGCATTTAATATGTTAGTGATGAAATACATCTGATGCGATTTGTCGGTATAAATGGCCTTAGGCGTTATTTTTAAGTAAGCGTTAAGTAAGCGTTAAGCTGGGTGTTTTTGAGGCTGGTTACAGGTGGAGTCAGCAGTTG
>CAZION010000258.1:0-6363 GCA_964540865.1 uncultured Victivallis sp.
CCCTGCTTGTCTGGGCGATGACTTTTGCGATGTGCCACAGGGGGAAAGATGGCTCCCTCAGACTGCTTTATGGTTTGGACGGAGAATGGGAAGACTTGGAATTTAAGAAACTCCGGGTCTGTGATGGGCTGGAGGTTTCAGCGAAGGTTCAAAACAAGACTGTCGCAACTTTGAGAATTATAAACCGAGCGCCTTGGACGCAAAGTGTGACGATAAAAGTTAATCCCGTTTACAAATACGCGGGGCCTTTGACGGTAACTCTTAAACAAAATGAAAACTTTGATTTTGTCAATACAATTGAAAGGAGAATTGTTGATGAGTGAAAAATATGAGTGCAGGCTTGGAATTGCCGGATACGGGCTTCGCGGTAAACACATGTATGACCTGGCGTTGAAAGCCGGGAAAAATATAATTCCGGCAGCGCTGTGCGATATTTCGGAAGCAGTGCTTGATGAGGCGAAAATGAAATATCCACAAGCAATGCTTTTCGGCGATTATAAGAAAATGCTGGAAGAGGCGAATCTGGATGCCATCCTTATTGAGACACCGGCGGACAATCACGCCGTTTTTTGCGGGTTGGCGTTGGATGCTGGAATCAATGTCTTGTCGGACATACCGCCAGTCCGCACTCTCCCCGAGGCTAATATGCTCTGGCAGGCCGCATCCAAATCAAAAGCGATTTTCATGACGGGAGCCAACCCCAACTTCTGGGGATTTGTGGAAACAGCAAAGGAACTCCTTGTGAAGGGCTTGATTGGAAAACCTTATTATCTTGAGGCGGAGTATATTCATGACGTTCAATACCTATATGAACTGACCCCTTGGCGAAAGACCGGCCGTCCAATCAAGTATTGTACGCATTCGCTCGGACCCTTACTCACTCTGATTGACGAAGATTTGCGCTATGTCTCCTGCTTCAGCACTGGAAGCCATATGAATAATTATCCCGGGCAGACGGATTTGATGACCGCGCATTTCCGAACTGAATCAAATATTGTCTTGCGCCTGACCACGTCGTTTATCAATCACGCTCCTGTAGGGCATTACTACAGGATATTCGGCACAAAAGGATACTTTGAGCGTTTTCCGGGAAGAAATGATTTGATTAAACCTTTTACAACCTTCGCGTCTTCGGAAATATCAGGCTCAAAGCCCTCGACCGTTCTTCCAGTTGATTATGGATGTCCCGAATACAAGGACAACCCAGACGCTGTTGGTCACGGCGGGGCTGACTATGCAATGCTTGATAAGTTTTTCAAAGCGTTAAGGGAGAAAAATCCGTCGCCTTTGTCTTTACGCGAGGGCTTGCGCATGACGCTGCCGGGAATTTTCGCGAACGAGTCGGCGGATAAAGGCGGAGAGGTTGTCAGGATTAAATATCCATGGGATGTAGATTTTGGTATATAACTTAAATTGGAAAAGGAGAACTTTAGATGATTAAACATGTTTTGATGGTGTGTTGTATATCGGTTTTGACACAGGCGCTGCCAGCTTCCGCAGAAGATGCAACCAAAGTGAAAAGTGATGCCAAGGGGCCGGTGGAGGCAGAGCTTTATGAGCATATGAAAGACGCCATGAAAAATCCGACGGATAATCCGCAGTTGCCACGGGTTTTGCTCCTCGGAGATTCCATATCAATTGCCTATACGGTGCCGGTCAGGCAATATCTCAAAGACAAGGCGAACGTCCATCGGCCGGAAGCAAACTGCCAGAATACCACCTATGGCCTGTCATGGCTGAAAATCTGGCTGGGAACCGGTAAATGGGATGTGATCCATTTCAATTGGGGAATCCATGACACTCACTATCTTGATGCAAAAACAGGAGAGATTGTCAAATATGCAGAAGAAAAGAGCGGGGTGCGGCAAACACGAATTCGGAATACGCCGGAAGTGTATCGTCAAAATCTCGAGAAAATAGTTGTGATACTCCGTGGGACGGGTGCAAAGTTGATTTGGGCCAGCTCAACGCCGCTTCTTTTCCGTGAAGGTGAGCGGTTTGATGACATTGCAAAATACAACGAGGTCGCTGCGGGCGTCATGCGCGATAATGGCATTGAGATTAATGACCTTTACGCATTTACACTTCCTCAAGCCGCCAGCTGGCAGAACCCGGATAAATGCCACTTCAATGCGCTGGGAAACAAATATCTGGGCGATAAGGTAGGCAAGGCGATATTGGATGCGCTGACAAACTGAATCCCACTTGAAACTACTCGCGGTGAATATGATTTTTAAGGATAATCTTTCTGCATTGGAAAAACAAGGCTAACGTTTATAATATTTTAGCGCAAGGACATGTGCTTTATAAAAGGAGTTTTTATGAAACGTAAATTAATGATAGGATTAGCGGAAGCAGACATTACCCCGGGCTTTTCGACCGCGCTTGGTGGATATAGGTTACGGGACAGCGAAGGTGTGCATGACCGGTTGCATGCAAGTTGCGTGGTGCTGGCAACCAGTGATTGTAAAGTCGCAATGCTCAGCGTCCCTGTAGTATCAATTGGCGCAGAGATTACTGCATCCATCCGGAAAGGTGCGTCAGCGTTTACTGGAATCGGGGAACACGATATTCTTATCCATGCGACCCACACGCATTCCGCTCCGGTATTGGCCGGAGTTTACAAGGATATCTTGGAAAAAGCATGTATTGAATGCATCTCTGCCGCGGATGCAAACCTTGCGCCGGGTTGTATCGGTTTCGCTTCCACCACCGTTGCCGAGTGCGGGAAAAACAGGTGTAATCTCGATTATGGTGGAATGCCCGTAGACCCGGAAATAGGAATAATGATGATAACTGATGAAAACAAGCGATTGAAGGCGGTGATTTACAATTATGCATGTCATTGCACGGTACTGGGTGCGGATAACAAACTGATTACCAAGGATTGGCCGTATTTTGCCGATGATGCCATAAAAAATGCTATGGGAGAGCATGTTCACACGATCTTTATACAAGGTGCATCGGGAGATATTAACCCTGGTTACAGTGCCGGGCTTTCAGCGGTATGCGCTAAAATACCAACCCGTACTTGGGCGGAAGCGGAAAGAATAGGCAACAACATCGGACGTGCGGTTCTTACAGCTTTAAAATCCATTGAAGTGAATAGCGAAGTCGTACTGAAAAGCCGTACCGGATACATTGACCTGCCTACCAGGACGTCATATCCTCTGTCGCTAAAAAAAGCGGAAGCCGGATATGCCATTGCAGGAAAAAAATTAGCAGCATTAAAGAACAGTAGTAGAAAAATAGGCATTAAGAAAATTGAACGCGCTGAAATGGCGATGTTTTTCGCTTCTCTCGTGCTGCAGGGTGCGAAAAAATTCCATGGAGGGGAATGGCCGAAAACTGTTAGAGCCGAATTGCAGGCGATCGTTATAGATGATTGTGCTATTGCGACTTTTCCGGGAGAAGTATTCCATGAAATAGGAATTGCCGTCAAAAGTGGATCCCCTGCAAAAACTACACTTATTGCAGGCCTCTCCAATACATTTGAAGCCAAAGGTTATTTGCCGACTCCAGAAGCATTTGAGCAAGGAGATTATGAGGTGTTCGATAGTTACTATGCTGAAAATGCGGCAACCCTGTTGACAAAAGCCTCTCTTGAAAATATTCGACAGGTTTATCAGGATGAATAAATAAGACTGGAAAATATTTTGAAGTTTTGCGTGGGGAGCGGGCTCTATTTGGATTAATTCGGCACGTAGCGGTAATTACCTTTTGGGAATATTGCGGGGACCAGAACCAGAAGAAGGCAGACGAACATTATGGAACAGCCGTATGCCAGGAAAAGCGTCTGGTAATGGGATATTTTCATCGAACCCATGAACCACTGCGGCGCCAGCAAGCCTGACCCGAGTATCAACGACGCCAGCAGTCGCGAGCCTCCATATCCGGCGGCCCAGCAGCTACCGCAGAAAGCCATTGATATGGCTTTGTTGTTCGGCGATGCCAGTTCCATCATTTCCGTTGAGATCGCTATCGAGGAACATCCCATGAAAAAGCCATATGTCGCCAGCAGCGCAGTGATCAAGATCAGATTGAATGCTGTATTGATTCCGATGAAGAA
The DNA here is from genome assembly GCA_964540865.1 of uncultured Victivallis sp. Classification (GTDB taxonomy): domain Bacteria; phylum Verrucomicrobiota; class Lentisphaeria; order Victivallales; family GWF2-50-93; genus GWF2-50-93. Next base: position 4,070 of record CAZION010000258.1, read on the forward strand.
CAAAGATAAGTTTACCAGCGCGAATGAGAAATGAATGAACAGCAGCATTCGCTTGATACCTATTTTATCAATGATTTTTCCTGCGGCCAGGAATCCGAGTATGGTTCCTCCAAGTGCCAGAGAAGAGATGATGATGAGTATATTGTCTGGAACAAGCAGATACTTTTTAATGTATATGAATGTCAGGGGAGGTGTGGAGTAGGCCGCCAGATAGAGACAGCAGATATACACTGAAAAGCCTGTGAGCGGTTTATTGGATATCGCTTCACAGACGCCGTCCATCAGCTCCACCCTTTGTTTTTTCTGATGACCGTCCGGAATTTTTCCGGTGTAATAGATTCTCCCGAGAAGTCCTATTGCGGAAATAGCAATAATGATCTGGATCATCCATATTTTCGGGTTTTCCCCTACGAGGAGTCCGCATATGAAACAGAACAACGTGGCAAATGTCTGCCAGCTGAAACGTAGCATGCCGAAGAAACCGCCACGGTCTTCCTTCACGAGGATTCCGTCCAAAAGCGGAAACCATGCCGCCGCAAAAGCGGTCATACACATCGAGAACATGATTATGGAAAGGAGCATCACCGGTTTTCTCCATTCTCCGAACCATGGAGATGCGGCAAGAAGCATAATCATGGCCGCACCGCCTGCGGTAAACATCATAATCGCCATTTTGTATCCGAGTTTGCTGGAGAGGTATGCTGCCGGAATTAGTAGGAGGCAGCTGGCTATTCCCTGTGTTGATGTTGTGACCATCGACAACATGTCGCCGGCGCCAAGTATTGTAGCAAAAAGAATGATGATCGCGCTGTCCTGGATCATTACAGAGGACACGGAGCCCCAGCAGGCGGATTTGATAGCATCGCTTTTTGCCCTTGAACGTTGGCCCTCTGTCAGATTTTCTGCTGCTTCCATTATCTAACGCTTTCGCGGGGTTAGTCAAGTTTTGCAGTTTGTTTTTGAGCTGGAAAACTTTAGATGATTAAAAGATGATTTGACTTTATGGCCTTATATTAATGCAGTTATACTAAACTTCAAAACATAATGTAAATCCAGATTTAGTCAAATGTATAGGTAGACTTGGATGATATCAAGGATATTTGCAAATCCTCTTTAGAAATTAATAATACGTATATGTATTATTAATACACGATAATAACTAATATTTTAATTAAAAAATTATAATAAGTATTGATAATGAAATAGATTAAATATATAATCATAAATATAATACTAAACCATAAGCAAGGAGTTAAACATGCAAAGCGTAAAAATGGGTGAAATGACTGTAGAGGAAGTAAGGGCGTATCTGGAAAGTAATAAAACAGTCATACTGCCTTATGGAGTTGTGGAGCAGCACGGTTATCATCTGCCTTTGGATACGGACATTCGCAACGCTGAGATTATGGGGATGAAGATAGCAGAAAAACTTGGCTGCATTGTGGCTCCGACACTTAACTATTGTTTTTCAGGCGGGCTTTTGCCTGGGACGATAAACATTAAGCCGAACACGTTCTGCCTGATGATGGGGGAAATCGTCGAGTCCCTGGCCAGGCAGGGGTTTGAGAATATAATAGTGCTTCCCGGACACGGTGGAAGTGAAAGTCTGCTAATTTTAAAGGAATCCCTGAGAATCCTGAAATGGCTTAATCCATCGCTTTCAGAGGTCATGATACTGCTTGCCAGGATGGGGATTGCCTCGCCGTCATGGCACCAGAAGATCAAGGAGAAAGATTATCACGCTGGAGAAGTCGAGACATCGTTGATCAAATATTGGACGCCTGAGGTTGTGAGGGAGAAGATAGTGATGGACGATGATGCAACGGCGGAGGCGATGCGCCGCAGTCCCGACTTCTATCAGCTTTTGACCGTTTTGAGCGGCCATCCAAATGAGATACCAAATACCCGTCAGAAGGACGAGATAAAAGTCGGAGTTATGGGCTACCCGGATAGGTCGAATGTCTCGCTGGGTAAAAAAATAACTGAGGAAATCTTGGAGAATATGGTTCCCGCGCTTAGAAAAGCGATAGCAGAAGCTGACATCAGCAGGAAAAATAAAATATTCAGGACTTTGGCAAGCGAGGAGAAAATTAAAGTCTTATCAATTTAAATTAAGAATGGGAGCGGTGAGGGATAGAAGTCCGTCGCCGGGATGCAGGATGTGGTTTTATGAAATAATCACTGTAAATGGGATAAATAACACTAAATGAAAACTGTTAAGTTTAAGATTTTATTTCTGCTTCTGTTCGCGTTGCATCCTGCCTTGTTTGCCGCAGCTGATTCCAAAAAGCAAG
>CAZION010000259.1:0-6306 GCA_964540865.1 uncultured Victivallis sp.
CGATATTCGATTGTTCAAAAGTTGCGGCCTTGGCCGCCTAATTTAAAGCTGGAGGGGGAGGCAGTCCGACACCCGAATCAGCGTCAAGTTTATCTGGTTTGGAGTCCTTTTTCCGTTTAGCTCCGGGAAGTTTGGGTTGAAACCCGTTGAGGGAAGCATTAAGAGCCGAATTTTTCAACTGCTCCTGTAATGCGGAACTTATATCGGCTTTCACTACAATGTCATTGCCTTCGTTGGAAAATTTGATTGCATCCATAAGCGCATCATTAAGCTGGCTGTTTCCCTGTGCAATCACGCTCATGTAAGACATTACCATCGGTTGAAACAACATTGTCAGCATTTGCGCTTTGTTTTTGTCCTTGCAGTTGATGTGCGCATCAATGTTGAGATTATCTTTGCCCTGTCCGGTTAAATTCAAATTCATGAATCCGCCCTGGATATTGTCAACCGGAAACAGCTGCTGCATTCCCTTGTTCCCTTTCTGGTTCTGATCTTGGCGCGCTCCTGAAAAGCTGTCCTTTGCATCAAAAACAACCCATATTATCGAGCTCTTGTTGGTCTTTGCCGAATAATCCATCAGCTTGGCATTGGATATCGCAGAGCTTTTCTCGGTCATTGAAGCCAAGGCTGCAACATCTTCAGGAAGTTCGGAAATACCGATTACGTCAGGCTTTAGATAGACAAACGATGACTTCTTCCCCCCATTGTCAACCGAATAAACAGTTTTTCCGCTGACCACAGTTTTATTAACCTGCCTGCCCTCATTGTTCTTGTTGTTTGCCAGCATTGTGTTAAGGGTGCTCTCATTGATGCTGGTTTTCAGGACGGCTCCGCCCTTTTTGCTCTTCGAGTTGAAATAAAACACACCGGAACTGAAGGCGTTGTATATATCAATGCCGTTTAGTTTCAGATTGTCTTTGAACTGGTTGAATTTAGGATCCTGGTTTGTCTCTACAAAATCCTTGAATTTCGGATTTGCTGCAAGCTCCTTTATGTTCACTTGGCCAAACCCGTCAACATCTCCGGGAACATACTTGACAAGACCGGCATCCTGTGCGAGAAGACCGGTGGCAAATATGAATGCCATAAGAATAAGAATGGTGATTTTCATTTCAAAAACCTCTTTTTAGGATCGCCAGCATCTTGCTGGCATCTATTTAATTGAGCAGGCAAAGGCGCCGGCGTTCCTCAATCATTTCGGCAATATTGCCTCAAGTACTTTTTCTTTTGACATTTCGGGTCCGCATAGTGCTATCTTGTCAAGGGTGGCTGGAGTGCAGGATTTGCCAATTTTTGCGAAATACGCGTTCTTGTCCTTCTGATTTGCGAAATTCGCAGAAGCCCAGCTGCTCAGAAGCCCCATTCCGGCGTGCTGGAGAAGAGTGTGCGCGAAGAAAATAGCGGCTCCGTCGATGAAGTCATCTACATATGGCTTCAATGCGTCACATGAGAAATTATCAACAAGGCACTGTCCAGGTGCGTTCATTTCGGTTCCGACAAGGATCGGCATGTCCTTCTTTCTTGCCGCTTCAATGAAACGGTGAAGTTCGTGAATCTTTTTCTTCCGCTGTTCGGGATCCGGCAGGTTCCAGTTCCTGTCGGGAATTATGTTGACCGCGGCTGCCCCGTATTTTATATGGAGGTCAATCATAGCTTCAGGATTTTTTTCACCGTCGGACTCTCCGTTGAGCCAGGTCAGGACAGGTACAGCACCGCATTCCACGATGAATTTGTTCATTTCCGCGAGAGACGGGAAAGATTGGGAGTCCGGTTTGATATATCCGGCGCTTCCCATCTTCATGGTCTTTGCGCGGATGAGATTCTGGAGCTGTACAGGATCGTTTATTATCTTCGAAATCTTATCGGACGGCGTCTGCAGTTTCTCAGACCAGAATGAGACTCTCTGCGCAGCATCCGGGAAGATATTTTCCGCTTTTGTGAAATACGCAGAACAAACATGTCTTTCCGTTGCATTTTTGGATGGGGTGAGTGGGATGACTTCAGCTTCAAAATCAATTTTAACAGTCCCGAGATATTCGTTTACCCTTCTGACTATTTCCCTTGTCCGTGATGATGCGCTTGAGCGAAGTTTCTCAAGATAGGATGCTGATTTCTTCGGAACTGCAGAGCATATGAATCCGAACCCCATGTGATATGAGATTCCGGGTTCCCCTGGAGAATTTATTTCACTGCTTTCCAGTTCGGGTATGAATACCCTTGTTTCTATTCCGGCGGAGGGACGGAGGTTGAGGCTCCAAGCGGCTTTGAGAAATTCATCCACTCCGTCAAGGACGTCAAAATCAACTGTGGCCGCAGCAAATAGTCCGTATTTCTTGGCCCACCAAGCTATATATGTTGGTGAATATCCATACCCGTTATACGAGAAAAATGTATGGCAGTGAAGATTGACTTCCTTTTTTTCAGGGCTTGTTTCAATCTTTTTCTCCCCCAACATCAACCTCAGCGAATTAAGAGAAGCCTCCCGTTCTTTGAGATTCAAACTGTTCAGATTCTTTTCCAATTCTAAAATGCCGGTTTTGTTTTCCATAGTTTTTTTGTTTTATAAGTTAATAGTTTATAGGTTCCCTTTACTTCAAAGAAGAAGCCATAAGTTATTGTAAAACGGTAGATTTGCCAGTTTATATGGTTATTTTGGTTTTTAATTGTAAAATATGCTGATAAATTTCGCTTTAAATTAACACTGGATGTACATGAAAATAAAAGAATTCAAAAGTCTGCTCGAAGAGAAGGTTCTCGTATTGGACGGGGCTACGGGAACTGAACTTCAAGATGCCGGCCTGCCGCAGGGTGCTTGCCCTGAAGCCTGGGTTCTTGATAATCCCGACAAGCTCATATCTGTTCAAAAGAGATATTTTGCAGCGGGTTCGGATGCCGTATACACCTGCACATTCGGGGCAAACAGGCTCAAGCTGAAAGAATTCGGTTTGGCGGATAAAGCCATGGAAATCAACAGGAAACTTGCTTTGATTTCACGCGAGGCTGCCGGGAAAAATAAACTTATAGCAGGAGACATCGGACCTACCGGAAGCTTCGTGGAACCTTTCGGAGACCTTCCTTTTGAAGAGGCTGTGGAAATTTTCAAGGAACAGGCGACAGGCCTTCTGAAAGGCGGAGTAGACCTGTTTGTAATCGAGACGATGATGGACATACAGGAGGCGAGGGCCGCCCTTATCGCCATAAAAGAGCTATGCGACCTGCCTGTGATTGTTTCAATGACGTTTACCGGGGAAGGCCAGACCCTCACTGGAACCACACCTGAAACCGCACTCGTAACCCTCCAGAGTCTTGGCGCTTCCGCTGTCGGATGCAACTGTTCGGTCGGGCCTCAGGCGATGCTTTCCATCATTATGGGGATGAAACCTTTTGCGACTGTCCCAATCCTCGCCAAGCCCAATGCCGGACTCCCGAAACTGATAAAAGGGAAAACCGTGTTCGACATGGGTGCCGATGAATTCGCGTCATTCGGGCCGGCGTTTGTGAAAGCCGGGGTAAATCTCATCGGTGGCTGTTGCGGTACAAAACCTGAATATATAAATAGGCTTGCTGCGGCAGTTAAAGGATTGAACCCTGAAAAACCCTCCATTTCATCGCTCAGCGCACTCAGCAGTTCGAGGAAAACAATTTTCCTTTCGAGCAACCAACCTCTTAAAATAATCGGCGAGAGAATAAATCCCACCGGTAAAAAACTTCTTCAGGAAGAACTTAAGGCAGGCAAATTCAAGGAAGTCAGACGCTTCGCCGTTGAGCAGAAACAGAAGGGTGCGGACATACTGGACGTGAATGCCGGCATGCCAGGCATCGATGAAAAATCCACCTTGTTTGCAATAGTTAAACTCCTTACTCATGTTTCAGATTTGCCACTTTGCGTGGACTCTTCGAAACCGGAGGCGATTGAAGCCGCACTGCGGATTTATCCGGGACGCGCCCTAATAAATTCCATTTCCGGTGAAAAAGAGAAAATGAAGCAGCTTCTCCCTATTGCAGCGAAATACGGTGCGATGTTCATACTTCTTCCGCTCGGTGACAATAATATTCCCGATAAAGCCGAGGGCCGGGTCGAATACGTCAAGAAAGTCATGGCCGAAGCGAAGAAATACGGCTTCACAAAAAACGATGTCGTCCTAGACGGACTTGTCATGACGGTTTCCGCCAGCCAGGAGGCCGCGAAAGAAACCCTGAAACTGGTCGAGTGGGGTTCGCATAACGGATTCAGCACCGTGCTCGGTCTTTCAAATGTGTCGTTCGGCCTTCCGGAAAGGAAATGGGTGAATTCCGCGTTTCTGGCAATGGCGATCTCAAGAGGACTCACCTTTGCAATCGCAAACCCGGACAGCGTCGAACTGATGTCCGTAAAATATGCTTCCGATGTCCTGACCGTACGTGACAAGGGATGCCGTAATTACATATCGAAATTCCAGGTTTCTTCCGAAGCTGCGAAAGCCGAAGAGAAACAGAATCAGACTCTTACCAACTCGGAGCAGGTTTACAAAGCTGTTCTCACCGGGGACACGGACCATATCTGCGGCTATGTCGAAAAGGCTCTGGGCGAAGGCCGTCCAGCCAAGACAATAGTTGACGAAAACCTCATTCCGGCAATCAATAAGGTCGGCGAGCTTTTTGACAAAAGGGAGTATTTCCTGCCGCAGCTTATCATGAGCGCGGAAGCCATGAAGGCGGCGTTTGATTTTCTTGAACCGTACCTGAAGAAGAATGAAGTCCAGGGAGAGCAGGAAAAGAAACATAAGATAATTCTTGCCACCGTCAAGGGTGACATTCACGACATCGGCAAAAACATCGTCGCCCTGATGCTGAAGAACTACGGGTTTGAAGTAGTGGACCTCGGCAAGGATGTCGGAGCCGATGCGGTTGTTCAGGCATTGAAGAAATCTGGCGCCGAGATTGTCGGCCTTTCCGCCCTGATGACAACTACCATGACGCAGATGAAAACCATCATTGATGAAAGCCGGAAGCACGGATTCAAAAACGTGAAGTACATAATCGGCGGCGCTGTTGTCACACAGGATTACGCAGATGAAATAGGTGCCGACGGCTATGCCACAGATTCAGTCGAAGCCGTCAGATTAGTGCAGAAACTACTGAAGTAATGCGGGCTTTCGAATCTGCAATTTGTCTATTCAGTTGATTGATTAAGCTGGAGTACAATCTTTTGACTTGCGCAACTTATTGAATACCAAGATAAACTAAAGTTGCCATACGAGTCATATTCCCGCGTGATTTTTATGATGTCAATTACACAAAAAGTTGTTTTTGTGGACGGACTCAGAGTCCTCAATTATTATGACTTCTTCACCGTAATTCCATTCTGTCTCTGCGCCGGCTTCACTTCAATGTAAGACTTATCCGTCAACTGGGAGTTATCCATATCGGAAATAAAACTTCCGAGAGTCAGTTCCCGTTCGATGTCGAAGTCGCATGGAGGTTTCTGCTTCTTCCTGAGTTCTTCCTTTGCGTGCGCAGGCTGCGAATAATGGAATACCTTGCCCTCATAATTGCGCATGACGACTTCCTTGTCGGTGATCCGTGTCACATATTCCGGAAGAAGAGGTATTTTCCCTCCGCCTTCTGGAGCGTCTATGACAAAATGCGGTACCGCCATGCCTGAAGTCCAACCGCGCAGGTTTTCAATTATCTCTAGTCCTTTGTGAACCGAAGTCCTGAGGTGTTCTGTCCGGTCGACCATGTCGGCCTGATAGATATAGTATGGTTTAACTCTCGCCCTCAGAAGCTTCTGCATGAGCAGTTTCATCACTTCCGGATCATCGTTAACTCCTTTGAGGAGAACTGTCTGGTTGCCGAGCGGAATGCCGGCGTCGGCCAGTCTGCCTAGAGCCTTCATCGCAAGTGGAGTGAGTTCGTCGGGATGGTTGAAGTGGACGTTCATGAAAAGGGGATGGTATTTTTTCAGCATCCTGACCAGGTTCGGAGTGATCCTCTGCGGGAGCATGCATGGTGTCCTCGTTCCTATACGTAGGATTTCAATATGGGCGATGGCGCGGAGGTTCTTGAGGATATATTCGATTTTGCTGTCTTCCAGAAGGAGCGGATCTCCACCTGAAATGACCACATCGCGTATCTCAGTGTGCTGCCTGATGTATTCGATTCCTTCGTCAATGAACTTCATATCGATTTTATTGGGGTCGCCGACCTTCCTGCTTCTCGTGCAGAAACGGCAGTAGGAGGCGCAGACCGGCGAGACAAGGAAGAGGCATCTGTCCGGATAGCGGTGTACGATATTGTTCACTGGAGAATCCTTGTCCTCGGCGA
>CAZION010000260.1:0-6272 GCA_964540865.1 uncultured Victivallis sp.
TGGCCGCCAGAATTGCGATTATCGCTATCACAACGAGGAGCTCAATGAGGGTGAATTCATTGCCAATTGATGATTGCCGATTGCCGATTTTTGACCCAATAGCATTGCAAAATAAATTATTTCCGATTTTATTCTTCAATTTCAAATTGGCAATTGTCAACCAGCGACCGAAGACCGACGACCGACGACCAACGACTATGGTTTTTCCTTTCATATCGCCTCCCGCAATTTTGATTCTTTTAAAATTCTCACCGACTCCCTCTCCACCAATCTGGCTTCTAGAAAATACTTTGATGGCTCCCTTCTTTTCTCTAGCATATCCTGAAGCAACTTCACAGCCTTGCCGCCGATCTGCTTTTTGGGTTGGGCCATTGTGGTCAGAGGGATTTCAAAACTGCCTGATCCTATGTCATCATCAAATCCCATGATTGAAATATCATCCGGGACTTTGATCCCTTTTCCCTTCAGGTAACGATAAATATTCATTGCCATTCCGTCGTTAAGTGCGAATATCGCAGTCGGCCATGACTCCTCTTTTTTTGAAAACACATTATCCAAAATGTTTATATCTTCCTTCAATTGAATTGTCTTCGGCTCCAGCCCGTGCTGTTCCATGAATTGCGTGTATGCTTCCTGACGGGCCAGAGTTGAGGAAAACCCGTTGCCCAAGCTGACGTGAAGTATTTTCCTGTGATTACAACCATACATGTGTTTCATTGCAGTCTGCGCGGCCTCTCCATCATCAGTACAAACAGAAGTGCACTGCAGATCCAACGGATAATGGTCTATGAAGACAATTGGATAGTCCCTGGCAAGCAGTGATGAAATGACCTTTTTGGCTTTCGCTTCAAGATTGGATAGCAGAATAATACCGTCGGCATAGCTTGCAGTTTCAGACAATACCTCCTCCTCCCTAAGACGGGGAATCCAGACATGCTTGGTTATAAGGGAAAATCTATTGTGATTTACATTCTCCAGCACTCCGGCAGTGAAGTCCTTCATGAAAATATCATCATGGATGTAGGGTGATATGAAGGCTATTACCTTCTTTCCATTCTCCAACCTCAGCTTATTCCTTGGCTGTGCGCCCGACTTTCCAACAAAAGTGCCTTTTCCCTGTATCTTATATAAAATGCCATTTCCAGTCATCTGGTTGACAGCCTTATGTACTGTCATCTGGCTAACACCCAAGACTTCCGATAGTTCTTTTACCGTAGGCAACATTTCGCCTTCCCGCATCCCTGAACCTATCTTGTCAAGGATGTATTCCTGAACCGCTTTCTGTTTCTTTGTAATCTTTATCATAATTCACTTCCCCGTACGCTCCATGCGCTCTTTTATCAAACCATATTTACCGGCATAATTATTTAGATGTATTTACACATATTAAAACTTCATTGATTCTTTTTGTATTATGAATCAATTATATTACGAATCAACATGTATGTCAAGGGTTAATTATATGAATTCATCTATTTTTTTATATTTCAATGTTAATCCCTCGGTCTTTTTTCGTAAGGTAACCCTGAATACATTCCCGAAATAGAGGCGCCTCGGGGTGGTGCCCAGAGTTACTTTGGATTAATTAGCAAATCTGGGTTTTCACGGGCAAATTGGAATTGCAGGATTCAAGTTGGAGATGGCTAAAGCTTGTCCCGATTCTGCAAGGCAACGAGAAAGCATCCGCTTGATGCGGATCTTTCGGAGAAAACGTTCAGACTCAGTCAAGAAGTCTTCCTCCCTGCAGGAACATAGCGGAGATGAAAAAATCTAGCCATGGATTTCGTCGATTACTTTTCGGGTTATGCTCACCCATTTCCGCACCCTGTCGGGATCTTTTTCGACAGTCTCAACATCTTTGAGCGTGATATCCACGTGGGAATCCTTGCATGTCTCCAGATCTTTCTTCTGGATGGAACGGATCCGGTCGGGATTGAAATCGTAGCTCACCATGTCCGCAGGGCTTGGGCGATAGCTCAGGACATAGTCCCTGCCGATCTGTTCAGCGCATTTTGCGACATTCGCAAACGGAGACACGGCAATGCGGCGGAGGTTGGGGATTTTCCGGAGCATGTCTATCTTCCTGGTCAAATCCTCGCAACAGCCGTAAGCGACAAGTCCGAATTTACTGATTATGGGCATCTGATACTGCAGGAGGAACTCCTCATGCATCTCCGGCGAGACCGAGGTGAATTCCTGCGAAGCGGCAAAGTACCAGAGCTGTTTCCTATTGATGCCGTTTTTATTCGGGGCGGGATCCTGGAGTTCTTCCGCATATGACATTGACTGGTTCTGGTGATCGCAGAGCCCCCAGTCTCCTGCCTTCTCGGCTTCGTCATGTTCTTTCAATACGCCATCTCCCATGAATTTCACCAGGCGATGCAGCCATTCCGGTTCGTCCATCATGTCCATCATGATATTTTCGATTCCGCGGAGATACCCCAGGTCTGTTGACAGGTCTCCGGCAAACATGCGGTGGTATGGGCCGCGGTCGATGTTGATTGGAATAATATCACCGACCGCATCCGTCAGACGTTTGGCATTCTCAGCTGTCGCTTCCTCATTTATTTCGTGCCATGGCGTCTTGAGTTTATCAATGTCGGAAAGTTCCTTGATCGGATAATCCACTTTAAACGCCCCGCCCGGATCATCACTCGTGTGAAGAGGGGTATCAACTCCCCAGTTATGGCATTTTTTCACGGCATTGACTGTAATCCATGGTTCAAATATGGAGTCGTCATTGAGACTGTTCCAGAAGATATGCCTGCGGAAGAAATCCTCGCAGCCCCTGAAGAAGATGTCTTTGCAGACGCATTTGGAATCAGGCATCTCTTTCCAGGCAAATGCTCGGACGTAAATAAGGGGACGTGTCTTTTTGAGGCTGTTATGCATCCGCCAGAGACGTCTACGTTCATTCTGGATTGGATTTCCGCATATTTCCATGTACTGCTCCGCCAGGGAACGCAGTGTGTCGATATCGAGATTCTTCATTTATGTATGCTCCTTAATTTTTCAGGCAATAAAATGGAATGCTTCTTGAACATTTCTTCAAGCAAAACATCTATTTGTTTCAGGGAAAGTTGGGAAGCTGTATTGGGATCAAGCATTGCCGCATGACGGATATGCTCTGCATTCTCCTCAATAATACCGCGAACAGCAAGGTCCTGGACATTGACATTCGTACGGATGAGTGCGGCACACTGCGGCGGCAGCTCACCTACAGTCAGAGGTCGGATCCCCTGACAGTCCGACACGCATGGGACTTCCACGCAGCAGTCGCCAGGGAGATTGCTGATAAGGGCCCCTCCCCTGTTATGGACATTGCCGTTGAAAATAAAAGGTTTGCCGGTAACAGCTGAATTTATTATACGGCTCGCGTATTCCTTGCTAGGCTGATATGGTTCGGGCACTACAGCATTGCCTGCCAATATGCTCTTCCGCAGTTCGACATATTCCTTGTCGAGTAGCCGGCAAGTATCTATATAGGACAACGGCACGATGAAATGTTTTTCTATTTCAGACTTGCTCTTGAGGAAATAAGGCAGATATTCGGCCGTATGCCCGCTAGTCTCGGTCATGAAATAACCGAGTCTGCTGAAAAGCTCGAACCTTACGGGATCCAGACGATGTATATGAGAAATATCTTTAGCTTTCAGCAAATCAGGATACAGGTCTCTACGTCCTGATTTAAAATTCAGGAAGAAGGCCATATGATTAATTCCGGCACAGGTATAGTTAAGTTCGGGATCGTCACCCTTGGCACACCATGAAGCCCATTCCCTGTTTCTTTCAGGCGAATTATATGGGCGCTCGAAATGCCGTTGAATCTCTTCCGGCGAGGAATCTTCCAGCATGGCAGTGTACATACGCATGCTTTGAGCGGTATTCTGGACACCATGACAAAGACCTACGTGCTTGATCTTAGTGGCCCTTTCGACGGCGAGACAATGCATTGCCATCGGGTTGCTGTAATTCATGAGAAGTGCGTCAGGGCATAACTTTTTCATATCTTCGCAAATCCTCAACAATTCAGGAATGGATCTCATTGAGCGGAATATTCCGCCGATGCCAAGGGTGTCACCCACGGTCTGCATCAAACCGTATTTGGCAGGAATTGCCAGATCGGCCTCTGTCGCCTCAAATCCTCCGACTCCTATGCAGTTTATTACAAAATCGGCCCCCTCAAGTACAGACTTGCGTTCAGTTGATGCTTTAATTAAAGGATTGGCGGAAGGAATCTGGCGGGCAATGGTCCTGGCCATTGCTTCGGATGTTGCCAGCCTGTCCTTGCTTGTATCTACAAGACATATTTCCGATTCCCCGAGCGACTCATGCCAGATAATGTCAGCAATCAGATTCCTGCTGAATATCATCGAGCCAGAGCCAATCAATACAATCTTTGTCTTTTGCTGTGCCGTCATAGGGTAATATCCTTCCATTATTTCTTCATCTTTGTCTTCTTTAATATTTCATAGAGGGGACTTTCTTTTTTAACAAGGTCCTCAGGAGTCTTTCCGTCCTTGTTCTTCATATTGGTCTTCGCCCCTTTTTCGATAAGGGTTTTGACGATGTCTATTTTTTCATCGTCTGTAGCTGGTTTAGCCATGAGTACGATATGCAAGGGTGTATTCTTTTCTTCATCAACTTCATTGACATTTGCGCCGAGCGCAACAAACTCCTTTGCCGCCTCAAAATTGCCGAAATCATATTTCTTCGCGACTTGCGTGGGCTTGGTCTTCAACAATCCGTGCAAAGCGCAGGCGTTCCCCTTGTCGGTAATGCTGGAACCGTTCCTTATATAAGCATCCATAATCCCCATGTAATTTTTCACATCTTTGGTAAGGATGCCCCCCTTGAGTGCAACGAGGTACAGCGGACCGTGCCCGTCCTTTCCAGTCACATTGAAGCTCACCTTATGACTGGCAAGCAAATCAATCAACTCTATATATCTGCCTGCCCTTTTCTCATATGCGGGATTGAACATGGTCCTTGCCAGATGGAGTATGATATTATCCTCATTCTTGCCGGTTTTCACATCCAGCCTGGCCCCTTTCTCAATTAAATACTTGACCATGTCTGGTCTCAGTTTTTCAGCGGCCAGAAAAACAGGATAGGATGAATCGGTGTCCTTGTTTATAAGTTCAGGACTTCCATCAAACATTGCTTTAAGCTTGACCATGTCGTTACCGTCCACAGCCTTGTATAATTCACTCTGTGAATAGCAGCATACCGACAGGAAGACAAGAAAAACAGGCAGGCATGTTTTCATCAAATCCGAGACCATCGGTACAATCTTCTTCTTTTTCTTTGCGATCATATGGCAATATCCTTTCATTATTTCTTCACCTTTGTCTTCTTTAATATTTCATAGAGCGGACTTTCTTTTTTAACGAGATCTTCCGGTGACTGCTTGGCGCTGTTCTTGACTTTTACACTCGCCCCTTTTTCTATAAGGAATTTTACGATGTCGGCCTTTTCCTTGTCTGGCGCGTGCCTGTTAAGCAGGACCATATGCAATGGTGTATTCTTGTCTGCGTCGATATCGTTGACATCTGCGCCGAGCGCAACAAATTCCTTTGCCGCTTCAAAGCTTCCAAAAGCGCCGGGATGGTCGACAGCAGCTCCCTCTGTTTTAAATAGTTGATGCAGAGTGCAGGAGTTCCCCTTGTAGGTGAATCTGGCACCGTATTTTATATAGGAATTGACAATTTCCATGTATCGCTGGACATCTGGCACTCGCAAATTGTTTCTGCTTGCAAGGACATATAAAGGTCCATGCCCCTCCTTGTCAGTTACTGAAAAGCTCGCCTTGAGCCCGGCAAATAAATCAATCAACTCCAACCGTTGCCTTATCCTGGCTTCATTAGAGGCGTCAGTCCGACCACAGAACGTCCTTGCAAGATATAGGATAACGTTGTCTCCGTTGGCGCTGGTTTTAAGGTCCAGCTTAGCTCCTTTTTCAATAAAATACCTTACAATTTCCATTCGCAATTTTTCAGCAGCGAAAAAAACAGGGTAGGCCGAATTTTCGGACTCCTTGTTTATAAGATCAGGCTTTTCATCGAACATTGTTTTGATCCTGGAAAGATCATTGCTCTCCAGCGCTTTGTAAATTTCGCTCTGCGAATAGCAGGACAACGAGAAAAACACAATAAAAGAAACAAGACAGATCCTCACCGGAGACCTCCATCGTTTATGCAGAGATTCAACCCATATGTTTAATTAGGCGGCCAAGGGCCGCATCTTTTAAATAATCGAATATCGAACAGCCG
>CAZION010000261.1:0-6266 GCA_964540865.1 uncultured Victivallis sp.
GAAGTTTTATTAAAGGGGCTGATCAAAAACTCGAAGTTCAAGAAAAAAACAGTCAGAACAACTGCGGTTGATCTCAAGGATTCATTTGGGAAATAATAATCAGAGAGATGGCATTACGATGAGAAAACAGATTGCGGCACGGCTTTACACGCAGCGGGAACCTTGACTGGAAAAAGATCAAAAGGATCAAGGACGGGTACCCCTTCGCGCTCAGTGATGCCTATATCAATCCCGGCAATCGCTACTTGGTGAAATACAGCCCAGTGGTCCGTGTTCAACCTTGAAACCGACCCCGATGAATTGCAGAACCTGCGGACAGAAATGCGTCTTTCCGATCTGCCGGAGCCCATGCGTGCGACCTTCGCAGAAATGCCCCTCGCATGGACCGCTGGAAAAATGGGTATTATTTACTAAACGGTAAAATCAGGCCTGTTTTCACCTGATCATGGCGGGCTTCATTAACTGACGACCTGCCCACATACGAAAATCAAAACACCTGTCAGTTATGAAGCAAGGGGTCATATGCCGGCCGAACTTCCTTTTCGGAAGGCATCAGGGGATACTCCGTATATTTTCTTGAAAGCCTTTGAGAAATGATAGGGATCTTTGAAGCCGTTTTCCAGGGCAATGTTCATCAGCGTATGATCCGAGGTTTTCAGCCTGACAGTGGCACTGCTCATTTTGAGTTTCAGCAGATATGAATAAGGGCTTGTTCCAGAGAACTTCTTGAATAGCCTACACATGTAAGCCTTGTCAATCCCGCAGGAGCCTGAAATTTCATCGAGTGTCTTTATCGTATTAAAGTGGCTGGCGATATGCTCCCTGCACCTATGATAAGTTGCGGCTGCGAAATTCGCAGTTTCATGTCCGTAAAGCATTGTCTGCTGAATCAGGAGAAACAGCGTTTCCAGAAGCAGCTCCGATATTCTGCGGCTGTTGACACCTCCGGATATTCCAGCATATTGGAGCTGTTCAAACATCCCGGCGATATTATGGTGATTTGAAACCCTGACGATTCCGCCTTTCTCCATTGATATTCTTTTAAGAAGACGGCTCGCTCTGGTTCCGCCGAAGTCAATAAAATATTTCTGCAATGTGTTATCCGGATTCGAACGGATGACGTGCGGAATCCCCGGCCCGTATGAATAAACTATTCCGGGATTTAACGCATATGATTTACCGCCCATCTTCAGCTCGCCGCCCCCTTCCGCCACATATTCGATGGCATAGTAAGGAAAATCCTTCCTGTCGATTGCATAATCCGCTCTGCACCTTTCGAAACCACCGCAGACAACTGCGAGGGGCAACTTGGTTTTCATCGGCACATCAAAATAATAGCAGCGGCTTTTCGTGACCTGCTTGGAAAAGAAATCCGGTTCCCGTGTTTGCATAGGCTCCTCGTTAAATTGACAGGATAATTTGCATCAATCCCTTCATTCATCCATTCTTTAAAAGTCAATAATATACATCATCAAGTCAATAATATCCATTTTATTTACATATTGCCAAGGATATAATTAAATATAATAGAAATCATTATATTGCATTACTGGAGTACACATGATCATCAAAGGAATACTGAATCCGCAGATAAACTCACTGCTCTGCAGGGTAAGGCATACCAACACTATTGTTATAGCCGACAGGGGTTTCCCGTTCTGGCCGGAAATCGAGACGATAGACATCTCGCTTGTGGACGGGATTCCCACAGTTCTGCAGGTGCTCGCAGCGCTGCGTCCGAATTTTATGATGGGAAAAGCATTCATGTCCGAGGAATTCAGGAAGAACAACAGGGCTGCCGTCCAGAAAGGATTCTCTTCAGTCCTGCAGGGCGTGAAGATCAATTATGAACCGCATGTCGATTTCAAGAAAAGGATTCCAGGCGCAATAGGCCTCATAAGGACTGCCGACATAACCCGGTTCGCTAACATAATAATCGAATCCGCATAGGAAAATCATGGATTATCACAGCATAGGTAAAACTGGAATAAAAATCCCTTCAATCATATTCGGGACAAGCTGTCTTGGCAATTTGTACAAGGCTACTCCATATGAGAGTAAGCTTGAATCCGTGAAAGAGTTCTTCGCATATTTCAAACCGCCCGCAATCCTTGATACGGCAGGCAAATACGGCGCAGGGCTGTCCCTTGAAACAATCGGCAAATGCCTCAGGGAACTTGGGATCCCGGCGGAATCAGCGGTAATAAGCAACAAGCTTGCCTGGCACCGTGTTCCATTGAAGGGGGCCGCGCCTAGTTTCGAACCCGGAGTCTGGGCTGGATTGGAAAATGACGCTGAACAGGAAATAAGCTATGAAGGCATAATCAAGTGCTGGGAACAGGGGAATGAACTCCTTGGAAAACCTTACACCGCCTCCCTTGTCTCCGTACACGATCCCGATGAATATCTGAACGCCTCGAAAGACGCAGGAGACAGGAAAAAGAGGATGGACGACGTGCTCGGCGCTTACAGGGCCCTGCATGAACTGAAGGCCAGAGGCCTGACTAAAGCAGTCGGTGTCGGAGCAAAGGACTGGAAAGCAATAAGGGAGCTGAGCGACAAGGTGGAGCTGGACTGGGTAATGCTCGCATGCAGTTTGACCGTCATGCGGCATCCGAAGGCTCTTCTCGACTTCATTGATTCTCTCAGAAAAAGAAATATCTCCATTGTTAACTCTGCAATCTTCCATTCCGGTTTTTTGACTGGCGGCGAGTTTTTCGACTACCGGAAGACCGATCTTGCTACAGACAACAAGCTTTACGAGTGGAGGACTTCCTTCAACGAGACCTGTGCGAAGTTCGCAGTTTCCCCTGCGGCGGCATGCGTCAGGTTCAGCTACACGGTACCCGGAGTGGTGAGCGTGGCCCTTAACACTTCCAACCCGAAGCGCGTAAAGGAAAACGTGGATTTTGCAACAGCCGAAATTCCTGCGGAATTTTGGAACGAGATGAAGGAGAAGAAACTTATTTCAAGGGAATATCCCTATTTGTAGCTTTTCATTTCAAATGAAAAACTAAACATGAAAGTCGAAAAAGGTTGGAAACCATGAAAATTGATTCCCATCACCACTTCTGGAAATACAGCACCGATGAATACGGCTGGATTGACGATGAGATGGAAGCCATACGGAGAGATTTTCTCCCTGCTGAGCTTGAAAAGGAAATCAAATGGGCCGGAATAGGCGGCGTTGTCAGCGTACAGGCGCGGCAAACCCTTGAGGAGACGGAATGGCTTCTCGGATTTTCAGAAAAGCATGATTTCATAAAAGGCGTAGTCGGCTGGGTGCCGCTGATTTCCACTGGTGCAGGAGAATATCTTTCAACCCTCCCGTCTTTTACAAAATTGAAAGCCGTTCGCCATGTTGTACAGGGGGAGCCCGATGACGATTTCATATTGCGCAAGGACTTCAATGAAGGAATACGCAGATTAAAGGAGTACAAACTTTCATACGACATCCTGATTCTGGAAAAACATCTCCCGCAGACGATCAAATTTGTTGACATGCATCCCGATCAGATATTCATACTCGATCATATCGCCAAGCCCAGGATCAAGGAGAATCTAATTGAACCCTGGGGCAAAAATATCAGGGTGCTGGCTGAGAGGGGGAATGTGTACTGCAAGGTTTCCGGAATGGTGACTGAGGCGGATTATGGAAAATGGACGGAGGAGCAGCTCCGCCCGTATTTCAATGCCGTCCTTGAAGCGTTCGGACCGGAACGCCTGATGTTCGGAACTGACTGGCCGGTATGCACAGTCGCCTGCGACTATCGCAGATGGGTTGCGATCGCAGAGAGTTTTATTTCAGAGTTATCAAGCTCCGAGCAGGAGGCGATATTCGGAGGGAATGCCGCCAGGGCATATAAATTGAAAATCCAATAATCATTCTTTGTCATTTTTTCGCGAAGGGAAAAAATCATGAAAGCCTTTTTCATTACGGCTCCGGGGAAGATGGAGATCAGGGATATCCCCATTCCCGATATGAAGGAGAACGAGGTTCTCCTGAAAGTAAAACTTATCGGATACTGCGGTTCCGATCTCAATACGTTCCGCGGCAAGAATCCTATGGTGACATTGCCGAGGATACCGGGACACGAGGTCGCGGCGGTAATTGAAAAGTGCGGAAGAGCAGTCCCCTCCGTTTTAGAACCCGGGATGAAGGTCACCGTCTCCCCATATACAAACTGCGGGAAATGTCCCTCATGCCGGCATGACAGGCCGAACGCGTGCCAGTTCAACCAGACAATGGGCGTACAGAGAGACGGCGCCCTCACGGAATACATTTCAATGCCGTGGGAAAAAATCTACAAATCAGAGAAGCTTTCCTTAAAGGGACTCGCGCTTGTGGAACCGTTGACTGTCGGATTCCATGCCTCTGCAAGAGGCGCTGTATCGGAAAAAGATGTGGTTGCGGTGCTCGGATGCGGTGCGATCGGGCTTGGCGCCATCGCCGGTTCCGCCTGGAGGGGGTCGAAAGTGATCGCCGTAGACATTGATGATTCAAAGCTTGAAATTGCAAAGAAGGCAGGAGCTTCGCTGACGATAAATTCCGCACGCCAGAACCTGCATGATGAACTGCAGAAGATAACTGACGGCGGCCCTGATGTGATAATAGAGGCGATAGGACTTCCTGCGACCTTCAGGACGGCGGTGGATGAAGTTGCGTTCAGCGGTCGAGTTGTTTATGTGGGATATGCGAAGGACCAGGTAGCATATGAGACTAAATATTTCGTCCAGAAGGAACTCGACATCAGGGGGTCTAGAAATGCGCTCGGTGACTTTTCAGACGTAATAAAGATGCTTGAGCAGGGTAACTTCCCGGTGGATTCCGTGATAACTGAGATTTTCCCCTTCGGCAACTCCGGAGAGGCTCTTGAGAAATGGGACAGGATTCCTGCTGCAGTCACAAAATTATTGATTGATTTTGAAAAATGAACATAAAGTGTTTAAAGCGAGAATAAGGTATATATCGAAAGGATTTCAGATAATATTGCATAATCGTTTCGTTTAAATAGTTAATAATATCATGCATTGCCCGGGGGTGCTTTGTACATATAATATATAGCAAATTCAGACGTTTTGTACAAAAAGACGTTTTAATAAAAAAACAACAGGTGTCTTATGTTCCGTACTTATTCAAAAACTAGACGAATACTGGACGAAGAAAAGCAGGGGGAAAGCTGTGTTAGGGAAATCCGCATGCACGGCTTCGCCTACCGGGCGAGCCATACAAGTCGCATCCCGTTGATGCGCAATCGCTTTACACTAATAGAGCTCCTCGTTGTAATTGCCATTATTGCGATACTCGCGTCAATCCTGTTGCCCGCGCTGAACCACGCGAAGGCAAAAGCCAACGAAATGTTGTGCGTGAGCAACCTGCGCCAAATCGGAACCGCCGCCTACAGCTATGCCGGCGACTACAATGGCTGGGTTCAGATGTCCTGGTTCTCGGGAAACAGCCAGGCGGGTTGCCCATGGGCACTGCTACAGCAAGAGGGCTACGTCGCGGGGGGGAAGGGGCAACCCGACTTTACCGATTTCCGTACTTGGAATGCTGTATTCAGTTGCCCGAGTCGTCCCACTGATTATTCATGGGAGAAGCACATCGGCACTTCGGGCCTCGGGGCGATAGGCTATTACTTGGGACAGTCGTACGTCGTCACCGCCGGAATACCCTTCGCCCTTGGGGGGAACACGTCCACTGCGACACGCACGGACGACGCTCCGTTCTTCATACGGTTCTCCCACGCGATGACGCTCAAATCCGGCTTTCCTGGTTCCGCCAAAAGCGTGAACGATTTGCCCTTCTACGGGGATTCCTGGGTTCGTCCCGACCAGAGCAATGTCAAAGATTACGGTAACGTAATCGGTTCTTACGGGGCTAGTGAAAAAGGTTCGTTTCACCTTCGCCACGGCAACAGGGCCAACTGCTGGTTTCTCGACGGTCGCGTGGAGCAGATTGATGCGGCTTATGCGGGCGACAAACTGAAGTTCAACTGGGTGCTGGGACAGCGCATGAACCAGATTATTCTTTGGTGAGAAGTTGCCAATAACAAAATGATTTTAACAAAAACAATCAGGTAGCCAATTTAAAAACTCTGAATTTTTCAGAGTTTTGAAATTGGCTCAAGGAGATAATTTAATGGATAGTTATAAAAGATTTATTGGTAGTTTTATATGTCTGTTTGTTGTTCTCGTATTAAGCAAGACATCATTTGCCGCCACATTTATCGTTGAAAACGGCAAGGCAAATGCCGAGATAATTA
>CAZION010000262.1:0-6191 GCA_964540865.1 uncultured Victivallis sp.
TGCCATATCCTGGCTGGGCGTTGAGCCGTTCAATGAACGCCAGCATGTTCTCAAGCGGCACGTCGCCTTCCACGGCATGTGCCGGAGAGAAAATATATCCGCCCTTCCTCCCGAGTCCGAGAAGTCTGCCAGTCTCCGCCACAACATCCTCCACTGTTCCGAATGGCAGCGTCTTCTGTGTTGACATCCCCCCATGGAAGGATAACCGCCCACGATATCTGGGCAGGAGTTCATAGACATCCATCACTTCAGGCTGGAACGGGTTGAAGCAGTTGACGCCGATTTCAATAAAGTCTTCGAAGAGCTCGTCAACGTCACCGCAGGAATGGATGAACACCTTGCGCCCGCCCTCATGCACGGCGTCATACATCCGTTTGATTTGCGGCTTTATGAACTCCCTCCAGAGATCGGCACCCATCTGAAGACCGTGCTGCTGCCCCCAGTCATCGCCGAAATAGACAGCGTCAATGTCGTATTCCAGAGCCTTGCGGATGTGCGCAAGATTGTAGTCGGTGATCCTTGTGAGAAGTTCATGGACGAAAGCCGGATTGTCCAGAAAATCCATCATGAGATTCTCCATCCCCCGGAGCGTCCAGGCACGCTCGTACAGGGAAAAACCGAGCCGGAAGGCATGGAACTTGTCTGGATATTGCGAGATTCGCAAAGGTATCTTCGTGAAGTATTCCGGGTTGCAAGGATCGGGCCACTGGAAACCGTTCAGCGTCGGTTCAGGCAGCGGAACGTTTTTCATGATTCCGATATCCTTGTCCGCACTGCGATCCCAGATCACCCCGAAAACATCCCGAAAACAGTCATTCCCAACAGGGCGCATAGGCACATCTATCTCACCGGATTCAACGATATGACTTCCGGTAAGTGTCGGCAAATCCCCTGAGCCATAGTGTTCAACGAGTTTCTCCCTGGCTTCAAGCGTGAAACTCAAAGCCCACGGCACGTATGGCGGAGTTTTCCCTTCCAATACGGCATACACAACTTCTTTCTGTTTCATAAGCTCCTTTCCACGGTGAACTTAAAATTTTTCCAGAAGCTGGAAAAATTTATTCCCCTGTATTATTTAATTATGCGGCTGGAAGCCGCAACTTTTAAGTAGGGCGGTCTCGCCGAGACCGCCGCGGACGCCTCGGCGAGGCGTCCCTACCTTGATTTGCGTGCGCAGCCCGCCTTAAGATTAATTCTCAAATGCGTCTTGCTTCATCCAGCATGACAAGGTAGTTCCGGGTGGGAATGTATTCCGTAACCCAATTGCCGAGTCCAAGAAAATATCCTCCTCCTGGCAGACAAACATTAAGTATTTCTCGTGTGCGGCTGCGGATATCAGCCTCTCCGGAACGCGTCAGCAAATCCACATCCATCCCACCCAGCAGTGTAAGACGGTCTCCATATTGTACCTTGGCCTCGGTGACCGGCAGTACAACGTCTTCAAAAGAGTGTTTCCCATCAATCTTGACATCATCGATATAGTTACTGACCATTCCTTCCCAGTCAGGCGCAACCGCTGTTATTTTCATAGTGACATCATCCATATTTTCAATTCTCCCTCTGGTTTTTTCATTTGTCCATTTCAAACTGTCCACTTTTGCCGGCAACACTAGTTTATGCATCCGAAACTTTTCTCGGCACAAACCAAGTACATTTCCAGGCCGCCGGAAGTGAAACATTCAAAAGCTCCCAGGACGGCAGGAAGCAATACGGCCTCTCCTTGATGGATGCAACGCCGTTCAACAGCATTGACCAATTCCCCTTCGCCAGATGTCACAATTCCAATCGCCGCCCGGTTCCATCCGCTAAAACTGAATTTTTTTCCCAGCGTCAATTTGTGAACCGTAAAGCAGTCGGTGGTATCCGGGCCAATGATCAAATCCAGACGCCCTCCCTTATTTTTCCGAATGGTATGCGGCCGCAGCAGCAGACGCCTACGCAATTCGGACAGAGTAACTCCGCTGTAATCAAAACATTCCAAGGCCGTGTCGGGTTGCAGTGGCCCCCACATATCGGTATCGGAAAGCCTGGTTCCGACGCAATAACGTTCCGGTTGAATAACCCAGTCCGAAGGTTCCTGAACCTCCAGCATGAGCACTCCGGATCCGATTGCATGTGGGAGTCGGCCCGGAATGAACCAGACATCTCCATTTCTCACCTCCACGCGATGCAGCATTTTCTCCATCGCCGGAATATCCTGCTCTTCAACCGCACGACGGAATTCCGACTTTTCAACACCGGGTTTGAACCCCATGAGCAGATATGGAGGCACACCGTTAATTGTGCGCCCACCCAAAATGATCCATGATTCAGTTTTGCCGTGCACGCTTTTGTAATGTTTTTTTGCAAATTCACGGTCCGGATGACACTGGACAGGCAAGCGCACCGACGAGTCGAGAAACTTGCACAGCACACCGATATCCGAACTGCTGGAATGCGAACCCTTGCCTAAAAATCCCTCAGGATCGGATGCGATCACATCTTTTAAAAACGGACCAGGACGGCCGTCGTCCAGGCGAATACGTGAAAGGCCTTCGTCCTGACCTTGCGAATTTTCGCCGTTCATCGCCCTAGTCGTGGAAGCCAGCCAGTCTTCAGGAAAATGTCCGTCCTTCGGATTTGCGACTCCGGCAAACTCCTCCAGCAAGCAGCCGCCGGTGTAACAACGCCAGACACGGTTGGATGCAAATGCAAGCACACGGTCAGTACCGATAAAATCTTTTTCAGAAACTTTTCTCGGCATATTCACTGTTCCTTTACTCCCCAGTCATTTAAAGATTCGCTTTGACTTCCCGGCTGATCCCGGCGGTCTTGTTGATTAGCAGGCGCAAAGCGGCGCGGTCGGAGACGAGACGGCCGGCCAGCACATCTGCTTCGGTGAAACGGGCCAGCAGCATCTCCGCCTGACACTGGCGTTGCCGGTCGTAGGACACGTAGATCGTGCCGTCCGGCGCCTGGAAGCCGTCGGGATAGGCGCAGTCGCGCTCGTCCAGCATCAGACCTCCTTCCCAAGTCTTCCCCTCATCGCGGAAGAGATAGGCGGTCAGGCGTGTACGACCTTTGAAAGGATCATCCACGCGAACCCGGATCATGTCGCCGTGCTTGACCAGCAGCCAAGCGCCGGATTTCAGTTTCATGAAAACCAAGCGGGACCGGGCGTTAGGAATGCCGTTGGGGCGTTGCTCCGTCCAAGTCCGCCCCCCGTCGCGGGATTCGCATTCCAGGATCGAATGTTCACTTTCCGGTTTGCCGGGCTGACCTTTGAGACCATGACGGTTGAAACTCACCAGGCTGCCGTCGGCCCGCTCGATGATCTGATATTCGTCGTAGTCCGGATTTTCCGGGGCGTGCAGCGGGCCGCCCAGTTCGAAAGTCTTTCCACCGTTGCGCGAGATCAGCGGACGCGAAGGGCACTGGACACGGCATCTTTGGCGGTCCTTGCCGTCATCAAACCAACAACCGGTCGGAAAAATCCAGGTTCCATAGGCCAAAACCGTGGGCTTGTTCAAGAGGTTCTGCTCGTCCACCAACTTGCGCGGCGCCGTCCATTTGCGGTCGTCCGCGTCAGGGTTGGCGCAGGTGATGGCCCACGTGGAGGAACGGTGGCCGCCCAGTCCCTCGGGATACTGGTTCCAAATGATCCAAAGCACGCCGTCAGGCGCGGTCCAGACCACAACATGGTCGGAACGGACTGGCCCCTCGCCGTCGGTGTCAAAGACAATCTGCGGTGGCGTCCAAGTCAGGCCGTCGTCATCGCTGAATACCACTAGGCCGTAATTCAAATGACCTTCGCCGTCACCACCGCCGGAGAATCCGCACCAGAGCCGGCCGCCGGGTGTGCGGGTGATGCTGGTCACATTGCTGAAGCGCCGATTGGCGTCGGAATACTGCAAGCCGGGATTGAAATCCACACGAGGGACAGGCTGGCGCGATCCAGCCACATCCACGTACTCCTGGCGCGAGTCATTCTCAGGTTTGGCTTTGTGTCGAGCGGGCATAATACAGTATTCCCCATTTAGTTTTAGCTATCGGGCAATTAAACCGATTTTAAAACTCTGAAAAATTCAGAGTTTTCTAATTAAGCGGACACCCCAGTCATCCGACGGGGCAAGAAGGCCGCAATTTTTAGTAGTTTGCGATCTCCGAGCGCAAGAAACGAATTCGCCATTTGCGCCAAGGATGTCGCAAGCTACTCACAAATTTTAAATTCCTATACGTTAAATTAGGAAGACAGGCGAGACGCCTGTCCTACATTCTTTATGACTTTTTTATCAGCCAGGATCCGAGAATTGCCGCTCCGGCCGCCGCCTCTTCCTGTGAATTCGGAATATGCAGCGGCATCCCGAAAACTGCCTGCGCCATATGCCGCAGTAGTTCGTTTTTCCGCAAGGCATTACCACTGCCGACAATCCTTGTGCGTCCCGCCATGACATCTGCGGGAATCATGCTTTTCATATTGGTGAAAATCCCGCGCGCCAAGCCGCGTGACAAAGGCCCCAGCTTCAATCCAGCAGAACTGAGACCTGAAATTTTGCCCCTCAGTCCGGACTCAAAACGCTCTCCGGAAAATACCGGAGACACGTCAAATTCCGTCTTAGAAGACAATCCCAGTTCGTTAAGCCGCCTGTAAATTTCATCCTTCGGGCACGGCGGCGCGCCCAGTTCGCGGAGCCAAGTGTCAGCGCTATCTGCCAGCCACTCCCAGGCCGAACCGCCGCTCAGCACTGCCGCAACCAAGGCTAACCGTCCGCCCGGATACGGACGAAATTCGAATTTTGCGGAATTCGCAGGCAGCAATGCCCCTTGCGACAGCACAGCGGAGACTTGACCCCCAGTGCCGAGGGTCAATGCCAGTTCATGCTCCGGATCACGAAGTGTAGCCAGCAGGGAAGCCTGATTGTCTCCAATGGCAACTGCTACTGGAATACCGGAAGGAAGTTCGAGTTGCCGGGCAGATTCCGCGGATAGGTTTCCCCCAAAAGAACCGCATGGACAAACTTCCGGCATCAGCCCATGGGGAATTTCCGCAGCATCAAGCGCAAGTCGATCCCAGTTCGACTTTGACAAATCAAAACAGCCCCAGCTTGCCGCGTCGGTCGGATCAGTAAGCGGCCGTGCCTGTCCGCAGAGCCTGGAAACCGCCCAGTCATGAATGGTGCCTGAGGAAACGGCGTTGACAGGTATTTGATGATGCCTCGCCATCCATGCCAGAGTGGCACAACCGAAACCGCTGCGCAGACCGTGTTTTTTTTTGGAGTTGAGAGCGGGAAGAAACTCCGGTTCCTCCAGACAGCGCCCGTCCTGCCACGTGATCAGATTGGAAGCGGGGTTCCCTTCCGCGTCGAGAAAGAGGATCCCGTGCATCTGGCCTGTCACGCCAACTGACACGACGTTACTGCGAAACTCATACGGCAACCGTAGAATCGCATTTTTCATGGCAGTCCAGATCTTTTCCGGATCCTGCTCCGCACGTCCGGTTTTTTGCGGAACTGCCGCCTGATGCGGCAATGATGCTGCCGATAGCACACATCCGTCAGAGTCGGCAATCACAGCGGCGACTTTGCCTGTACCGATGTCCAAGCCCAGAAAAACTCTTTTTGAGTTGTCCTGTAGCATATCCTATTTATCTCTTTCTTGTTTCGTATTTTCTGCCGATGCAGCTTTTTCAGTCTGATCATCGTAAAGCCAATTGTCCGATGAATCCTGCAAGGATGTTCCGGTGCTTTGCGAGGGCTTCCATTTAAGCGGACGCCAAAGGAAAGACTCCTCGCCAACGGCGACTAATGGTGTATTCACCGCGAGGTTTTCCTTGAGAAAAAGATTGCGCATGAGCTTCCAGCGACGATCCATAAGATCCTTGGCCGCACCCAAGTCAACATCCTCACCTTTTTGAGCCTTTTCCGCCAGACGGTAGGCTTCGGCGCTGATGGCTGAGAACTCCAATCCCGAACGGAGGAACAGCACTCGCCGCTTTGCTTCCGGATCATCTTTCGTAGCCGCCTCAGCAGCCTTCAGACGATCACGCAGACGCCCGACTGTCTCACTGGAAATGCCGGGAAACATCCTTCCCGCATTCTTATCAATCAGAAGCACCTCTCTCTCAATGATGCCGAAATATTCCTTGACATCATTGGCTCCCGCCCCAAAACCGCTTTTGCAGTAATCGTCCAGCACCGCGTCGTAACTCTGAT
>CAZION010000263.1:0-6099 GCA_964540865.1 uncultured Victivallis sp.
TGACTCCGTGCCTCTGTGGTTATTTTTAGGAGATGCCGGATATAACTGAGCCCTTACCAAACTCCGTAATCCCTCATTCTATGCCGTACAGTCCCGGTAAAGTTACAGAGGTGCAAAGTTACAAAGGCACAAAGTGAAAGAAGATAACAAAAAAACGCCAGGTGATAAGAGAGGAAAGTGAAAATACTTTATGGGCCTTGGTCATGCCGATTTTTGGTTCACGCCTCCTCTGCTGTGCGCCTATGTGCCTTTGTAACTTTGTGCCATAAGGACTGAGCCCTTACCAGGCTCCGCAAATAATCCTGCAATTCCATGTTTCAATTGTTGACATTCCGGAATGTAGGCCTTAATTATGCGTAATCAGTTACGCATCCACAGAAGGCGATTATGAAACAAGAGAAATTGAACATAAGCCAGTTCGCATCTAAGCTTGGTATTTCGACGGCTACCGTCTCAAGGGCTTTCGGTACGAAAGGCAGGATCAGCGAGAGCACCCGGCACATGATAAAGGCGAAGGCCGAAAAGCTTGGATACAGGGCCAACTACCATGCCAGCAACCTCATAAGCAGAAGATCCCACACCGTCGCGTTCTTCTACCCGCCCCTTATTGAAGGCGAGCCGGATTACTTCATAACCGAAATCATGTTCGGGGTCAACAGCGAAAGCTCGCAGCGGAAAATGCCCCTCCAGATCCACTCCCTCTATCCCGAGTCAATGGAATTCTGCAAAGACGTAGTGCTCAACGGGAGCATTTCAGGGATAATCGTGATCGAGGGCGCGCACGAATCCTCGGAGATTGTGAAAACCGCGAAATCGTCAGGGCTCCCCTATGTTGTGATCGGGAACTTCCCGGGCGAAAAGGAGAACGCAGTCACATTCGACAATGCGCGAGGTGCGATGCTCGCCGGCAGGCATTTCAAGGATTCCGGCAGGAAAAAACCGGTTTACATCGGAGGGCTTTCAGACAAAAGGAAAAGGGATGGGTTCAAGGCCGGACTCGGCACACTCTCGACAAAACTCCACCTGGATCCCGGCGGAAGCACATTCCTGGACGGGTACAATTCCTTCGCGAGGATTGCGAGTTCGGTTCCAGACGCTGACTGCGTACTATGCGCAAACGACATCATCGCCATGGGTTTCATAAAAGCGACTCTGGCGAATGGCCGGAAAATTCCAGAGGACATTGCGGTCATCGGATTCGATGACATCAGGATTTCGCGCTACTTCTCCCCTGCCCTCACCACCATACGCCTGCACATGGATACCATAGGTGAAAAATCGGTGCATCTCCTGCAGAGGGTGATGAACGGGGAAAAATTTGCGTCCGGAGAAAAGATTGACTGCGAACTTGTTTTAAGGGAATCAGCCTGATGAAGAAACATATGAAGTTTTAAGTCACAAGTGTTAAGTTTTAAGTGAATTAAGAAGGAATAAAAAACATTCATTGCTTAAAACTTGAAACTTAACACCTAAAACATATTAAAAGGAGATATATGATGAACAAAATGATTAAAGTAAACCCGAAAATAAAACCGCCGATTGATCCGGGGTTCGTTCCGGCTGTTCTCTGGAACAGGGAGTTCAGGGAACTGGTCCGGAAATCCGGGGAGGCCCGTAAGATTGTAATTTCACTTGAACGCACAAAGGGTTCAGTATCCGTATTCGAGACAGAGCTCCTTCCCGACAAGCCCGGATATTCAGAGCTCAACCTCTTTTATGTTGAAAGGATGATCAAGTACCTACTCTGGATGAAAGGCGGCTGGAAGATAACGATTGCAGGAGATGACAGGCTCGCCGCAGAAATCGCCGCCATATACTCACCTACCGGAAAAAGAAAATTCGATTATGACATAATGGGCGAAAAGGTTTACGGGAACAAGATGAAAATCACCTCCTGCGAAATCCGCAATTCACCGGTTGAAAACGAAAACGCCGTTTCACTCGGCGGAAACCTTGACGGCTGCAGGATCGGATTTGATCTCGGCGGCTCCGACAGGAAATGCGCCGCAGTCATAGATGGCGAAGTCGTCTTCACCGAGGAAATACCATGGGATCCCTATTTCCAGAAAGATCCGAAATGGCACAGGGCCGGCATAAACGATTCACTCAAAAGAGCCGCCGCACATCTCCCCAGGGTTGATGCAATCGGGGGAAGTTCCGCCGGAGTTTATGTTGACAACCAAGTCAGGCTGGCATCGCTTTTCCGTGGCGTTTCAGACGAGGACTTCAAAAATCATGTCAGTAATATTTTCCTGGATCTCCGGAAGGAATGGAACAATGTCCCGTTTATCGTGGTCAATGACGGCGAAGTCACAGCTCTTGCCGGTTCGATGTCCATGCAGGACAACGCAGTCCTCGGCATTTCCATGGGGACAAGCCTTGCCGCAGGATATGTCACGCCTTCCGGGAATATAACGGACTGGCTCAACGAACTTGCTTTCGCCCCGATTGACTACAGGGAAGACGCTCCGTCAGACGAGTGGTCGAAGGATGACGGTTGCGGCGTGCAGTATTTCTCACAGCAGGCAGTGGCGAGGCTCCTGCCGTCTGCGAAAATCGCGCTGCCTGAGAAGATGCCGTTTGCTGAAATACTGGTAGAAGTGCAGAATCTCATGAAAAAAGGAGATGAACGCGCCGAAAAAATATACTCCAGCATCGGAACTTACTTCGGATATGCCGTCGCGCAGTATTCTGAAATGTACGAGATAAGGAATCTTCTCCTTCTAGGCAGGGTAAGCTCCGGAACCGGTGGCGAGATTATAATTTCCAAAGCTGAAGAAGTTTTACGAACGGAGTTTCCGGAACTGGCTGACAAGATAAAATTCAGGACTCCGGACGAGAAAATGAAAAGACACGGACAAGCCGTTACTGCGGCAAGTCTGCCGAAGATAAATTAGGCGGACGCCTAATTTATATCGCAAAACACAAGATTTTTGTAACGGGTAAAAAATGAGGTTGAATGATGAAATTTAACAGTAAGAAAGCGGACGTATTCATTCCTGATGGGATATCAGAAAGTGAGGCATTGAAAAGAACAACGCATCTCAGCATTGCGGCGCACCAGGACGACACAGAGATTTTCGCGTACCCCGGGATCTCCGAATGCTTTGGCAAGAAGGACAAATGGTTTTCCAGCGTAATCGTAACCGACGGCGCCGGCAGTCCGAGAGCCGGGGTTTACAAGGACTATACCGATTCGCAGATGCAGGAAATACGGAAAACAGAACAAAGGAAAGCGGCTACAATAGGAGACTATTCAATTCAAATACAGCTGGGTTATCCAAGTTCCGCAGTTAAAACCGCGCCGTCAAAGGATCTTGTTGACGACCTTCTCGCGATACTCGCGGAAACGGAACCTGATATCGTATATCTTCACAATCCGGCGGACAAACACGACACGCATGTCGCCAGCGTACTGCGTTCGATAGAGGCGCTGAGGCGTCTTCCAGACAACAAGAAACCGAAAAAAGTCTACGGTTGCGAAGTATGGAGGAACCTCGACTGGCTCAATGATGATGAGAAAGCCGTCCTCCCCGCCTCAGGGTATAAAAATATCGCAGCAGCAATCCTCGGAGTCTTCGATTCGCAGATAAGCGGCGGGAAACGTTATGATCTCGCGGCCATAGGACGCAGACTTTCAAACGCAACTTTCTTCGCTTCACATGAGACTGACGAGTGCGATGCGCTGACTTACGCAATCGATCTTACGCCACTCATAAAGAATCCTACTCTTTCAATATCGGATTTCACGGTCGCTGCAATTGAAAGATTCAAAAATGATGTGAAAACCAAGATCAATAAATTTTCGTAATAAAATTTTTGTGGAACAAAAATTTAAATAACCATGGAGTAAATGTAATGAAACCAACGCTTTTAGTGCTTGCTGCCGGAATCGGAAGCCGTTACGGCGGACTCAAACAGATTGACCCTGTCGGTCCCGGCTCAGAAATCATAATAGATTATTCCATCTACGACGCCATCCGTGCCGGTTTCGGCAAAGTAGTTTTCGTAATCCGCAAGGACATAGAGGAGACTTTCAGGGAATGCATCGGCAGCAGGTTTGAATCGAAAATAAAAACCGAATACGTCTTTCAGGAAATCGACAAGCTTCCCGCAGGGTTCAAAGTGCCCGAAGGCCGTCAGAAACCATGGGGGACCGGTCACGCGATACTCATGGCCAAGGATTCCGTGAAAGAGCCGTTCGCCGTCATCAATGCCGATGACTTCTACGGACGTTGCGGGTATGATGTCCTCGCAAAGGAGCTTTCAAAACTTAAAACCGGCCCCGTTGATGAATATTACATGGTCGGATTCAAACTCGAGAACACCCTTTCGGAATTCGGTTTCGTCGCCCGTGGCGT
The DNA here is from genome assembly GCA_964540865.1 of uncultured Victivallis sp. Lineage (GTDB taxonomy): Bacteria > Verrucomicrobiota > Lentisphaeria > Victivallales > GWF2-50-93 > GWF2-50-93. Next base: position 4,362 of record CAZION010000263.1, read on the forward strand.
ATGCAAAACTGATTCGAGGGGCTATCTGGTCGAAGTGATTGAAAGGACGAAAATTGAAAAGATTGAAGGCGGTGCGAAATTCACAGATGAAGGCGGCAATATGATAAAACTCACCGGAAATGAAATTGTTTCGATGAACATGTGGGGGTTCACCCCGTCGCTTTTCAGTCATCTTGAGAAACAGTTCGTGGATTTTCTCAAAACCAATATCGGCAACCTCAAAGCGGAATTCTTCATTCCCACGGTCGTAGGCAATCTTGTAAATGCAAAGAAGGCGCAGGTTAAAGTGCTGGAGAGCAAGGACCAGTGGTTCGGCGTGACCTACCGCGAAGACAAGCCGGTCGTCGTTGAAAACATCAGGAAACTTATCAGCTCCGGAGCTTATCCGGAAAAACTGTAAAACAGTCCCAAACAAGTTGGGACTGAGGCAAAAAATAGTGACCAAGTGGCCATGTAGCCAAGTTATCAAGAATTATTTCTCATTAACTCGGTCACTTGGACGCTAGGCATCTTGGAAACTATCAAAAAGGAGTTAATAAATGAGTTCAGCAAAAAAAGAATACAATCTCAAGGAAGTAAGCGGCAATTTCAATATCGCCGGTGACTTGGTCAGCGCCAGCCCGTATGGCTCAGGTCATATAAACGACACCTTCGCGGCGACTTTCAGCCAGGGCGGGGCAAATGTCAGATACATCGTACAGAGGATCAACCACAATATCTTCAAGAACCCAGTCTCCCTTATGGACAATATAGATAGGGTGACTTCGCATATCCACGGAAAACTTTTATCCTCCGGAGATGCTTCAAGAAGAGCGTTGTCAGTTATCAAATCCGTGGACGGCCTGCCATATTATTTAGACAATGGAGGCAATTACTGGCGGACATATATTTTTGTTGAGAATGCAAAAAGCTACGATATAATTGAAACTCCGGAACAGGCGTTTCAGGCGGCAAAAGCCTTCGGTGAATTTCAAAGGCACCTTGTCGACCTTCCCGGCAAAAGACTCAGCGAAACAATCCCGGACTTCCATAATACGCCCAAAAGATTCGAGGCTTTCGAAAAATCCCTCGCCGCTGATTCGTGCAACCGCGCGAAATCCGCAAAAGCCGAAATTGAATTCGCATTAAACCATAAAAATGTCAGCACCCTACTGCTGCAACTCAGCAAAGAAGGAAAAATACCCGAGAGGATTACACACAACGACACCAAGCTCAACAATGTGCTGCTTGACGACAAGACAGGTGAAGCGGTATGCGTCATCGACCTTGACACCGTGATGCCGGGACTTGCACTCTATGACTTCGGGGATCTTGTCAGGACAAGCACCAGTCCTGCCGCAGAGGATGAAAAGGATCTGGGCAAAGTAAAAATGCAGATGCACATGTACAAGGCGCTTGTGGAAGGATACATGTCCACCGCAAAAGGATTCCTGACAAAAACGGAAATCGCACACCTCGCATTCAGCGGGAAACTCATAACGCTAGAGATAGGCTTGAGGTTCCTGACAGATTATCTTTCAGGAGACACGTATTTCAAGACCCACCGCGAGGGGCATAATCTTGACCGATGCAGAACTCAGTTCAAACTCGTATCGCTGATTGAAGAGCAGGAAGAGAAAATGAATGCCATGGCGGAGAGGATTTAAAGAAATAAAGGCACAAAGGCACAGAGTAACAAAGGCACTAGAGTTCTAGAGTTCTAGAGTTCTAGAGTTCTAGAGTTCTAGAGTTCTAGAGT
>CAZION010000264.1:0-6055 GCA_964540865.1 uncultured Victivallis sp.
GATACCTTTCCGTGAAAAGCTGGACATATTCGGGTTTCTTCGTCTTGGTGATGATATCGTATCTGAAACGGGGAATATTGCCGTTTCCAAACTGCCAGGCATAACTGAAGACAGTAGCCTGAAGCTCCTTGTCCGCCTTATTTTCGGCCCACTTTTTCGCTGCCGTCTTCAGATCGACAATCAGTATCTCCCCGAAACGGTCCTTGATGATTATATCGAATTCTCCTATCAGAGGAGTCTCGATATATCCGCCTTCGCCGTCGGGAATAGGAACACAGAAAGTAAGCTCGATATCTATGACCGAATCATCGGGATTCCAATTTTTCCAAAACTCGGAAATCATATCGAGACCTTTTGCCTTGAGCTCGATTGCGGAATCCGAATCAAAACGGATCTTTGCATTCACCGATGCGTCCCAATGGCTTGCGAAAATCTCCTGGGCCGTCTCAACCTTCTCGATCTTGCCATTCTTTTTCTGCGTCAGCAGATATGATGCGGTGTCGTGGAAAGCCGAACCGAATGCGAGATTCGCAGGAACAAATTCAGGCTCTACCCGGTAGACATACTTGAACGCGTAGGCAAGCGAACAATTCAAATACTGATTAAGGCTCGAATAGCTATGATGCGGTCTTTCCTCACGGAGCTGATTCAATGATTTCATAGAAAAATCCTCCTTTCCGGGGGAGAAGGTGAAAGCTTCTCCCCCGATTTATTTATCGGCCGGCAGTCTTAAGCGACTGCTCTTGCTTTGAGATCGTCTATTGCGGAAGTCGCCTGCTTCATGTCGAGGTCGTAGACATTCGAGACGCGGAACTTCTTGAGGTATTCCTTGAGATCGGAATTTGTCCTTTTGCAGAGATCGAGCAGGAACTTTATCTGCCTGTTCGTCGCTGGCTTCGCCTCCTGAGGATCCTCCTTGGGCTTCTGCTCCGGAACCTTGACAGGTGCCCTTTCGTCAACATTTGCTTTCTTCTCCCTGTTTTCAGTGAGACCGGCGATGCGATTCATCTTGCCTTCGTCAATCAGGAACGTGATTGCGAGTGCGCGGATGTCTTCTGATGTTGCCTGGATTCCCGCAAGATTGAAGGCTTCGTAAGCGTCCTTCAATGCCTGCGCCGTCTGTTTGATTCTGTTTTCCATTTCTTCCTCCTTTGTTTTCTCTCTGATTCGTATTGACGCAAACAGAGGAAAACTTAAGAGGAGAAACGAAAATAAATATAATTAAATAATGATGCAAATAATTAACAATCAACATGATGAGAAGATGCATTGTCATTGAAAAACGACTTTGCATTCTCAGCGATATTTCTTCTGATTTGTGAAAGCCGGGCCTCGGTAATCCGGAGCTTTTCGGCGATCTCTTTCGCCTTAAAACCTTTGGCAAGAGAGAAGATAATTTTCCTGTTTCGCCGCGGCTCAGTCTTGAGATATGCTTTCCAATCAAGCTTTAAAGATGTGACCTCGTAGGGATCCGGGAACTTCGAGGGAATGAGATCGACATTGCAAAGACCGTCCTCATTTTCAACATCGAGACTTTCCGTGAGGCCATTGTCAAGCTGATAGGCCGCTGACAGGATTTGCTTTCTGCCGGAATAGTAACTGCGCCGACCGCTTTTAAGCTGCTGAATGGCATAATACGCGATGGTGCCAGGACTCGCCTGTCCTCCGGATTTCTCCAGACCGGCAATCATTTTGAGGGAAAGGGCGACACCTTCCTGGATGATTTCCTCGTAATCCTCGGAACCAATCGGGATGACGACACGGGGGGTGGTCTTGCGGATGATCTCTTCGACTTTCAGGATTTCGTTCATTTCTGCTTCTCCTCTTTTGGTTTTTTCCCTGGGCGTTGCTTCATGCTACGCCCGCCTTCAAACCAAATACATTTTTCCCCCTGACGAAACAGTTTTACTTATTTTTATGAGCGAAGCGACGGGGCAATTGGAGGCGCAATAAAATCAAGAGAGGCTTCAGTATAAATAGCCGCCAACGGACGGCGGTTTTATGCTGAAATGAACTTGACTGAAGCGAGCGAGGAATAAATAGCGACTTCCTAGGAGCGGTTTTATGCCGCAGGGAGTGATGAGCTTTTTTGCGCCGTAAATGTATATTATGGCACATTCGTCAGGGGGGTAAATGTATACCGCAGCGTATTTGTCTTGTTCTTTGTTTTTCTTCTGGTAAGACGCGAACGCGTCGCTCTTGCCGCCTGTCGAAATGAGCCCGTTGAATGAGACAGGCGGGGAAAAGCGAGCGGCTAATGAGGGTTCGGACGTATTTGTGAGCTGCAAGCTCACATCCGATCCCGAAAGCTGCGAAGCAAACCACAGCAAGCCCGTCATCACTTGGAGCGGATGCGGAAAGTGTTGTGCCCTGTTCGCGAATCTCCGAGCGACAGGGCAAGGGCGTCTCTTATGCCGACCGGCGGGAGAGTGTCAGGCGGAATCTATGGAGCCTGTCACGAAACCGAGAAGAGGGAGGCATGCGATAGGGGCTGAAGCCGTAGGCAGAGATCTCCTCCTGGCTTCATGAAAAATTGAAGCATAGACGTGAACAGAAAACATAGAATCAATAAATAAACTTCAATTTCTTCATGAAGATGGAGGAAGCTCTGTGCGGAGCACGAAGACCCGACCCGAAGGGGATCGCCATAGGAATATTCCTGTGACGTGGAAATATTGGAATGATAGATAGGAAAGCATAGGAGAAGTATGAAACGGTGATGATAGGAGTTCTTATGTCAATTCAGCAGGAGATAGCAGTAGGCATAGTGGATTTGCGAATATCGCAAAATATTTTCGTTCATCAGATTCTCGAAGCAATCCAAAGCAACAGCCGGAGGCGGACCTCCAGCTGTGCCTGTCAAGGCACAGCGTTCGGAGCGGAGCCGGTGCGCGGGCCGCGTCAGTGGCCAAGCCCGGCGTAGCGTCAAGAGAACGGACAAGGCAGCAGTAATGAATGAGCGCGTATGAGACGCAGGCGAATGACAAGCGAATGAATGAACTGCGGTACGCGGACAGGAGGATGTTGCAAAACCAGGGCGGGTTGCGCGGTGTTTTCCGCAGCGACCGAAGAAGATGATGATGACGGCCATGACGGCGATGGTGACCATGACGCTGATGAGGACGCTGCGTCTTCCCCGGAGCCCTTAGGGCGGAGGGCAAGCCCGACTGAGCGAACGAAGAGAGGGAGGGAGGTTATTAATACAGGCAAGCAAGCACAAACCAAATCACCCCCCCTCCAAACAGACATGTCTTCGCTCTTTTCTTTCTCAATGCTGCGAACATCGCAAGATTTTTCACCTCGCACAGGGCTTTGCCAGCAATGCTCCCAATCCCCGTTGGGAGCTTGCGACCAAGGGTGACGTAACGGGCGCATAGGCTGAGCACAAGCGAAGCCATGCTGACCGAGACGGACAAGGCAGCAGCAATGAACGAGCGCGTATGAGACGCAGGCGAATGCCAAGCAAATGAATGAACTGCGATACGCGGACAGAAAGATGTTGCAAAATCAGGACGGGTTGCGCGGTGTCTCTACCCGGAGCCCCTAGGGCGTAGGGCAAGCCCGACTGAGCGAACGAAGAGAGCGAAGGAGGTTATTGGTCAGTTTATTTTTATACCGCTTTCTGGTCCTCTAATAGGGATTCGAGTTTTGAAATAACACCCTCAGGCATTTTCGTTTTTGCATAGATTTGAGTCGTATTGATTTCATTATGACCGAGCAGTTTCTGGATCTCGTCAATCAGCAAGCCTTTATGCAGAAGCATTGTCGCATAGGTATGCCTCAGGCTGTGAAGTTTTGAGAGTCCGCACTTTTTACGGAGTTCAAAATCAATTATATTCCGATGCTTCTGCCAGCCGCCTTCATCCCGTTTCGGGCATTTTCTCATAGCCTCAAGCAGCCATTCAGGAGCGGGGATGCGCCTTTCTTTGTTTCCTTTTCCGATTACTTGGACGAAATTGTCACCGGACTCGGCTGTCTGTATTTCAGAAATGCGAAGTCCGCAAAAGAGCATCAATCCAATCCATATACCCTTGCGATCACCGTCTCGGCAAAGTTCCTTGGCAGTAGCGCCAATTTTTGCGAACATCGCAGCTGATTTATGCTTGGCAATTCTCTGCTTTATTTTAGGAGCAGTCACTTTCTGCAGTTCAAGGAACAGCCTTGACTTGTTCGACTTCATCAGCCATTTCGAATATGACTTGAGCATCGAGAGCATCTTGCGGGATGTGTTTGAGTCCTTACCGGCAAGCGCAGATTCAATGTCCCTGAATCTCAGGCTGTAGACTGATGTTTTCCTTTGACCCGCCCATTTGAACCAGAACTGATATACATACCTATATGTGAAAACCGTATTCCTCGATCTTCCGGAAGCTTCAAGGAATGTGAAGAACTGATTAATCGGAGGAACGTTCCCCAAAGCATATGGAACAGTTTCAAACGATAGATGCTCTTTTGCAAATTCCGCAAGAACTTCATCAGGAAGCTCAGGATGTCCGGAAGTCTTTATTTCAGACTGCAGATTATTCCTCAGCCTGAATCCTTCGGCAATCTGATTGTCAGGTAATTTTTCAGGTACTTCCTCAAAAGGTAGGAATATTGATTTGATGATTTCAAGCATTTTCACCCCTCGTTTTTCGTTATTCCATGCAACTATCCATGGCAGAATACCGATTCCGCCATCAATATTTATAAGTCGTTTATAGCGTAATACTTATCTATTTTATTGCGGCAACAATCGCCCTTGATGGGCCTTTTAGAGGGGTGTCTGGCAGGCTCGTAAAGATATACTGTCAGGGAATTTTATCAATTGCCTTTTTCATCTGCTGGAGGTCGACGGCTGTATAACCGGTGTGAACATCATCCTTGTCGGCCTTATGCCCAAGTATTCGCATGCGAACGGCTCTGTCAACACCGGCCTTCTGCATGGTGGTATTCGCATATACGCGCCAGGAGTGGAACTTGCACTTCTCGCAGCCCTTGATTTTTTTGATTTTCCGATTGTATCTTTTGAAATCTCTCGAGTCACCGCTGATGCTGTCGAGTTTGTCGAGGAACGGAAGGAGCTTGTTTGCGATAGGAACAATTCTCTCATCGCGTGTCTTGGCGATTTCATGGCTGACAACAAAACATTTGATTCCATTTTCAGTTCTGACTTTGCTTTTCGAGAGAGAAAGAACTTCCTGGAGACGCATTCCGGTATATCTGGAAATCCTAGGAACAAGCGTCCAGTCAGGTTTGCACAGCATTGCATCATCAGCCTTCTCCTCGGGAATCATCGGCGTATGTTCCGAACGTACCTGAGGAAGATTAATCTGGAACCGCTCGCTCAGTCCCTTTATCGCAAGCCCTTCTTTTTCGCACCAGCGAAGGAACTGTCTGAACGTCTGGAAGATAAAGCTCAATCTTTTTGTGCTGAGGTCTTTTATCAGCGCATCCCTTACTACAGCTGCATCTTCCTTTGTGAGGGAGTCAATATGTTTGTTCTTTATGATGCCTATGATTTGTTCGACAGTAGTGACATAGGCCTTGACTGTGTTTTCCTTCAGCCCGGAGTGTTTCACGAAGGAAATATATTTCTCTGCGCAATCCTTGAGGAAAATATCTCCACCGCCGAAAATATCCCTCTTGAGGTTATCAAGCTTGGAAAGGGATTCCTCGCGAATGTCCCGGATGGTTAATGCAATATCTTCGAGAGCGGAAATTGCACCCGCCTGTGAAAGGACGGGATTTATGTAGTTGTCCCTGATATATCTTGCCCGCTTGGGATCGGAGGTGCGCAAACTGGTCCTCAGTCGGCCTCCTCCAAGTTCCTTCGGGATGCGCATGTTCAGGTGCCAGCAGTTGCCAATCTGTACAAGTCCTTCATTCGAATTGCGTGCCATAATTTGACCATAGTTAGTTATATGTTATGGCATAATATACACTAAATGAAGGAATTACAACAAAATGGCGGAGAGGGAGGGATTCGAACCCTCGGTACGGTGTAACCCGTACGACGGTTTAGCAAACCGTTACATTAGACCACTCTGCCACCTCTCCGATAGCTCTAATTATG
>CAZION010000265.1:0-6043 GCA_964540865.1 uncultured Victivallis sp.
CCTCGAACAGGATGCCGACATGGACAAAGCGGAACTTGTTCAGGCGTTACAGGAATTGGATGTGAGTCTGGCGGCACCGTGCGATATCATCGTGATCGGCGGCGCAGCCATGATCTTGCACTTTGGCGCGCGACGGGCAACGCGCGACATTGACGTGCTTCTGCTGCGCGGTGATGCCGCAGAGTTACGCCGCGCTGTTAGGGATGTCGCCAGGCTGCGCGATCTCCCCGACGACTGGCTGAGCGATGCAGCCAAGGGTTTCGCTGACATCCTGCCGCCCGACTTCTACCATCGCCTCACTCCCCTGCCGCTGCCGTTGCAGCGCCTCCACGTCTACGTGTTGGGACGGCCAGAACAGGCCGCGATGAAGATCGTCGCCTTGCGCGAGCAAGACCTGGAAGACCTGGAATTGTTGCTGCCCTCGATGAATGAAGCCGACAAGGCAACGCTCGTAGCGACGATGCACTACGTCGCCCGTTTCCGGCCCGATTGGGCGCAGAGGATCGAGTATTTCTTGCAGGAGCAGGGATGGCAGACCCAGTAGACCGGCTGTTTCAGGAATGGCAACAATTGGGCGGTCAGGTACTCCTCGCTGAAGCCCATACCGCCCCACTGCTGCGCACCCCCGAACAGGTGATCGCCGAGAGCACGGCGCATTGTCGCGAATCGGGCCGGCTCACGTGGGTGGCGCTCGACTGGCTGATCCGTCACATCGAGCAGTTAGACGAAGACAGGTTGCTGCGAGAGACGAGGAAAGGTGGCGACCTGTCCGTCCTCGGCCTGCTGTGCGATGCCGCCAACCTGCGCCACCCGCACCCGAAATTCGAGCGCACCATGCGCGCCTGCAAGCCGACCGACACGGTCGAGCCATTCTTTCAGCGCGTCGCCAAGAGCCGATTGGCGCTGGCCTTAACGCAGCAGAACGCGCTGGAAGTGTTTCGCCGGTGGAACTACCTGTGTAGTGAACTGCGGTATCTCTGACAGCAACCGCATCTTGCCGATGCGGCGGAGGCCGAACAATGCCAGGTGCCGCGGCCGCCCCTCAGCCAGGCTGAGCGTGGCTTGCGCCAGCACGGCCAGCGCGTGTCACGATCGCGATCGGTGAAAAGGGTGCGCAGATGGGGTGGATGGAAAGATGTGGTGCCGCGGCTGCAAGGACAGATGCCGGACCTGCCGCATTTGGATGAGGTAATTCGCACGACCAATCGTTGGTTGCGCCAAGCGGGGCTTGTCGCTGGATAGTAGATCAACTATGTTAGATTCGTCATTACCGCTTTGACGCGTTGCGAAGGCGTCGGCGATGGCGGATCTCCGCGCCAATAGCCGTGTAGAGCTTGCGACGCATCTCTTCAACGGATTCAGCGCTGAAAGAGGCAATCAATAGACCAATGTCGAGTATCCACGAATCCAGACACCTACCAAAATCGGGCGAGAAAGTCCTCCTGATCAATCCGCCTATTTACGATACCCACCTACATTGGTCCCAGTGGTTGCAACCATTGGCGCTGATGAAGCTGGCAACTTATGCCCAAAACACGAAGGCTGAGGCCAAGCTCCTGGATGCGCTCTCGCACAAGTCAGATGAGCGAATTCACCGACAGCGCGTCGAGGTGCTGGAGATGGACGATAGCCGCGTGAACAAGTGGCGTTTCGGGCAGACCAAGTTCGCCCTCACCCGCCAGTTGCGGGAACTGCGCAAAGAGGGATGGAATCCGGACCGAGTATACATCGAGTGTCTGGTGACTTTCTGGTGGGAAGGAGCAGCCGAGGTTGCAGAGGCCATCAGAGGGGTCTTTCCAAAAACCGCAATCTATCTCATCGGGGCCTACGGGGAGCTGGCTCCTGGACACGTCCAAGCTCGCATGGGAGCGGGTGTAATTGTAACGTCGCTCGGTTCCGACGTGCTAAGCTTGCCGAGCGACCTGTCGGTTTGTGTCGAGACACCACGTTTTGCTTATATCGCGCTTGGAGCGGGTCACCGGGACCCAGAAGACGTGGTGGCCGAGATTGCGACCAAAGCGGAAGTATCGAAGGTGCAGCACTTTGCATTTGTCGAGCATGGGATCGCTCGGCAGCATGCTGAGACATACGGGAAGGTCCTGGATCTACTGGTTTCGCGTCCACTCAAGGTCAGCTTGTACGCGCTGGGCAATATCTCACCTTCAGACCTCGTCGCTTATCCTGACTTGGCCAAACTGATGCGGCGCGCCGGATACAAGCAGATTGTCTTTGCAGATGACAGGGAGAATCCGCTCAGCGAAGCAGCCGATGAGGATCTTGTAGAAGCTTATCGCCAGGTCGCCTCGCTGCTTCAGCAGACAGGCTTCCCACAGCGCACCGATGTGCTGGTCGGATCGATCTGCATTGGGCGACAAGGTGAAGATCTCGAGTCGCGGGCCGCACTCGCGACCCGCGTGGCGCACCATATCGGCTCAATCATCCCTTGGGCATACCAGCCCTCCCTGGATGAGTGCCTTGAACTCCCGTTGGAAGATCAGAACGGCAAACTTTTCCCCTTGCGGCAACGAAACGGCCTTGAGTACCGGGACTACCTGGATCTGCTTGGCCTAGCTGCTATTTTGAACGCAAAGTACAGGGAGCACACGTTCGATTTCCTGGGTAATCAACTGATTCCGACTCTCCTGCGCCAAAGCATAGCCAATCGCGGATGGGATCCTGGCCCGGAAGTTAAGGGCACTCTTGCACTGCCAGCTAAACCAACAAACCCAAAACGGTGATGTGACCATGTCCGAGCAGACTATTTTGGTAGACGACTCATCATTCTCGATCCCTTCCGGGGAACACGGATTTCGGCGCGCATTGCTGCTCAATCCGCCAGTATATGACGCGCAGTATTGGGCTCGCTGGAGTCAGCCGGCAGGCTTGCTCCGCATTGCCACTCTTCTCAAGAAAAAGGGGTATCACGTCGGCTTGATTGACTGTATGGAGACCGACGCGCGGGGTATGGTACGGAAGTCGCTGTATCGCTACAAGAGCGGAGAGCCTGTCGTCGTGACACGCGACGACATCCAGCGGAAGGTGTATCACTTTGGCACCCCCTGGGAAAGTGTTACTCAACGGATGCGCGCGCTGGATGAGCCGCCCCCTGATGAGATCTGGATCACGTCAATCATGACCTACTGGTGGGAGAGCACGCGAGATGCGGTGGCTCTGGCGCGGCGGATCTTCCCGAACGCACGAATCCTTGTGGGGGGAATATACCCGACGTTGGCGCCGGAGCATGCGCAGGCTCATCTGGATGCCGACGTGGTGTTTCGCGGTGAATTACATGAAGCCAGCGAGTGCTGGACCGATCTAACGCTGTACGAACCTTCGCCCACATACGCCATTCTTGCAACGACCCGGGGCTGCCCGTGGGACTGCCACTACTGTGCAGCTCGAGTCTTGAATGGTGGTTCCACCAGGGTTCGAGCCAGAGCCCCAGAGGATGTTTTGGCGGAAGTCGAAGACAAGATCACAAAGCATGGTATCAGGCGTTTTGGGTTCTACGAGGACAATGCGCTCATCTTGAAAGGGCACCTCGAACAGGTCCTGGAATTGATCATGAAGAAGGGTCTCAAACTAGACCTTTACGCGCCCGAAGGATTCGAGACCCGTATGCTGACGGAGGGTTTGCTCCAGTTGATGAAGCAGGCAGGGTTTCAAAAGATCTATCTCCCCTTTGAGGCATTGAAGTGGGACACCAATTTGGGCTGGAACCGTCGGCATGCCAACACAGCATCCTTCGAACAAGCACTTGAGGCAGCAAAGCGTGCTGGTTTTCATGCGAGAACCCAAGAGATCAATGCTTTCGTATTGTTCGGGTTACCTGACGATCGGCTTGAGGATATCGTAGACAGCGTTCTCTATGTTCATCATAACGTTGGTTCTATCATCCCGATGCTCTTCACCCCGGTTCCAGGAACCCACATTCACACAGAACATAGCGCCTACCTGCATGATACGATGGGGTGGGATCTCCAGCATCTCAACGGCAAGCTCTTCCCGTTCCTTGAGCATAATCAGCAACGATATCCGCAGCTTCATGCCTCGGACTATCTTGAGCTGGAAGCGCTCATGTCTATTCTCAATAATGGCAAATTTCTTTCCCGTGCCGCCAATCTGTGTGATGGAACGGCGGGAAGTGCGGGTTTTCGCGCCGCGATGACAAGAATGCACGCGAAGTGAGAAATGTGCGCTCGATGAGTCTTGTGCGCCCCGATACTTGTTGAGTCGGGAGGCAAGTAGTAGTTGGCGCCTCACGCTCTAATTAGTATCTTGACAAAAATTAGAGATTGGGGTATACTTCAACATATGAAGACCAGAGCAAAGAGCACCATTAGCCAGGATTTCAGCGGGTCTCTCACAGGTGACAAGATCCGCATAAAGACGGGCTCTCACGTTGGCGAACGTGGCATTCTCCAAGTGGCTGCGGATGGTGCGCTGAGTGTGAGTTTGGAAACAGGCAAGATAGTGCCAGTGCTCGGCGTGGAGCTCACGAACTTCAGTTTGGCTGCGCGCCGAGCATGGGAGGCAATGCCCAAGCGTGCGGGGCGTCCAAGAACAGGCAAGCCCCAGAAGCAGATGGTCAGCATCCGTCTTGATACACAAATCTGGGCAATGCTGGGCCAAGCTGTAGAATTGGGGCTAGTTGCCAGCCGTGAACAAGCGGTGAACGAGTGGCTGAGAGAGAAAGTGGTCCAGACTCTCAAATTGGCTCCCTCCGATCTGGGGTCCCCATCCGAGCGCTCGTCTCTCAATGGTGAATAATCGGCTTAATCAGGATCGGGCCCGGAAGGAAAGCGACTGCCAATGCAGGGTGGTCTCATCGAATTCCTGTATGGAGATAACATGACCGCAAGAAAACGCACAGACCAGACCGTAACTCAACTGGCGTTCCCCTGGATTGACGTTCCCACAGAGTGGACCATTAGTGACATCGGCGCGCCTTTGCTAGGGTCGCTTGCCGAAGGACTATACTCTGCAGAAGAGGTTCTCAGGGAGTATGTACAAAACGCAATTGATTCGTACGTTGATTTCAGGCTTGTAACTGGCCGCCAGCCGCCCAATACAGTACAAGTATTCATAGACCCAGATACTGCCGAAGTCCATGTGCTCGATCAAGGAGTTGGCATGGATGGGGAAGATATCAAGCGCGCAAAGGCGATAGCTGTGTCGCCCAAACTGCAACGAATGAATGAGTTCGTTGGCTTTCGAGGCATCGGGATATGGTCCGGACTGTCAGCTTGCGACCGCTTGGTCCTAGAGACCACCAAGGTCGGTGTGCCTTTCCTGTACCAACTCACCATTGATTTCAAGGGGATACGCGAGCATGTCTATAATCCGATCCCCATAGATGTTTTACTCCAAGGGCGGATCACGATTCGGGAGACACCAACAGGGGCGGAAGACCACTATACTCATGTGCGACTGCTCAACGTGCAAAGGGAAAGCTGTGGTCGCTTGCTGGATATCAAGAAAATGATCCGATATGCAGAGCAGTACCTACCAGTACCATATGATCCCGCCTGGTATTATACAGAGAAAGTCAGAGAGGGACTGGCTCGGATTCCTTGGACTGGAACATACGACTTAACGATTAACGGTGACCCCATCTATCGACGTTTTCCCTCTGTAACGGAGCATCGCCTGGATCTCAAGGCTCCTGAGTTCATGACTGTTACTGACATAGGGGGACGAGAAGTTGCCTTTGCCTGGTTCTGTGAAACAAACCGGACTGGACAGCGGAAGGCCATCGAGGCAGACATAGAGAAGGGAGAAGTTAAGAACTTCGCTGTTCGAATAAAGAACTTCACCGTCGGCAGTCGAGGCCTCTATGCAGACCCTTCTGTTGTCCTGGATAGTGACAACCTCGACTGGTATGTTGGGGAGATATACGTCATTGATACTGACATTAAGCCAGACACAAACCGCCGAACGTTCCAGCGGAGTGCCAGATCACAGTATGTCGTGGAGGCTCTCCAAAAGTGGCTCTCCGGCCTTTAGCGGGAAGGTGGCTAAAACGCCACCAAAATGTGCAAGC
>CAZION010000266.1:0-6014 GCA_964540865.1 uncultured Victivallis sp.
GGGCAGAAGGGCATCGGTGTGGAAAACCTGACCATCCGCGGCTTTGTCACCAGCACCTTCGCGGGACCCTGGACCGGCTTCACCGTCGGCGGCATTCACACCTGGAAGACGACAGACATCGTCATCCGGGAAGTGACGGTGGAAAACTGGAGCGGCGACGGCATCAGCATTCAGGGCGCTGCGAATGTATTCGTGACCGGTTGCGTGGCCACCGGCAACTTCGGTCACGGCTTCCATCCCGGCACCGGCATGCAGAAGTCCCGCTTCGAGAAACTCCGCTCCACCGGCAACTCCGGCGACGGTTTTTATTACTGCTGGAGCAACAGCGGCACTGACCTTTTCGATTCCATCCTGAGCGGCAACGGCGGCAGCGGCATCGGCGGCCTCGGCAACCCCGGCGACAACAACTGCACCATCGCCGGCAACACCATCGAGGACAACGGCGAGATGGGCATCCACGCCTACGGCGGCGGCGCCTCGAAAAATGTCATCCGGAATAATACCATCCGGAACAATTCCCGCGCCCAACCCGGAAAGAACCCCGGCATCGGTCTGTATGCCACCTGGAACGATCCCTGCTACGAGGTGGCGATCAAGGACAATGTGATCGAGAGCACCTCGACGCCGCCGACCCAGCTCATCGGCATCGAGACGCGCAACGATTTGAATAAGGAGAAGGTGCTGATCATGTCTGACCGGCACACCATCGTCGATAACAAGCTGAAAGGCCACCAGATCGACATCGTCGTATCCGGCCCCAACACCGTGGTGGGCGATGGACAGGGGACGGTCGAGAAGCGCCTGCCGACGGCGGAAGCAGCGGCGGAGCCGGCGAAGGAAAAAGCCGAGGCAGCCAAACCCTGAAAAGGAAAATCATTCATGGATGAACGGGAACTCCAGCACCTGCTGCTCCTGCATCCGTCCCAGCCGGAAAACGCCTATGGAAGGTTCACCGCCGAGATTCTGCGCGGCGAGGGACTGTCTAGCTTCTGCCCGCACGATCTCGATGCGCTTGTCGCCCGGGTGGCCGCAGGCGCATCGCTGCTGTGCCTGCAACCATCACCGGCGCTCGCCGCCCGTCTGCTGGAAAACGAACTGCCGGGCGCAGTATCCTGGACGGCTCCGGCTTCCTGACAACTGCTGGCCCGGCCGCCCCATTCAAACGCATATCCCGATCGCATCGTTTACGCCGGCGGAAGGATGCGGCACCTATCGGATCCTCGCCGACGCTGTCCAGCCCGACGGATCACCTGCCGGGATTTCCGCGCGGTCATGGCCTTGGAGGCTGCCGGGATTGCTGGGTTGAAGGTGCCGGAAAATTTGGCGATAATCGGGGATTTCGACACGCCCTGGAGCCATGCCCACAATTTAAGCAGTTTTTCCAGGAATCCTGCAGAGCTGGCGCGCCATATCACCGACTTGGTCAACTGCGATAAAAAAGTCTATGATGCCAGCCCCCGCTTCATTCTGGTCAACCCCTCTTTCGTAGGCAGAAGATCCTGTACTGCGAAACCGATAAAAACTTCAAGATAAGGAGCGCAGGCAAATGGAAAAAATTTCAAAAACACAAATTTTAAACATTATTAGGAGGCGAAAAATGATTAAGGGAGGAAAACATTTCACACTCGTGGAGCTCTTGGTGGTGATAGCGATCATAGCTATTTTAGCGGCTATGCTGTTGCCGGCATTGAGCAAGGCGAAGGAGGCCGGACAAAGTATTTCCTGTGCGGAAACCCTGCGGCAGATTGGGCTGGTTGAAGCGATGTACGGCGTCGATTACAATGAATACATTATTGCTCATCGCACAGGGGCAAATGGCGCTGGGAGTTCCATGGCCATGACTTTGGACATGTATGGTTTAAAAAATCTTAACAGTTCGACAGGAAAAGGAGTTCTTTGCTCAAGCAGGTCGGGCCTTTGGAATAATGGCAATTACGGGTGGAATCTAAATGTCCATGTGGACCCTTATGGCAGCGTTGCAGACAAAGGAAAATTCAGGAAGCTCACTAAAATTACAGATCCCTATAAAATCTGCTCCTTCGCCGACGGCAGCGGTGATTACTTGAGGCTTGTATGGTCTGACACAGGGTATCAGTATATTGATTCTATCAGGCACGGGAAGAGATTCAATGTCCTCTATCTTGACGGTCGCGCCTACCCTTACACCGGAGCCAGGTGGAGTCTGACAGCGCCTATTCCGGAAAATGTGAACACCCGGGTAAGGGACTTCTGGTGGTATAATCAACCCCTTTAAGGGAAATATGCGGATAATGATAAAAGACATGTTCAGAGGATTTCTATTGGGCATGGGTGTAGTTTTTTGAATGAATTTCAAATAAAGACATGGGATATGGCAATTTAAAAACTATCAACAATAGGATGGAACATGAAGAAGGAATTTTGCCGCATCATGTTGGCGGGATTGTTTTCCACCACCGTGCTTTACGCCGAAGATCACGTCAGACCGCTTGATCTGACTGCACACAATGTCCAGGACAAAGTGGAATTAGTGAAGACCGGCCCGGACGTGTTCGAATGGACTTTGCCAACGCCGATAGCACAGACCATCCATCTGGATTTCAATCAGCTGGGCATTTCCCCCGCCCGCTATGACGAGTTGCGTTTCGACATCCAGCCGCAGGGCTCGCAGATTGGGCTACATTCTGTTCTGCACGGTTTTCCATCAAAAGAAACTCTCAGCAGTTGGTATCTGAAATTCAAAACCCCTGTGGGTCAGTGGACTTCAGGGCGATTCGACTTGCGGGTGGACGATGACGGAGTTTTCATTCCACACGGAACAAAACGGCTGTCCTCCAACACCTTTGAGATGACCCTGTCCCGGCGGGTGCTCGGCTCGACGGGCGAGCCAACCTGGCGCAAAGCGCTGATCCGGAATCCACGCCTGGTGCGGAATCTGGTTACCGCCAATTTTGACCTGCTGGCTACGGAATTGATTGAGAGCCGCGAGGAAGTCGCTTCCATCTATCAGTTGAAGGTGAAAAATCAAACTGACAAACTGCTGAAGGTCAAATTGGAGGCGGACTCCCGGAAAACGCTCAAGTACTTCAGCGTGGAAGCCCCTGATGAACTTGAATTGAAAGCCGGCGAGGAACGCCTGGTTCCGGTGAAACTGGGCATTTCCAGGATCAAGGCCGAAAGCCTGCCTCCATTGTACGGGGAGCCATGCCTGCCCCGAGTGAGTGTCACTGGCGTACCTGACTCTGATTACAGCCCGATTATCGGATTTCGCAGCACGCCGATGTGGGCGGTTATTCCCATTCTCAACGAATACCATCCCTGCCCTGCGGAAACCATGGCGTTCCTGACGGCACGGGAGAAGGCCATGCCCGGCATCAAGGCGTGGCGGGATGCAATGTTCCGGTCGGCCGACAAAGCCATGTCCAAGGAATGGCCGGTTTATGTCGGATTGGTGGCTTTCGACCAACTTTACCGTTGCGCCCCGTGCAACGAAAAGCTGTTGCCTGTTGACGAGACTAAACTGGACAAGCATTACTGTCCTAAATGCAAAAAGCAGTTTGTAGATGACCCGACCATGAGCGGCGCATATTCCAGCATCTACCGTTCCAACCGGTTCAAAGATATTTTCAATCTGGCATTGGCCTATCAGCTCAGCGGCAAAGATGACTACGCCCGGAAAGCGGTGGACATGCTTTACGCCTACGCTGAGAAATATCCGGAGATGCCGATCTGCGGTTGGCGCTCCACCTCCGGCGGCTCAAAACTCGGTGGAAGCAACACCTTGGTAATCAGCTGGCGGCTCCCCGAACTGGCCGAGGCCTTCCACTATTTGAAATCATCGCCTTCCCTGACTGATGCCAAACGTGCTAAAATAGCAACCATGCTCAAAGAGGAGGCGTTCAGGATTTCGAGGCACAGCGTTGAATATACCAACATGCAGGCGGAGCATCTGCGGGCATACGGCACGGCAGGGCTTGTCACAGGATTCTGGCCGCTTGTCGGAGAGGCGGTCAACGGTGAATTCGGCTGGCACGAGGTGGTTGAATATGGTTACACCGAAGATGGAGTCAGTCAGGAGGCCGGAGCATATCACCGGGCAATATTCGGGGCGATGGTCAACTTTTCCAACTTCGCCTATGAAATGGGAGCAAACCTCCTGACACCCCGCTTCAAACGCGTCTTCGACGGCTCCCTGGTTTCAGGTGCGACAGACGGTTTCGGCATCAGCTATGAGCTTGCGTACCGTGTTTACCGCGACCAATCCTATCTTGCAGTTTTGGATAAAAGCAGGGCGAATGGGATCTCCAGTTCCGCCGCTTTCCTGGGCATATTGGGACTGCCCAATTCCGAACAGTTCCCAGTCAAATCAACTCTCTTTTCAGGCACCGGATATATTTTCCTGCAAAGTGGTACGGCATCAGACAATGTCGGAATAACAATGAACTACATCAAGACCTTCGACCGCCTGGAGCACGACAAATTCCAAACGCTTTTCCACCGCAACGGGCAACAGGTTGACGGGGGTGTCGGCCGCATCACATACAGCGCTCCTGAAGCTGGATGGATGGAAGCCACCGCAGCCCACAGTGCGATTGTCGTTGACGGCGGCGACCAGCGCGATGTAGACGGCGTACTGCTTGCCTTCAACGACTCGCCCGACCACCCGTTTGCGGTGGTAAAAACCGATGACAAAAGTCCGCTATATGAAGGTGTGCGGCAAATCCGAGGCATTGCCCTGATAGACGGATTTTATGTGGTCTTCGACCGTCTTGAAAGCGATATTCCGCGCTGTTTCGACCGTTATCAGTACGGCAAAGGCAAGGCGAGCTTGGGAGCGACACAGCCCGCCGGAAAACTGGATTTCCTTCCTGAACGCGGCAAATTCACAGACATTGTTTGCGGGACAAAAGGTAAAAGCGGCGAGTTCTTCTTCGAGAATGGACTTAAGGCCAAAATCGTCAGCGACCAGGATTTCAAACTTTGCAAGGCGACAAGCATCAAAGGCTACCAACCCAACCCGTGCGACACCATGTTCGCCCGCGCCGAGGCGACGAAAGCGATCACCTTCCTGGCGGCCTTCGCATTCGGAAAAGACAGTTTGCCGCCGGATCTGAAGATTCTCAAAAGCAATGTCGATGAAATGGAGTTCCAAGTCGGAAAACACAACGTCGTAGTCAAGTTGAATGAGGGAAAGGCAAAAGTGGATTGAAATGACGAAATTCTTACAGGTCATATTCTGTCTTTTTATATTTACAACACTCTGCTTCGCTGATGATCCGTCAAATAAACCTGCACAGAAAAAACTGGAGATTGGCAGTTTGGAAAAAGGATTGCGCCAATATCTGAACTTCGACGGCTCACTACTGGCTCTGTCGCCGGAAGGCGCGGAGACGACCCCGGACTTCACCCGCAATTCCGAAGCCTGGACGCCAAATCTCGAAAAAGCCGAACCGATGAAACCCAGGTTCATGCCAGGGAAATTCGGACAAGGCATTCTCATCGAATACGGGAGCTGCAGCTCCGACCCGGGTGCCGGGAAGAACTTGCTGCCGACGAAACCTTTCATTCCGCTGAGCGGAGCGAAGCTGACTCCGGCGGAAGGCCCGGGCGGAGTGCCATGTGTTAAAATCTCCGGAGAACGTCCCGGATTTTCCATAGGGCTGAACAATGAGCCGGATGCCAAAAACCTCATTTTCTCCGTGTATCTCAAAGGCGACAAGGGCGGCAGTGTCAATATCGGCAGCACCGCCGTGATTCTTGCCGGCGACTGGCAGCGGTACGAACAGAGCTACAGCGGCGGATTGACAATCCGGTCCGAGAAACCGTTCTCCGCAGCCGCTCCAATGCTGGAGAAACTCGGCAGCGGATATGCGGGGAAATCCAGCGCCTCCACCTGGATGCCCCCGTTTCAGACGCGCCCCGGCGACAGGCTGGAGCTGCCTGCCCTGACAAAAGCCGACTCCGGCACCTTGTCATTCTGGTTCAAAGCGCTCGGCAAGAGCAAATGGCGGCGGCTGCTCAGCTTCGACAACAGC
>CAZION010000267.1:0-6013 GCA_964540865.1 uncultured Victivallis sp.
AATATCAAAAAGCATCCGTCTGTTAATTATGAAATTTAAATATGGGCCAATGGCTATAATAAAAAAGGAGAACTAACATGAAAATCTACAGCGACATCACAAAGGTTGTCGGTAACACTCCGCTGGTGAAACTCAACAAGCTCACAAAAGATTCACAGGCGACAGTCCTGGTGAAGCTTGAATCCATGAACCCCCTCTGGAGTGTGAAAGACCGTATCGGAGTGGCAATGATTGACGCCGCCGAGCGTGACGGAAAACTCAAACCAGGTGGAATAATAGTTGAACCGACAAGCGGGAACACTGGAATCGCCCTGGCATTCGTATCAGCCACACGCGGCTATAAACTGATCTTGACCATGCCCGAGACAATGAGCCTTGAACGACGGAAACTCTTGAAAATACTAGGTGCTGAACTTGTGCTGACACCGGGAGAGAAAGGAATGAAGGGCGCTGTGGACAAGGCTGAAGAGATCCAGAGGAACACCCCTGGCTCCTTCCTTCCCCAGCAGTTCAACAACCCCGCCAACCCGGAAATCCACCGTAAGACAACAGCCGAGGAAATCTTCCGCGACACCGACGGTAAAGTCGATATGTTCATAGCGGGCGTAGGTACGGGTGGAACACTCACCGGAGTTTCGGAAATCCTGAAATCGCGAATACCCGGTTTTAAAACAATAGCTGTCGAACCGTTTGACTCTCCGGTTCTTTCCGGTGGAACTCCCGGTCCCCACAAGATACAGGGTATCGGTGCCGGCTTCATTCCAGGCGTACTCAATAAAGATCTCATCGATGAAATCATAAAAGTGAAACACGATGACGCTGGTGAAACCGCACGCCTCCTCGCAAAAGAAGAGGGAATACTTGCCGGAATCTCATCTGGAGCAAACGTATGGGCCGCACTGCAGCTGGCGAAACGTCCTGAGAACAAGGGGAAGACGATTGTCACAGTCATCTGCGACACCGGCGAAAGATACCTTTCAACCTGGCTCTTCCAGAATGTCCTCGAGGAAAAATAATAATATGAAATTTTCTTTCAGAGTGTCGTCCGACACTCTGAAAGAAAGTTAAAAAGGAATAACTATGAAATTTGAAACACTCGCGATAAGGGCCGGACAGGATCCGGACAAGGAAACCGGAGCAGTCATAGTCCCAATTTACCAGACTTCCACATTCTTGCAGAGGTCCCTGGATAAGTTCGGCCAGTATGAATATTCGCGCTCAGGAAACCCGACACGCACCGCACTTGAAACAGCCATCGCCTCCCTTGAAGGTGGGAAATACGGACTCGCCTATGCCTCCGGCTCCGCTGCAACTGTCGGGGTCCTCCAACTGTTGAACTCAGGAGATCATATTGTCGCCGGACAGGATCTCTACGGTGGAACCTTCCGTCTTCTTGAATCAGTATATAAAAAACAGGGGATTCAAGTCTCCTATGCCAACACCTACGACATCGCTGAGTTCAAAAAATCTTTCCGGAAAAACACAAAGATGGTCTGGATAGAGTCTCCCACCAATCCCCTGCTGAAAATATCAGACATTGCGAAAATCGCAGAAATATCTAAATCGGCAAATGCCCTGCTGGTTGTTGACAACACCTTCATGAGTCCGTTTTTCCAGAAACCGCTTTCCCTCGGAGCTGATATTATCGTCCATAGCACCACCAAATATATTGCCGGACACAGCGACGTCATCGGTGGCGCAGTGGTAACTTCCAATGAAGAAGCCTACCAGGCGATCAAATTCTATCAGAATGCAGGTGGAGCAGTTCCGGGAACCCTTGACTGCTGGCTCACGCTCAGGGGATTGAAAACCCTTGCAATCCGCATGAAAGAGCATGAGGCAAATTCAATTTACCTTGCAGGATGGTTACAGACTCATCCAAAAATCAAGAAGGTCTTCTATCCAGGACTGCCAAGCCATGAAAACCATGATTTGGCGAAAAGACAGCAGACCGGGTTCGGCGCAGTAATCAGCGTCCTTCTTGACGGAGGTTACGACGACGTCAAGACATTCTGTGAAAAACTAAAGCTTTTCATGCTCGCTGAAAGTCTTGGCGGTGTAGAATCACTTGTGTGCTATCCTGTGAAAATGTCCCATGCCGTCCTCTCAGAAGAAGACCGGCAGAAACAGGGAATCACAGCGAATCTCATCCGGCTTTCAGTCGGAATCGAGAACAGGGAAGACCTTAAGGAAGATCTCGCACAGGCGCTTGAACTGTGAGCAAATTGTAAATTCCACATTCAAATTTATATTTATAGCTTCTATAAATTACATGGATATGAAACTATGGAAGAAAAAAGCGTAGGAACTGTGATAGCACAGGATTTCACCTTCGGGCTCACCGAAGACGACAAGCTTCTGCTCGACTGCGGGAGGAAGCTCGGTCCTGTAAACATCCGATATGAAACCTATGGGAAGCTCGATGACACTAAATCCAATGCAATCCTTATCCTTCACGCCCTCAGCGGAAATTCGCATGTCGCAGGATATCTTGACGGTGACAAGTCAAAAATAGGCTGGTGGGACAGAATGATAGGGTCCGGAAAGGCCTTTGACACCGACAAGTATTTCATCGTATGTAGCAATGTGATTGGCGGCTGCAGCGGTTCAACCGGGCCCCGCTCATATAATCCGGAATCCGAAAATTTTTCAAAAATCTACAATATGGACTTCCCGGTCATCACCATCTCCGACATGGTGCATGCCCAGCACCGTCTGATGAAACATCTCGGAATCGAAAAATGGCTCTCCCTCTGCGGAGGTTCGATGGGTGGAATGCAGGCCCTCGACTGGGCGGTGGAATATCCCGAAGCGGTCGCAAGCGTGATACCAATCGCTACAACATCGTGCCTTTCACCGCAGAGTATCGCTTTCAACTGGGTCGGGAGACAGGCCATAATGGGCGACCAGAACTGGAACAACGGAAACTACGAGGACAAGGTTCCTGAAAGCGGACTTTCAATTGCAAGGATGCTCGGGCACATCACCTATCTCAGCGATAAGTCCATGGATGAAAAATTCGGAAGGGAGCTCCAGGAAACCGAAGGCTACTCCTTCGATTTCAGCCACAATTTCAAAGTGGAAAGCTATCTGAAGCACCAGGGCGAGAAGTTTGTGGAAAGGTTCGACGCCAACAGCTACCTGTATATCTCCAGGGCGATGGATTATTTTGATCTTTCCGCAAAATTCGGCGGAAGTCTTTCCACGGCTTTCTCAAAGGTGCGCGCTCCGTTCCTCGTTTTGTCCTTCTCCAGCGACTGGCTCTTTCCCCCGTATGAATCCCTGAAGATTGTCGAAGCCCTGAGGAATAATTCAATTGACGTCACATACTGCGATATCAAATCCATTTATGGACATGATGCCTTCCTTCTAGAAGTTGATGTCCTTGAAAGGATCATATCGGATTTCCTGAAATGCAGATACGAGGAGGAAAAAGGCAAATGACACAGAAAATAAGACAAAACCTGTCAAGCCGGCCGGACATACTGGCCATCGCCGACATCATACCTCCAAACTGCAGGATACTAGACCTAGGCTGCGGCGACGGCAGTCTCCTCGCCCTGCTCCGCAAGGAAAAGAATGTCTACGGCTCCGGAATTGAGCTCTCCCAGGATAAAATAATCGACTGCGTTTCCGCCGGTGTCCCAGTTGTACATGGCAATTTGAACAACGGGCTGAAAGAGTTCCCCGACAAGTCTTTTGATTACGTTGTCCTAAGCCAGACACTTCAGGCGGTCAAGCGTCCCGACCAACTCCTTGAGGAAATGATGAGAGTGGGGAAGAAGGCGATTTTCAGCATCATAAACATCGGTTATTATTCGTCCCGCTTCCAAATCATGTTCCTTGGAAAAATGCCGGTGACGAAAGACCTGCCCCATCTTTGGTACAACACACCGAACATTCATCTCGGAACAATCCGCGATTTCCGCAATCTGTGCAGGGAGAAAAATCTTAATATCGTCAGTGAGATCCCGATTGGTGTTGCCCATGAACATTTGCTTGCAAAACTCATGCCCAACCTCTTCGCCCCCACCTGCGTATTTGTCATTGAATGAAAAATTCCGTTTAGGGATTTTCCCTAAACGGAATTTAATGGGTTAATAATATTATTTTTATTTGTTGAGGATCACCCTGTCTACGAATTTGTCGATTCCGCTTTTCTCCGTCTGAACTTCGTCTTGTACATTCTTCACCATACCCTTGTCTTTTTCGGTGGTCGCATTTTCAGGGGTAACCTTATGAGGCGTGAGGATTACGACGATTTCAGATGTTTTCTTGACATCGATCTCATGCCTGAACGCGTAGCCGATGAGAGGTATGGACCTCAGGAGCGGAACACCGTCGTCGCTCTTGGCGATCGTATCTTTCCTCAAACCTGAAAGAGTGAAGATTTCTCCGTCCTTCAGAACTATGTTGGCGGTCGTAGTCCTGGTGTTGATGATGGGGCTGCTGTCATTTCCCCAGCCCACAAGGCTGTTCACAGCGGCATTTATGGCCAGCGTGATCGTCTCACTTGCTATCGTCGGAGTTATGCTCAGGGAAACTCCAACGCTGGCCTGCTTGGCGAGCTTGTCAGTTGGGCTGGAATAAGCCTGATAACTAAGAGTGTCGAGAGATGCTATTGTCGCCTGCTGTCCGTTCAAAGCCACAACTGTCGGGCTTGAAAGCACTTTCCCATAGCCTTTTCTGACCATGTAGTTGATTATGTTTGCAGCAGCTTTAGGGCGTATACCCTGGATGTTGATGCTCTGGGCGGCCATCTTAGCCCATGCGTCGGGATTGTTACTTAATACAGAGTTTTTAGACTTCTCGAAATCGAAGGACATGTCCACGTTCTCAGGCAGCGCCTCTTTCCAGGCGTCAAGCTGCATGCCGAAATTGAAGTCATCGTTGTGTTCAATCTCGACGATCTGCGCCTCGATCCTGAGCTGCTGGGGAGGAACATCGAAGTCCTTGAAAATGTTCATTGTTCCATCGTAGTAACTGGGCGCATCTTGATAGTATATCTTATTTACCGTATTGTCCGCATAGGTTATGGCTCCTTTGCTGGCAAGAGCGGTAGTGAGAAGATTGCCAAGCTCGGACGCCAGACGGTTTTTCGGAACGTAGGTTCCGAGCTTTGTTCCGTCATCGTAATACGAAGTGCCTTCGTGGTCAAGCGCCTTGATGGTCTCCTCCACAAATGGGAACTGGTAGATCGGGGCAGTCACAAGGACGAATTCTTCCTCGGACTTTGTATTAACCGAGACTTCCACCTTGCCCTGCTCCTTTGCGACCACAGTCCTCAGATACTGCGCAACGTCATCAGATATCCCTTTCGTCTTCAGCTTATAGGTCTTTATCAGATAATCGGTGTCCTTCTTGGAATCAATTATCTTCAGAGATGTTCCTATGGCTGGGGTCTGCGGAACAGCGTTGTAGAACAACTGCCCTTTCTGGAAGGCGTCAAGACTACCTACCGGCGTGTTCGCCAAAGCGCCCGGAACAGGAGTCTTGACATCTATCTGGTTCTGGAGCACCACCCCGTTCTGGGTGTTCGCCACCTGCGCCTCCACCGTAAGCACTGATGCCAGCAGCAGCAATACCGAATAAATCTTTAATTTCATTTTGATCAATCCTTAATTTATATATTTCTCTAGTCGTTATACTTCATCTAAACCCAAACGGGATTCCATCATCTCCATTTCATCATAGCCACCTCCGTAAGATATCATTTTTATAAGATGAAAATTCTTGATGGGTGTTTAGCAATGGCCATGCCAATCACAATCAGGACGTTGCAAGTACTTGCGCAGCATAGAGTTTTGAATATTACAATAAAGTATGCCTCGCAGCTCATTATATCAATTTTGTATTATTGTTATAGATAGTTACAGTAATGTATTTTATTTTGGATTAGATAATGGGCAAGCGGGAAGTCTCGGAAAGAATGCGGGATCACATGGGAGTGCTGCTTAATTAGACGTTGCTCGAAAAGTATTTTTAAAAATACTTTTCATCGCCCCGTCTATAT
>CAZION010000268.1:0-5829 GCA_964540865.1 uncultured Victivallis sp.
GAAAAAACGTCCACCTGTTTTGAGGCTAATATCGCCTTTTTTCAGCGGAATCCGCTATCGACTTCAGAAGAAAGCACAGCATCAGGGGCTCACATACGCGCAATTGAATATTTGAGATTGCTTTGAGTAGGCCAGCGCTCGATGAGCGCGGCTTCTGGGAGGCACTCTCATCGAGAGTTGCCCTACTTTTGAACTCAAGCTACCCAGCTTAACGGTTACATTTCCCTATCCTTTTATCTTGACGTGCAGGAATTTTATTTCCGCTTCTTTTACTCGAACTGCGGTGATATTTCGCCTGCTGTTCCCGGACGATTCCTGGATAACCGCGCCCATCTCCGTTTCGGCGATGCAGTTCACGAAGATCAACCGTTTCAAGCCCTGCCAGCCTAGCTGCAGCAAGCTGTCTAGCGTCGGCCGTAAGAAAAATCTGACATCCCCAGTGGATTGCAATCGCCACATGCATCAGATCGAGGGTGCGGCAACCGGTTTTTGCCGTTACACGGGCTCCGATGGAGCGGGCCTTTTCAAACGCATCAATCCAATTCACGGGGAGGAGAACAAGATGAGAGGAATTCAAATCATCTCCAATATCCGAGAGAACCCGGTTGAGACGCTCCTCATCGATTTCCTTGCGGAACATCTTAAGTCTCAATGCATTCTCGAATTCCAGACGGTGAAACAAGCTGAATGGGATTGGAATAGCCTGGCTTGTGGAATAGGCATTCACGGCCTCGCTGAAAACTTCATCAACATATATGGGAATCAGTGCTCCGGTATCATAATATACGTCCATCAGCGGTCTCCTCGGGACTCATACACGATCGCCGAGGCCGGTTTGCCAGGTGCATGCTTACCGCCCCAAAGCTTACGTCTCCGCTCCCCTGCTCCCGTCCAGTCGACTTTACGCTTAGATTGCATTGCATCATGGCTGGGCACAAGTTTCGCGACTACCTTTTCGCGGCGGCGGATCTCTATTTCTTCGCCATTTTCCACACGACGCATATAAGCCGCCAGGTTGTGCTGGACATCCCTTATCGTTGCAGTTACCATTCTACACCTGCCTTTCTGTTATGTAGCACATAATGTAGCACATAACAGCTTATCCTCAACTCAATTCATAAACAATCCCATTGAACAGTATGCTTTCGTTCAAGAGGCTGGAACATTGAGAAATTTGATAAACCAAACATTGGGAGCAAAAAACAATTCGGTGATTGCGGTTTTACCAATGAAAGTTATAGTAGCAAACTTCACGTATAATTTTAAAATGGTGTTTATGAAAAATACATATAATTGGAAAGAAAAGCGCGAGAAAAGCGCAATTCTTGCCTTCGAGGATGGAACCATCCTGCACGGATACTCTATTGGCGCTGATATTGACAGGGAGGGTGAGGTTGTTTTCAATACTGGAATGACAGGATACCAGGAAATTCTAAGCGATCCCTCATATGCCGGCCAGTTTGTGACAATGACGTATCCCCAGATCGGAAATACCGGGATAAATGATGAGGACATGGAATCCAGAAAGTTTTTTGCAAACGGATTCATCGTCCACGAGCTCAACGAGGTAAGCAACTGGCGCTCAAAGGAATCTCTCTCCGAAGCTCTGATCCGGCAGAAGGTCCCGGGCATAGCCGGTGTTGATACAAGGGCGATAACCACCAAGCTGCGTAACTCTGGTACAATGAAGGCATACATGTGCTGCAGCGGAAAACTTTCACCAGAAAAAGCCGTTGAAAAAGCAAAAGAATGGGAAGGCCTTGACAATAAGGATTATGCATCAAAAGTTTCATGTGGCAAACCTTATAATTGGGACAAGGACGGGAAACTCACAAAATCATGGGGCATATGTTCTGAACTTCCAAAAATAGAATTCAAAGTCGTCGCATATGATTTTGGAATCAAGTGGAACATCCTCCGTTCCATGAGACTGAGCGGAATGGATGTCACAGTGGTTCCAGCGAAAACAACAGCCGAGGAAGTTCTCGCGAAAAAACCCGATGGTGTTTTTCTTTCAAACGGCCCGGCGGACCCTGCTGCGGTATCATACGCAATCGAGTCATCTAAAAAACTCATTGGAAAAGTCCCGGTAATGGGGATATGTCTTGGGCACCAAATACTTGGAATAGCCTGCGGAGGCGAAAGATTCAGATTGAAATTCGGACATCACGGTTGTAATCATCCTGTGAAACGCCTTGAAAATGGAAGTGTAGAAATCACATCACAGAACCATAATTATGCAATAAGGGAAGATTCATTCCCGTCAACTGTTGAAGTGACGCATATAAACTTGAATGATCAGACAGTCGAAGGAATCAGACACAAAAAAGAGCCGATGTTCGCTGTCCAGTACCATCCTGAAGCTTCCCCAGGTCCACATGATCCCCGATATCTTTTCAACCAGTTCAAGGAATTGATGAAGAAGTAGGTTGGGCTTTAGCCCGACGTTTCTTAAGAATAAAGTAAGGCGGTTTAATAACCCGCCTTACTTTATAGATGAAATTACCCAGATTAACGCTTACTTGTTTTTAGGCAGTATACCACTTTATAGGCACGTATTCTTTGTAAGCCTTGTCCATCTCCTCCGAGAATATCCACCATTCCTCTTTGAGACTGGAAAGTATTGCTTCCTTGAATTAGTCGTCGAATTTTACCTCAATGACAATGGTAACCTCGGACGATGTAGAAAAATAAATCAAGACAAAAACACAGGACTCCCATCTCAATTCGCACACACACCTTCGCGTGCCTCTGAAATCGGAAACTTGCCAAAAACTCATCAATTCTAATTCCAAATTCTCTTGCATAATATTGTATACGCTGTAAACTTTGTATTACTGGTTATACATATTAATAAAGTTGGAGGAACCATGTTGGCTGTACGTTTGCCGGAATATGAGAACAGGCTTAAGATTCTCGCCATAAAAACGGGTAGGACCCGCGCCTTTTACGTCAAGGAGCTTTTCAAAAAGCACTTCCCTGAAATTGAAGACAACTATCTCAAAATCGATTCCCTGGATGATATCAGGAACAAGGCAACTATCAATGCAATCAAAAAGGTTGAGAAAAATAGGGGAGTGAAAAAATATAAATCCACCAATGAACTTTTCGCTTCCTGGAGAGATAAATAATGCTCGGCATTCATCAGGTAAGTGAATTCAGAAGGGACGTTAAAAGACTGATCCTCTCAGGAAAAGATGCTTCTAAGCTTGAAAAAGTCATTACATTGCCTGTCGAGGAAAAGAGTTTGCCGGAACAGTATAAAAACCATCCCCTGAGAGGCGTATATAAAGGTTACTTTGACTGCCATATAGAACCGGACTGGGTTTTGATTTACAAACTTGACCGCATCAACTCCAGGCTGATTCTTGTCAGAACCGGTTCGCATTCTCAAATATTTTGATTACTTTCAATTGGCAGGCTTGCCCATAAGCGTCTGGAAATAGAGGAAATTTCCCTATCGGTTTCCGAACTTGGTGTCTTGGTGATTAATCTTATTGCTGATCGGTTGTAGTTTTCAGCATCGTTTCCAAGTTGATTTCTTTTATGCCGTAGAAGTCCTTTATCGCATTTATCTGCAATTGGGCCTCTTCCTTTTTATCGGGAGAACCTCCACGCTTGACTGCAAGAATCATCTTGTTTTTGTCAGTGTGCTCAAGTGATATGAACTCGAACACCTTTGTTTCATAGCCTTCAGCCTCAAGAAGAAGAGCCCTTAGACTGTCGGTCACCATTTCAGCCTCCTGACCGAGATGCACCCCAAAACGCAATATCGGTTTGAGAACCGGAGGAATGACGATCTTTTGCCTGAGTTCCTTGTGGCAGCATGGTGAGCACATGATGATCTCCGCGCCCGAACTGATGCCCATGTGAATGGCCGAGTCCGTAGCTGTATCACATGCGTGCAAAGCAATCATCACCTGTATTTTACCGGGACTGTAGCTTTTCAGATCCCCTTGGCAGAAGTGTAACTTTTCCATCTCATGCTTCATTGCCGCATTGGAGCAAAACCTCACAAGTTCCTCCCGCAATTCAACTCCCGTCACTTGCGCATCCATCCCCTGCGAATTCCGCAAAAAATCGTATACGGCAAACGTCAAATATCCTTTTCCGGATCCGAAATCAACCACGTTGATATTTTTACTCTTGGAGATTTGGGATGAAAGAAGGGCCTGCTGGAAAATTTCGAGGAATACATTAATCTGCTTCCATTTACTGGACATGGATGGAAGAACCTGGCGATCATCGTTGGTGATTCCCAACGAGATCAGGAAAGGCCTGTCTTGATTAATTATCCGCTGTTTTTCGCGGTTGTGCCCTTTGACAGGAACCTCTCTGCATGTCGGCTTGCTGCGATTCAACATGCATTTGCCCCTTTTGCTGAATTCTATCTGAACATCCTCAGCAGTTGAAAACAAGTGGGCGCTTTTGAAGTCCACCCCAAGCAGTCCGCGAATAACCTCAATTCCCTCTCCGACCGGAAAATTCTTAGTGATGTCTTTCGTTTTGTACTGATAAACAAAAGACAGTGAATCCTGACTTTTGATTGATACCGGTTTGATTTCAATGTTTCTCAAATCAGCTTCATTCCCGCGGTATTTGCCGAGGATGAGTTTGATAAAGGAATTCTGTTCGACACTTTCATTCAGAAGAGCGAAAAAGCTTTTTATTTCTTCCATATCAATTTTGTCCCTACGTTTAATGGGGCCAAACAGAATGCCCCCAATTTAAGTGTCGCCACCCTGCGGGGGCTTGTTATCTTTAATGTAATCCTTATATTCCCAAGGCTTACGCCTTTGGGCTACATTATTACACCTCCTGCGGAGGCTTTATACAATGGAGCGAAATGTTTTTATTATTCAGCCCCCGCAGGGCGGCGGCACAACATCAATTCTGGATTTGTTAACAGTCAAAAACCTCTTAAGTTGGGTGGCATTAGGGTCACACACACGCTCACAACCCTATTTCGCCGCGAAGCGCCTTGAACCGATCGCGGTAAAGCCCTTCACGCATATGGCGCAAATCTTCCTTTGCCACAAACATGCCGCCGCAGTTCCATTTTCCTCCAGCGCTCAGAAACGCAGACAGGGTACGCTGCAGCGCCGTGTCGCGCGGCAGCGTGGCCGCATCGACATTCACAGTATTGCACAGGAAGACAAACCAGAGTCCGCCAGCATCCCAGCCGATAGGGTACAGATAAACGGCACGTTGCAGTCGCAGTGGATTGGCGTCGGGGGGCAGCAGATCCGCCAACTGCGGATCCAGAAACCAAGTGTTGCAGGTCAGGGCGGCAAAAGGACGGTCGGCATGATAACGCGCGAAAAATTCAAGAGCCTGGCAGATACTGTCCGTGAATGCCTCCCACGTCATACCTCCTCCCGGCGGAATGTGCAGATCCAGCACGTTCATTCCTTTCTGCAAACAGGGCTTCCAGGCGGCACGATCAAGTCGGACAGGCGTCCGGATGATGTGTCCCTCGGGATCCACGGGAAAGCCGGTGACAGCCTCCGGTGTTTCTTCAAGACTTGCGGTCCAACCGGCTTCCGGCGGGGCCGTTTTGTTGAGCAACTGACCTTTGTCGTCTACGCGGACTCCCTGTTCGGCCAACGCCAACACCTGGCCGTCAGCCTCACGTCTCCACGCACAGACCCCGCCCCCGTAGGCATGCAGCTGAAATTCGAAACGTCCGAGGCGGACATACGGATCAACAAGGTAGCTGGCCAGCCAAGCGTATTGTATTCCATACATGCCCGGCCGGCCGCGCCCGCGTATATGATTGGCTTCGAAGCAGGAAATCTGCTGAAGGGTGGCGGCGATCACCGATGGATA